>JASJDA010000071.1 GCA_030065755.1 Prochloraceae cyanobacterium | reverse complement strand
GATTCAAAGAATTCATGCTGAGGCTTCCTACCCAGAAACCAGCGGAATAGTGGATTTCTTGCGTCCTCCAGCACGAAGTCTTACAGTTTGGCGATAGGCTTTATCCCCCGTCCCAGAGGTCAGGATTCGCAGTCCTTCCGATACGGATGTTTTTAGCTGCGTTAACCATCACGATCTATTTGTGGGAGGCGAGCCGGCGAGCCGGAGCCGCTATTCGGCGCGCTCTTCTCCACTCTGTGAGATTTTCTCAAGCAGCGATCGCCTAACTTGCCAAGTCGTGTGCTATTAATTAGAGTATTTAAGTATTAGATATGGAACGACGTTCTGTACTCAAATGGCTAGCAGGTTTGACCGCAGGCATTTTACTTTCCTCTCAAACCAATGCTCAAAAGCCAACTCCGAAGACCGATCGCTTGGGTAAATTATTGCCTCTGAGAACTTTGGGAAGAACTGGCGAAGCAGTAACCATGCTAGGTGTAGGAGGGTGGCATTTGGGTTCCTTGAACGAAAGAGACGCACAAGCAACCATTGAAATTGCCCTACAAGGTGGGGTGCGTTTTTTCGATACAGCCCAAATGTATCAGTCTGGAGGGAGTGAAACACGCATGGGTAAATTAGTGACATACTCCTACGCTGATACTGAAGTATACAGCGTAGGCTTCTCACCAACTCCAGCTATTGCTTCGGATACTCGGTGAGCTTTAAGAACGTAATGCCCTACCGCTCTATTTTTTATATTTCTCGCAGCATTGAGATCTCTGTCTGCTTCAAAGCCACAATGAGGACATGAATGCTGCCTATCCGATAACGCTTTTTTGACGGTTTTTCCACAACAAGAACAATCTTGAGTAGTACCGTGAGGTTTAACTGCTACCGTTAACAAACCAGCTTTTTCAGCTTTGTTTGCGAGTATAGTTAAAAATTGTCCCCATGCCGCGTCATTAACACTTTTAGATAAGCGAGTTTTAGCCAAACCAATAATATTTAACTTTTCATGAGCTATGACATCTTTTTTCTTCAATAGACTTGTAGCTGTTTTATAGTGAAAATCTTTCCTGGTATTTGCTACTTTTTGATTTCGTTTGGCTAGCTTTTTAATAGCTTTTTTTCTGTTGTTACTTCCCTTCTTTTTCCTCGATACAGCTTTCTGTTTTACCCTTAGTTGTTTTTGAGCTTGACGGTAGTATTGAGGTATCTTTACCTCTTCTCCTTGACTGTCTATTAAAAACGCTTTTAACCCCATATCAATCCCAATAGTATTATCAGCATTAGGGATGATTCTGATATCAGGGGACGATACTGATTTATCTTCAAGAGAAAGGATTACATAATAGCCGTTTGCTTTTCTTATAACAGTAGCAGTTTTAATCTTAAAACCATCTGGAATAGGTCGATGTTGAATTAACTTTACCTCTCCTATTTTTGGCAACTTTATTTTCTTACCATTTATGCAATCTGGCTTCATTTGAGGATAAGTAAAGGAGTGATATCTACCAATCCCTTTAAATCTTGGCTTACCAGAGCGCTTGCCGCTACTGTCTCCTTTTAGCCATCTATCAAAAGTTAATTTGACTCTTTTGATAACATCCTGAAGTACTTGTGAGTGTATACTTTTGTATTCAGGAAACAACTCCTTAGTATTGATTAAATCTTTCTTTTGACTGTAATAGTCAGGATTATCCTTGAGTTGTGGAAGATGACAAACAAGAAGACAACAATTAATACTAGCTCTATTTTGTTCGTACCAATTAAAGCGCTCACCCAGTCGATAATTGTATTGACGACGCAACAAATTAAGCCAATTTTCAATGACTTCTATTTGTTGTTTTTTAGGTCGTAGTTTGTACTGGTAAGCTACTCTCACAACTGATAAAAAAAGCTTGTGTTAATAGCCATATTTTAGCAAAAATATTTACTTTAAAAACTCGATATTTTAAAGTTTTAAACAAGCTGTTATATTTAAGATATAAACAACAATTTCTCGCGATTCATCTTACACTGACCAATATCGTGGTACAGATGTGAGGCTTCTCGCGAGTTTAGCTAAATCTGTAAAGGTTCCCATTCCGGTTTGTAGTTTTGTATGGCTTTCATATATTGAACGCGCTCAAAAACGTCTTTATGAGGACAATTAAGTTGGCTCATACTACCCCGTAACTCAGCGATCGATTCATATTCGTGCTCTTGCAGCCATTTAATCATTTCCTCTTCAATTACTTTAATGTAATCGATACCGTAGCGTAATAAAACGCTAACTAACATAGTAATATTTGCCCCTACCATTAACATTTTAATTACGTCGGTTGCCTTATAAATGCCACTAGTTGCTGCTAGATCGGCAGATATTTGTCCGTAGAGAATAGCGATCCAGCGCAGAGGTAGGCGCATATCTTGAGGGGTACTTAAAAGCACATTCGATCGCACTTCCAAATTTTCTAGATCTATATCTGGTTGATAAAACCGATTAAATAATACTAGAGCATCAGCACCACGCCAGCTCAACCGCTTTGCCATATTTGCCATATTGGTGAAATATGGGCTGACTTTAATGGCAATGGGAATATTTATCTGCGATTTGACCGCTTTTACAATATCTAGATAAGCTTGTTCGACCTCAGCGCTACTCAATTCTAGATCGGTGGGCACGTCATATATATTTAATTCAAGTGCATCTGCTCCAGCTCGTTCAATTTGATAAGCATAGTCACTCCAACCGCCTACGGTCGAACCGTTGAGACTAGCAATAATAGGAATATCGACTAATTGTTTGGCTTTACGGATGTGGTCGAGATATTCTTGGGAACCGACGTGAAATATTTGTGGTTCGGGAAAATAGGTAATAGCTTCAGGATAACTTTCCCGACCGTAGTTGAGATAATGCTCGAATTCCAAACGCTCTTGACGTAATTGTTCTTCAAAAAAAGAGTGCAAAACTACTGCACCAGCACCAGCATCTTCCATTTGCCGGATCTTGTTAATATTTTCTGTCAGGGGGGCTGCTGCGCCAACTACTAAGGGCGATCGCAGTTTCAATCCCATATATGTCGTGCTCAGATCCATTTTTTTTGCCCTGCTCTTGGTTAACTGTTATCTAAGATTTATCGGGGGAAGGGGAAAAGGATCGAATCTTTCCCCTTTACTCTTTAGGCTTTAGCGCGATCGCCGACTTTTTTTGAGGAACCGTTTGAGGTGTTTGCGCTGTTACCGTTGCTTTTTTCTAGGTTCCGTGCGGCTAGATACTGATACATTTGCCAACGGGTATTAACATCTGTTTGCGCTTCTTCAAATAAGTGTTTGGCTTGTTCTGGTTTGCTGCGCAGTAACATCTTGAAGCGATTTTCTGCGTGCATAGATTCTTCTACTGGAACTCTGGGCGATCGCATATCTAGTTGCAGAGGATTTTTTCCTTCAAGGGCGCGCTCGGGATGGTAGCGGTACAATAGCCAACGACCGGAATCTACTGCTGCTTTTTGTTGGTGCATGGCGGTTGTCATGTCGATACCGTGGGCGATGCAGTGAGAGTAAGCAATAATTAGAGATGGCCCTTCATAAGCTTCTGCTTCTAGAAAAGCTTTGAGGGTGTGTTCGTCTCTCGCTCCCATGGCTACGCTAGCTACGTAAACGTTACCATAAGTCATTGCCATTAAACCCAAGTCTTTCTTAGCTGCGGGTTTACCTCCAGCGGCAAATTTAGCTATGGCTGCTCGTGGAGTGGCTTTAGATGCTTGACCGCCAGTATTAGAATATACTTCGGTGTCTAGTACCAAAATGTTGACGTTGCGACCGCTAGCTAAAACGTGATCTAGTCCGCCATAACCTATATCGTAAGCCCAACCGTCACCGCCAAGAATCCAAACGCTCTTTTTAACTAAATAGTTGGCGAGACTCAGTAATTGCTTGGCTTTACTGCTGTCAATTGCTTCTAATCTTTGTTTGAGGAGAGCAACTCGTTCTCTTTGTTCGTAAATATCGGCTTCGTCTTTTTGTTCGTTAGAAACTATGGCAGTTACTAATTCTTCTCCTACTTCTGCTGACAAAGATTTGAGTAATTCTGTAGCAAATTCTGTCTGTTTGTCAACGGAGACGCGGAAGCCCAAACCAAACTCGGCGTTGTCTTCAAATAGAGAATTCGACCAAGCTGGTCCCCTTCCTTCGGCGTTGTGCGTCCAGGGAGTTGTAGGTAAATTCCCCCCATAGATAGAAGAACAACCAGTAGCATTAGCCACCATCATGCGATCGCCAAATAACTGAGTGGCTAATTTAATGTAAGGAGTCTCCCCACACCCAGCACAAGCACCAGAAAATTCAAATAAAGGCTCTTGCATCTGTTGCTGAGCAATTTTATTGAGCTTCAGATTCCGGCGATCGGGATTTGGTATATCTAAGAAGAAATCCCAATTGGCTCGCTCTTGTTCTCTTAATGGTAGCTGTGGCTCCATATTAATAGCTTTCAGACGCGGCTGCGACTTATTCTTAGCCGGACAAACATCTACGCAAACGCCGCACCCCGTGCAGTCTTCTGCTGCTACTTGAATGGTGAATTTTAACCCTTTCCAATCTTTCTCCCTGGGATCTGCACTCTTAAAGCTGCCAGGTGCATTTTCTAACTGTTGCGTTTCGTATACTTTACTTCTAATGACACTGTGAGGACATACCATCACGCATTTACCGCACTGGACGCAAATATCTGGATCCCATACGGGTATTTCTTGGGTAATGTTGCGTTTCTCCCATTTTGTAGTACCACTGGGGTAGGTTCCATCTACGGGTAAGGCGCTAACTGGGATTTGGTCTCCTTTACGAGCGATCTGCGCCCCTATAACTTCCCGAACGAATTCAGGAGCAGTATTTGGTATGGGGGGGTGTAATTCTGCGGCTCGATCGTCTACTCGCTCGGGAACTTCTACTCGATACAAATGTTCTAAGGCAGATTCAACGGCTAAGATATTCCTGCGAACGATTTCTTCGCCTTTTTTGCCGTAGGTTTTGCGGATGTATTTTTTAATTTGTTCTACTGCTTCTTCTTTAGGCAATACGCCGGACAAAGCAAAGAAACAGGTCTGCATTACCGTATTAATTCGTCCCCCCATTCCTGCTTCGCGAGCAACTTCATAGGCATTAATTACGTAAAATTTCAGCCCTTTATTAATTATTTGTTCTTGTATGGGACGGGGTAGGTGTTGCCAAACTTCTAAGGCATCGTAGGGGCTATTGAGTAAGAAAGTAGCTCCCTCTACACTGGGATCTAGTAGGTCAAATTTTTCTTGAAACTCCCACTGGTGGCAGCCAATAAAGTTGGCTTTACTGACTAAGTAAGTAGAGTGAATGGGTTGTTCGCCAAAACGCAGGTGAGAAACAGTGACCGAACCAGATTTTTTCGAGTCATAGACGAAATAACCTTGAGCGTAGTTGTCAGTTTCTTCTCCAATAATCTTAATGGAGTTCTTATTTGCTCCTACTGTACCGTCAGAACCCAAACCGTAGAAAATAGCCCTGACTACCTCATCTGGTTCGGTAGAAAATTCTGGGTCGTATGTCAGGCTAGTATGGGTTAAGTCGTCGTTGATGCCGATGGTAAAGTGATTTTTCGGTTCGGCTGCGGCAAGATTGTCGTAGATCCCCTTTATCATTGCTGGGGTGAATTCTTTGGAAGACAAACCGTAACGACCCCCTACTATTTTGGGACTTGGGGTTTGTCCCCATTCTTCGCAAACAGCCGTGACTACATCTAAATATAAGGGTTCGCCGATCGAACCTGGTTCTTTGGTGCGATCGAGGACTGCTATACTTTTGGTAGTTTTTGGCAGTGCGGCAACAAAGCTCTTGCTATCGAAGGGACGATACAGTCTTACTTTAACTAAGCCTACTTTTTCCCCGCTGGCGTTGAGATAGTTTGTGGTTTCAACTGCTGCTTCGCAACCGGATCCCATAATAACTATTACTCTTTCTGCTTCGGGATCGCCGTAATATTCGTAGAGATGGTATTGACGACCTGTCACCGCAGCAAAGCGATCCATGGCTTTTTGAGTAATGTCGGGACAAGAGAGATAGTAGGAGTTGACTGTTTCTCTAGCTTGGAAGTAGACGTCGGGATTTTGAGCCGTACCTCTAATGACGGGACGATCGGGGGTTAATGCCCTGCTGCGGAAATCAGCAATAAGGTCGTCGTCAATAAGCGATCGCAAGTCTTCGTCGCTCAACAGTTCTATTTTCTGAATTTCGTGGGAGGTACGAAAACCGTCGAAGAAGTGCAGGTAGGGTATTCTGGTTTCTAAGGTAGCGGCTTGGGCGATCGCTGCCATGTCTTGGGCTTCTTGTACTGAAGCGGAACACAACATTGCCCATCCCGTACTTCTGGCTGCCATTACATCGCTGTGGTCGCCAAATATAGACAGTGCTTGGGCTGCGAGGGATCTTGCTGCTACGTGTAATACGATCGGGGTCAATTCCCCAGCAATTTTGTACAAGTTAGGGATCATTAACAATAATCCCTGAGATGCCGTAAAGGTGGTAGTTAGGGCCCCTGCTTGCAGGGATCCGTGTACTGCGCCAGCTGCACCCCCTTCACTCTGCATTTCTACCACTTGTGGAGTTGTACCCCAAAGATTGAGTTGTTCGCGAGACGACCAGTTATCTGCCCATTCACCCATTGGCGAAGCGGGGGTGATGGGATAGATGGCTATTACTTCATTGAGACGGTAGGCAACGCGGGCAACTGCTTCGTTACCATCTATAGTTGCATAGGATTTATTATTCATAATTTCCCTTAATCCTTACTGTAGTAATTTCTAGGGATTGTTAGTGTTGCTTCAATTATTCGCTCTCGCCAAGAAAGCTATTTTTTTTAAAGAAAAAATTAGCTTTTTTGTTATGCGAACCAAATCCCAATTTTCTCGGCTATATTAATATAATTTTGTTCGATTTTCTCTGCCGTAAACCCGAAAAAATTTTTGTTTTTTCTCAGTAAATTATCCTAATTCCCTACTTTTATTATCTAATATAAAACTATTTTTTACGCCAATTTATTATTCTTTTTTAATAAAATATCTAGATTAGCTATGTTGGAAAAAGTCTAAAATTAAACTGAGTTAAATATTAGCAAAAACTATGTGTCTGGCAGTTCCAGGAAAAATAGTAGATATTAGCGGTGAGGAACCTTTAAGCAAAAAGGGGAAAGTAAGCTTTGGCGGTATTGTCAAAGAAGTAAGTCTTGCTTACGTTCCCGAAGCGCGGGTAGGGGACTACGTTATCGTTCACGTCGGGTTTGCTCTCAGTGTAGTCGATAGTGAAGCAGCAGAACAAACCCTGGCAGATTTACAGGAGTTGAGCGAACTTACTCCTCCTTAAAGTGCAAAGCTTTTGCTAAGTTCATCTTATCGCTTGTTTCCCAATTCTCCTGCGCCATTACGTCGATGAAGTTTTGAACGGGAATTCCCCAACTAGAGGCTCTCATCTTCTCTATTAGGTCAGCAGAAGGAGTTGAACCATCTTCATATACATAGCCATTATCTGTAATAGGAAAAGCGCTCTTACCATTAATACCGATTAATTTCCCCGAAGCTGCGTTAAGAATTGGCCCTCCACTCATGCCCTGTTCTACCTCGCTGGTATAACCGATTTGATAACCTTCTTTTAAGATTTTATCGGGAATAAGAGATATTTTTCCTGTTGATAAGATTAAACCTTTCTCTGGAGTAAAACCTGCTGCTAAGACTTCATATCCTTCGCGAATAGAGATTGTTTCCTCCAGGCTAGCTATTTGATAGCTATTATCGCTGTTAAACCGCAATAAAGCAATATCTCTCTGGTCAAAGCGAGGTTTTTTTAATACTTCTGCTGCATGGTTTTTTCCGTCAGGTGTTTTAATGGAGATCGAGTCAACTCCTCTAACTACATGAGCGTTGGTTAAAACTAAATAATTTCCTCCTTTCTTACCAATTAGCGTCCCAGAACCTATTTCTCGAGCTTTATAAAAAATCTGGACGCAAATTGAACTGGTTATTTTTTTTAGTTCTTCTTCAGAAAGAAACTGAGATAGTTGCGCGTGTGTCTCATTTTTAGGCTGAATAACAAAAATCCTAATAGTTATTGATAAAATTGGCAAAATTAATATAGACAAAATTATAGAAATGTAGCGGATCATGTTTGTTTTTTACTGTAGATTTTTATTTTTTATTACCTAAATCAAAATAAATTTGCTTTTCTCTATGGGTTACAAAAAAAATCTAAAATTCAATTAAGTCAGAGAGATGTAAACTTGTTCTCTGTTATATCGATCGAGAACAGTTTCCCATCTTTGGCTCTAACATGGTTGCTTAAAACTATCGATCTTGAGATAGGATATTTAGTTTTCGTTGGTATCTCGCATTAATTTATCGTTCAATATTTTATCCATTGAAATATAAACTTGTTCTTCTCCTCCATTCTCCTCTATAATAAAAGTCCCCACATTACCTTCTAACATTCCCATAAGTTTTCGCAATACTAAATCTGGGTTGTTATTATTGATGAGGGTGAACAATTGATTGGAGCCATTACACTGCTCTCCCATATTAGCTACAGCACAAATTACAGAATAACCGTTAACTTGTCCGTGAGTTACATAGTTTAATTTTCCTCGATCGTAAAATTCTTGAAACTTATCAGAGACTTCTTCACAACGCTGTTGATTGATTTTTCCTTCCATATACTTCCATCTAATAATACGAACAGCATCGTATCGCCGAGGGACTTGTGCTACTGTAGTAGGTGCGTTTTGGATAGTCTGGCAATAAAAACTAACTCTATTGCGGTAGCCAGGCTGACTCAATCCCACCCTAGTGGAGAGTGTAAAAGTACTTAATGTTGCTAATATGACGGGGATAAATTTAAATTTCACTTGCATTACTCCCAATGTTCCAATCTTTTTAAAGTTATAAAAAAAATTTATATTAGTTGAATTATAACTTAATTAACCTTTTAGAAATATCTTGAAAAGCTAGTTAATTATACTTTTTGCTTTTTATTTTGCCCCACATAATTATAGAAACTTACTGATTCTGAAGAATTTTAAGTTCATATATACTTATGAGACTTAAATTCCTAATCGAGTTTCTGTTGCCAAGGCGACTAAAGTCCGCAATCAGCTACTCGATCTAGCACCATCCATCCTTCACCAAAACGCAATGCTTCCTTGTTGTTTGCTCTCGTCCCTGGTGTTGGTAAATGTCCGGCAGGAGCTTTCTCTTTCCAAGTGAGTTGAGAATAACTTTTCCATCCTCCAAATGCTCTCCACTTAACAAGATTGGCAAACTCAAAGTAGTTGACTTGGGAATAAGTACCTATGATATTCCCTGTTTCTTCGTAAATTTCTTTTTGTACGCTAAATCCGAAACGTCCGTTAGAGTTTTCTAACCAAAGAGCATCTATTTTTTGCAAAACGGTACAATCTAATTGCTCGATCGATTCTTTATCTAAAAAAGGTTTTCCTCCTGCCATTTTTAGCATTATTCGATCGGTTTCTTTATCTGCTTCTTGCCATTTTTTTCCTTTTAGTTTTTGTTCTAATTTAGAGAAATCTAGATTAGCAGAAAAAGAAGGATTTACTGTCCGCCACATTAGAGCAAATGATATTATTGTACATCCCAAAAGACCTGTACCTACAGCCAAGGTTAATTTAACAGATTTTGAAATTTTGGAGCGACTTACAACAGTTGTTTTTTGCTCTATATTTTTTGGACTAGAAGGAGTTGAGGTTTGGTTAGCTGAAGAGGAAGAGGTATTGATAATAACAACTGGATTAGAAGTAGTCTCTGATAAATTAAAAGTAGTATTAAGCTCTTGCAATGCTTCTGAAGCATCTTGGTAGCGCTGCTTGAAATGATAGCGCACCATTTTATCGATAAAGTCACCTAGTTTGTCGCTTACTGAAGCAAAATCGCGCCAAATAATTTCGCCAGTATTTTCGTCTTCTGGTAATTGTTCTGGTCTGAGTCCGGTGAGAGCCTGAATAACCATTATGCCTACTGCATAAATATCGCTAGCTAGCTTAGGTTTCCCTTGGGAATGTTCGCAAGCCATATAGCCTGGAGAACCAATAGCAATAGTAAAAGTTGTTTGTCCTGTAGAATCCATACTTAAAATGCTAGGGCGTTTAACTGCGCCAAAGTCAATCAAGACCAATTTCCCATCTTGTTTCCGTCGCATTATGTTAGATGGTTTGATATCTCGATGGATCACGCTACTTTGATGAACAAATGCCAAAACTTCGAGAATTTGTTGCAAAATATCAATAACTTCCTCTTCTCTCAACTGACTGCCTGGTTTAATTTCTTCACATAAGTCATGGCCCTCGATAAATTCTTGTACCAAATAGAATTGATTGTTTTCACTGAAGTGAGCGTATAAAGTGGGAATTCGCTCGTGTTGACCGAGAATGGCAAGAATCTCTGCTTCCTCATCAAATAATCTTTTAGCAATGGGAAAAACCTTGGGATTAGGAACTTTGGGTGATAGATGTTTGACTACGCAGTAGGGATTTCCTGGCAAGGCTAAGTCATTAGCTAAATAAGTTTTTCCAAACCCCCCCTCACCCAATTCATCACAAATTTTATACCGTCTTAGCAGAGTTGTACCAATCAGCATTTTTTTAGAGAAAAATAGCGGAAATCCCAAATAGAACACGGAATGAAAGGCTTTACCATAGGCGATCGACATGCCATCGATCGGCATCAAAAGCATCAGCCCCTATCCCATTGTAAATACTACTTCAGTATTTGAAGATGAGACTTGTCTAACTCAATACCCTCAAAGAGGAAATACAGAAAAATAATGCGATCGTCACCAAGGCAGTTCCCTATTCCCTGTTCACTTTAAAATCGACACTATAATTCACTTAAATAACGTAGTCAGTTAAGACTTAAGCTGGTCAGCTAATTAAAGTTTTGAGGCATGAAGCCCCGTCACTTTAGTGCGGGGTGCTGACGGTATCTCAGTTTTAGGCAAGTATTGCTCTTGAAATTATGGGCTCTCTGCGTTTGTGCCAATTTATTTTGGATCACAGCAGAATCTCGATCGATGGTTTTATGTTTTAAGCTTAAAACCAGAGAAAAAACTTATTTCACTATGGAAATCCAACAAGCACTTCTACCTACCTGACTATTTTCTGCTGACTATTCTGTAGGTTTAGTATTTAATTTTACGGTCACTTTATAAGTATAAATAACTTGGCGAATACAAAATAATAAAATTTTATATATCTTTAATAATTTAACCAACTCGCTGTAAAACTTTATAAATCTCCAGATATTAAGGCCATCTCTAATCAACAAAATCACTCCTAGTTAGTGAAAAAATCATACTTGTAGGGCTTTTGAGTTAAAAATTGCGATCGATTAATTTATGCGTCAATCTCGATACAATTTTAGAAAAAGCTCCAAATAGTTAATACTTAATATTGAGTTAGAGTTAAACAGGTCTAAGGATAAGATTTTCTGAGGAAAAGCGAGTAATTCTGCGATTAACCCATTTTATTCTCATATTTAATTAAATATCAAAGATGTATAAGTCTCCTCTTAGTAGTAACTTATAAGCTGTTCGCCAAATTTAACTCACAAAGAGGATACTATGAGCCTTAAACTCAACATCTTCGCGAGTATGCTCGCTACTGCTGGGCTGATTGGATTAACTTTGTTGCCAACAGGGGACAAAAATTCAATTAAACTAGCTAACAACATAGACAGCTTTACTAACTCTCACCAAGCAAAAGCTACAGTTGCAGCTCAAATATCAACTCCAGCTAAAAGAACTAAAAAGAATAACGATTATAGTTCTCAATTCGTAGGTACTTATAATAAAGGTTGCTCTAAGAGGCTCAAGAAAAATGGAATAGCCTCGGAGAAAGCTAACTTAATCTGCAGTTGTTCTATTGAGCAAATGCAAGAACAACACAGTCAAACCAAAGCTATTACCATTCTGATTAAAGCATCAAAGAGCAAGCTGTCCGATACAAGAACAGGTATGCCTTTAGAGCTATCTCAATACTTTGATTCTTGCACTGAGTCTATACTCAACTAGATTTAGTGCTTAGATCGGTAACCTAAAAGCAATAAATACGCCTAGATATTAGCATTTTTGTCAATTAGCTGACTGTGACAGAAAAAACACAAAAATTGTGATTTTTATCACAAGAGTAATTCAAAATGTTTGTGCTGTTGGTTTCCAAGTACCGTGAAATCCGTGAGGAATAACCCCAGGCAATCCCAAACGACAGACTGGTTCTGCTGAAATGGACTTGTAACGATCGTAAATCTGGAGTTCGCTATTATCTGTATTGCCATCATAGACAACAGTTAGTAACCAACCTCTCTCCTCATTCTCAGCATCTCGAACAAATATCGGTTCTGCAGGATATCTATTTTCTCCCATATCTGCTATTGAAAGATCTCCTGTTTTGCGGTCGAAAATAGCGATCGCGTCAAAGAGTTCTTCAGTAATATCGCTCCCATCCCGATAGACTGACAAATAAGTATAGCGCCAAGGTTGTCCCACTTCTAGCTGGGAAACTACAGGAAATTCGCATTTTCTGTCTAACAATTGTTCTGTTCCCGTCACCTTAGCCGTCTGGGGATGGAGAGTTATCTGCCATAACGTTCCAATGGCTGGAGTATTAATTTTACCGCTAGCAATTTCTTTGAGGTTCTGATTGGTCTGGAAATCTTCGTAGCGAACTAACTCTACTAGCACCGACCCATTTTTGTCAATACAAGCATTAGTAAAATGCCACTGATACCAGGGATCGGTTGTTCCCCGACTCACCAAAGACAGAGTATGGCGATCGAATACTAAAATTTGGGTTCCTAATTCTGGCTTCCACTCCATAGAGTCGCTGAAACTGCTAAAACCGAGTGCAGCAGGAAGCAGATTAATTCGCACTGGAGGCAGAAAAAAGACTAAATACTGCCCCGCCAAAACAAAATCGTGTACGATCGGGATTCCTTCTAATTGAGTAGATGCTTTTTTGACAATCTTACCCGTGGAGTCGCAGCGATAAAGATTGAGAGTGGCATTCAACCCAACAGAAATACCAAAATTAAATATCTCGCCAGTATTGGGGTCAACTTTGGGGTGAGCAGAAAAAGAACTGTTACCATCTAAACCGGATAAATCGTCGGTTCCTTTAGTTTCTAGAGTTTTTAAGTCCAGAGCGTGAGGTAAACCTCCTTCCCACAAAGCCAGAAGTTTATCTGATAGTGCTAGGACTGAAGTGTTGGCAGCATTCTTGACATCCTTGCCCCAGTTGTTCCAGAAGGGGCCAGGTACGTTCGTGCCGTAGTTAGGGAAGAGAAAAGCATCGGCTGCTGTTTCTTGTTGATAACCTTCAGTTTGAACGTAGCGATATACTGCTGATGCTCCAGTATCGGTAAAATGTACCCCTAAAATTGCCCCATCGCCATCAAACCAGTGTCCGACGCGATCGCCACCTCTTTCTAAACTGGCTGGGCCATTGCGATATAGACTCCCTCGCAATCTGTCTGGAATTTTACCAGAAAGTATCGGTAAAGGGGTGAGAGAAAATTCTCTGGCGGGAAGTGCGATCGCTTTTGACCAAGCACGAGTTAAAGAGCTATTAATTGTTGTCATGTTAGAGGGAGGAAAAAACGATTTAATTTTACCTGTTTCGAGGGATTTTATCTCTCTTCCGTGAGAAAATCCCCGACAGAGTCGGGGGGATGAATTGCGAGCCACCCTTGCGCGATAATTGCGAATAACTATAATACTTGACTTTTCTATGTCGAATACAATAACATAAAAATATTTAATTGAGGTCGATTGTTTTGTTTGTTTTAGAGTATAAAGTCAAAGCGCATAAGCATCAATTAAATGCTATTGATGAAGCTATTCGTACAGCTAGGTTTGTCAGAAATAAAGCTTTGCGCTATTGGATGGATGCTTCTAGAGAACAAAAAGTCAATCGTTACGATCTTAATAAATACTGTCGAGTTCTAGCTAAAGAATTTTCTTTTGTTAAAGATTTAAATTCTGAAGCTAGACAAGTATCTGCAGAACGTGCCTGGGCTGGTATTGCTAGATTTTACGAGAAATGTAAAAAGAAGATACCAGGCAAAAAAGGATACCCTAAGTTTAAAAAGTATTCTCGTTCTGTAGAATATCGTACTAGTGGCTGGAAGCTAGATTCTCAAACTAAAAAACACATTACTTTTAGCGATAAAAAAGGTATTGGTCGGTTAAAGTTAGTAGGCTCTAGAGATATTTACTTTTACAATTCTCAAGACATTAAGAGAGTGCGTTTAGTCAAACGAGCTGACGGTTATTATTGTCAGTTCTCAATATCTGTAGAAGTAAAAATAGATATGCAGCCTACTAAAAAAGCTATTGGATTAGATGTCGGTTTAAAATATGCTTATGCTGATTCTGATGGTCGTACCGAACCCAATCCTAGATTCTATCGTTTTGGTGAAAAAAGACTAGCAAAACTACAACGTAGACTATCTAAAAAATTCCGCAGAGGGGAGAAGCAGTCTAATAGATACAAAAAAGCTAAGCAGAAGCTAAAGAAACATCACTTAAAGATAAGTAGACAACGTGAAGAATGGGCTAAGAGAGTAGCTCGTTGCGTATGCACATCTAACGATGTAGTAGTCTATGAAGACATTTTAGTGAAAAATCTAGTAAAAAACCGCAAGTTAAGTAAATCTATTAGTGATATAGGTTGGTACGCTTTGCGAAAATGGATTGAGTATTTTGGAGTTAAATTCGGTAAATTAACCATTGCTGTACCACCTCACTACACTTCAATAAACTGCTCAGTTTGCGGGAATAAAGTTGAAAAAACTTTAAGTACTAGAACGCACGAATGTAATTGTGGCGCAGTTTTAGATCGTGATGTAAACGCTGCAATTAATATTTTAAAGAAAGGAATGAGTACGGCAGGGCATGTCGGAACTTGGCTATTAAATAGTCGAAACGCTCAAGGAGACGAAACCTCTACCTTAACTGGTGAGAACCTGTTGGAGCAAGTTTGGTCGCTGAACTGAGAATCCCCCGTCTCAGGCGGTGGGAGTGTCAATAATCTTTCTTTGATTTGGACGAATTAAATTCAATTCCTCTAGATTCTAATAAACGCTTTCGCTTTTGACGAGCAATTTCTTGAAGGTCAATAATTCTATCTGTTTCATCGACAATTTCACCTGTTAGTACCTCAAGTACGTCTTCTAAAGTAACTACACCAGAAACACCACCATATTCGTCCAAGACTACTGCGAGATGTTCGCGAGTTTCCTGAAAAGTTTTTAGTAGCTTGTCTGCTTTAACTGTTTCAGGAACAAAACGTGCCGGACGAACTAAACTAGATACTTTTTCGTTATTTTTGCCATTTATCATAGCTGTGAGCAACTCGTGTTTTAAAACCAAACCGATCGCTCGATCGATAGAATCTTCAATTACCAAAATTCGACTGTGTTGGGAAGCAATAATATCTTCTTTTGCTTCCGCCATAGTTAAATTTCCGTGCAAATAAGTAATAGTTATTCGAGGTGTCATCAAGTCAGCCGCAGTCAGGTCGTTTAATTGAAAAACTCTCTGAATCATTTCGGCTTCGTCATTTTCGATTACTCCTTCTTGAAATCCAATGCTAGTTAATAATCTTATTTCTGCTTCATTGGTGGTAGGCATTTTTTTGCCTTTAGTAAATGGTGCAGTTGCCTTTTCTATAATCCAAACTAAAGGAGTGAATATAATTGTTAAAAATTGAACGGGTAGTGCCACAATTAGGGCGATGTTTTCTGCATAGCGTTCTCCTAATGTTTTGGGAACAATTTCGCCAAAAATGATAATGAGAAACGTAAAAACTCCTGAAAATAAGCCTAACCAAGCATCTCCTAAAATACTCGCAGTTAAACTACCGATAACGATACTACCAACAATATTGAATAAGTTATTGAGAATAACGATTGTCGCGATCGGTCGATTGATTTTTTGACGAATCGCTAGAAGTGCTAAGGCTGCTGGTTTTTTGGATTGTGCTAACTGCCTGACTTTGATTCTAGACACTGAAAGCAAAGAAGTTTCTGCAGCCGCACAGATGGCTGAACCGCTAAGGACAATTAGCACGACGATAATAATTTCAAGCACGATCGCTATTTTGCTCCCAAAGCAAGACGCAGACTAACTGCTGTTAGTAACTATATTAGCTTTGAGTTGAGTGCTGTCGAACGCGATCGCTTTGTAATTTTTCAACGGAGCTAAGCTGAGCGAATGTATCTTGGAAAATAGACTTCCAAAACGACAAAACAAAAATAGTATGAAGAAACTGATTGAGGGGCTGGGTAAATTTCAAACAGGCTATTTCAGCACGCACAAACAACTTTTTGAAGAACTCTCCCACGGTCAACACCCCAGAATTTTGTTTATCACTTGCTCTGATTCTCGCATCGATCCGAATTTAATTACTCAAGCACAAGTAGGAGAGCTATTTGTAATTCGCAACGCTGGTAATATTATTCCTCCTTTTGGAGCTGCTAACGGCGGAGAGGGAGCAGCGATCGAATATTCTATTGAGGCGTTGAATATTGAGGAAGTTATTGTCTGCGGTCACTCCCATTGCGGAGCGATGAAAGGGTTATTGAAGATGAATAGCCTCTCCGAGAAAATGCCTTTGGTCTATGACTGGCTCAAACACGCAGAAGCAACTCGGAAACTGGTTAAAGAAAACTACAGCGACCTACAAGGAGAAGAATTACTTGAAGTTACGGTAGCTGAGAACGTTCTCAATCAATTGGATAATCTACAAACTTATCCAGTAATTCGTTCTAGGCTTCACCAAAGAAAATTATCTCTACACGGTTGGATTTATCGCATTGAAACTGGAGAAGTTTTAGCTTACGATCCTACACTGCACGATTTTGTAGCTCCTTACAGTTCTATATTTGAGCCCGAACCCGAGTACAATCTCCATCCGAGTTGTCCTATTCCTAACCAGTCGGTGTTTAAGGTTCCTCAAAGTTATCCTTCAACTCAAACAACATCCCAACAGACTCCATCTACTCATAATTTACCAGTAGGTTCTTATTTATCTGCCGAACAGGCAGAAAGAATCTATCGAGGTTCTAAAAGCTCTTAGCGATCGCTTGCTGAGTGCAATTGTTTGGCACTCAGCGCTTTAGCAATTATTAAGGCGATCGCACTGTTTTTTTAATTAATAGTAGATATTGCTTCTTGTTTTCGTGCAGATCCTTGAGTTCCTAGCTGAATTAACTCGACTTTGTAACTGTTGGGATCTTCTACGAAAGCAATCACTGTGGAACCGTGTTTCATCGGACCTGGTTCCCGCACTACTTTACCTCCAAGGGCTTTAATTTTCTCGCAAGTGGAGTAAATATCGTTTACGCCAAGAGCAATGTGACCGTAACCGTCGCCTATATTGTATTGCTCTACGCCCCAGTTATAGGTTAATTCGATGACGGTGCTCTCAGATTCATCTCCATAACCGACAAAAGCTAGGGTAAACTCTCCTCCTGGATAGTCTTTTTTGCGCAACAATTTCATTCCTAGCACGTCGCAGTAAAACTTGAGAGATTCATCTAAGTTGCCGACTCGCAACATAGTGTGTAGCATTCTCATTGGCTTTCTTGGGAACTCCTTAGTGATTTTTGCTATGCATAACTATTTTGACACTTTCATTTTCCAGCTGCGATCGCCGCTCAAAAGCAGTTTTATCGCTTCGCTCGAAGTCAGAAGTGTGAAGTCAGAAGGAGGAAGTTAAATATTTTTAACTTTTGACTTTAGACATTTTATTTTTTGGTTCGAGCTGTGGGTTTAAGACCCCATAGCTTAATTATGTTTAGCGGCATATTTTTAGTTGGCGGTTACAATCCCCAACTAAAAAAATACTTCCTCCTTCTGACTTCTGACTTCTGACTTTTTGAAACTCGATCGCAAACCTCGTCTAATTGCTCAAGGTGTTCAAAAAAATAATGTATATTAGAACACAAAAAACGAGCGATTATTTTTCAAAAGCATGGGTTTACTTTCTCTAATATAGTTCCGCTCGATATTCAACAATAATATATAGTGCTAAACTTTTTTCTGTACTATTTTTTATTTAAAAACCAGATTAATTATGGTGAAACCAAAATATAGATAGGGAGCATATCTCATGTATATGGTGGTTTGACAAGATGTATTTCAAAAAAATAAACAAAATTACTTATCATTATATTTCTGCGTTTCTTGCTGTTATATGTAGTTAAATTAATTGGCAAGATTTCATAGAAATTAAAAAACCATTTTTATTGGCTCACAGCAAGACTTTGAGTCATATTAAAATAGATTTTGCGATCGAAATCACCGTTTATTTTGACTTAGATCGATACAAAATAATGAAATGGAAGAAACAATTAGGTTAATAAGCAATCAGAGGGTAATTGAATTAAATTTCTCGTAAGGAGCAAAAAATAACAGAAATTCCAACAAGCTCTACAAAAAATCCCTTCATAAAGCGAAAGAAAGCTTAGGTTTAACCTAATTGCTGTCAAATAAGTATGCAAGTATGCTTCAGCCAAAGTGAAGGGAGTAATTATTTCTTCATTATTTCTTCGATCGTACTGATTACCCTCTCATGCAACTCGTTAATAATTTACGATTCAATAACTTGCGCGGCGATCTGTTTGGCGGTTTAACGGCTGCCATTGTTGCACTACCTCTAGCACTAGCTTTCGGCGTTTCTTCTGGTGCAGGGGCGATCGCCGGACTTTACGGTGCTTTTTTCGTTGGTTTTTTCGCCGCTTTATTCGGCGGTACCCCGTCCCAAATTTCCGGTCCCACTGGTCCGATGACGGTGGTGATGGCGGCGATATTTACTAAATTAACCGCAGACAACCCAGAGAGTGGACTGGCGATGGCTTTTGCTGTTGTCGTACTTGGGGGATTATTTCAGATTCTTTTTGGCGTGCTGCGGTTAGGTAAATACGTTACCTTGATGCCTTACACGGTCATATCGGGCTTTATGTCGGGTATTGGCTTAATTATTATCATCCTGCAAACAGCACCATTTTTGGGACATAAAGGCTCGGCTAGCGTATTAGATTCTCTCATTCACATACCATCTCATATCGCAAATCTAGATCCTGCAGCGACGGGTTTAGGAATAACAACTTTAGCAATCGTCTTTTTCTCTCCACCAAAACTCAATCGGGTACTTCCTTCCCCCTTAGTAGCGCTAGTTGCTTGCACCCTAATCTCGACGTATATGATGCCAGGTACCAATCTCGCAAGAATCGGTGACATTCCTACTGGGTTGCCAACGGTACAATTGTCTGGATTTAGCTTAGAAGGGTTTCACTTGCAGCAGGTAGTGTTCGATGCTCTAATACTGGCAACATTAGGATCGATCGACTCCTTACTCACTTCCTTAGTCGCTGACAATATTACTCGAACTCAACACGACTCCGATCGAGAATTGATCGGTCAAGGGATCGGCAATATGATTTCTGGGTTTTTTGGCGGCTTACCTGGTGCGGGAGCTACTATGCGGACAGTCGTGAACGTTCATGCTGGTGGTAAAACTGCTTTGTCTGGGATTATTCACGCCATAGTTCTGCTATTCATTGTCATGCAGGCTGGACCTTTGGCAGAGCAAATTCCCCACGCAGTGCTAGCAGGGATTTTGCTCAAAGTCGGTATAGATATTATTGACTGGAGTTTCCTGAAGAGGGCGCACTGGATATCTCTCAATTCAGCAATGATTATGTATGGAGTAATGTTGCTGACAGTATTTGTAGACCTGATTACTGCTGTTGCTGTAGGTGTTTTTGTCGCTAACTTGCTGACAGTGAAGAATTTGACCGATCTACAAGTTAAAGAGATTAAAGCAATTGCTAGTCCCGACGATGAAACGCCGTTAAGTTCGGAAGAAAAACACCTTTTGAGGCAAACTGGCGATCGGGTTTTACTATTTCACCTTGGCGGGCCAATGAGCTTTGGTGCTGCTAAATCGATCTCTCAACAGCTAACAATTGTCGATAACTATGACATTCTTATCTTGGATCTCAGTGATGTGCCGTTTTTAGACATCACTGCTGCTTTAGCGATCGAAACTATGGTTAAAGAAGCTCGCGAAAAACGCCGCGAAATCTTTATTGTCGGTGCCAGTGGTAAGGTTAAAGTTATGTTAAGACGCTTGAAGCTATTGGCTCTAATACCGCCGCAGAATCAAGTTCAAGATCGTCTTGAGGCTTTGGACAAAGCTAATATGGTACTCAATAGGTATTGTGTAGAAACGAAAAATGAAACATCCGAGGGAGAAGTGGAATTGGTATGTCATTTCCCCGATCGACAAGACGATGTATTTTCCTCTTCCAAAGAAAATTTGGCGGACAGCGATCGTCACAGCAATGGAAATCTAGCTAACAAGAGCTAAGACTGAACTAGGATTGGGTTGTGAAGTACCCACGACTTGCGGAAGTTCGCTTTAGTCGGGGCTTCCTGTTTCCCGCCGATGCGAGAGGTGTTTTTATTTTTTATTAGGGAACCCTTCTATAGTATTTAAGTTATAAACAAAGCAAAAAAGTTATCGTAAAAGGGTTCCCTAATAAAAAATTAACTTTTTGCAGACCTCTAACAGTACGAGACTCTTTTTGGTCTTACTCAGCGTCCAGAGGTTTTGCTCACATAAGTGGCACTTACTCTCGTAGCAATCTAGTTGCTACCCAGGCAGACTCCCTGCTTCCCAAGAAGTATATCTTTTTACTTACAAGACTCTTATTTTTATGACTACAAGGCTACGGTACTCACCTTGCGAGTCTTGATTATCCTTATCTTAGTTATCTACTATACAAAAATTTTGTCGTGAAATCAAGAGATAGCTCGCTTTCATCCCCCAAGGATGTATTTATTTTTATAGGGAACCCTTTTTCTTATAATTATGTCACTCCGCAATTAAGCTCTCGCTATAGAAGGGTTCCCTATAAAAATAGAATCATTGTAACCCTAATTGCGCTGCGCTTATTAGGGGGCTTCCCGCGAGCGAGGTTACTCTTCTCAGCGATTGCTTATCATATATTAGTTTGATAGTGTAATACCCGATCTGACAAACGAACTAACGAACTCAAAACCGACCTTAGCTTCAACTCAGTCAGCTTGTAGGAACCACCCCCGAAAAGGGGTGGTTTAATGCTTTTTTAATCTAACGTGAAGTTAAATCAGATATCTCTCGCTATCTTTTTAACGCTAGATATTTTTTACCGCATTGAATTTAAATTAAACCGATTTCTTGGGCAGAACGAGCCAGCATTGAAACCGATCTTCTTTTTGACGATCTTGCTTGTTCTAAAAACAACCAACGTGCTTTTTCAGAGATATTGGTGAACCTTGTTTGCCAATTTGGGGTGACAACTATTGGTGGGTTGTATTCGTAGCTAACACCGCGATATTTTAGCTTCATAGTTTTCGCCTCTACAGAGATAGTTTAGATAATGAGGCGCGTTCCTTCGGGAGTAGCCCTACTTCCGTCTCCGAAAGGAGATGAACGATTTATTTTCTGTATATATTGTTACTTTTTTTTGAAAAAAAGTCAAGGTGAAAACTGAGTCCGTTGCTCCAATCGGAGGAGAAAGAAATTGTCGGTTTATAAAGATTCCGCTATGAAAATAGAATCACTGTAACCCGTCGCTTGAGAATAGACGGTCATATTGACTATTATTTCGAACCGCTCGCTCGCGGCGTTCCCGTAAATAAGCAAAAAACTCCCGTCCCTCTCTGAGACGACGTACTAACATTTGGGGGTCGCCGAGCATTTCTTTGACAATTGGTATAATCGCCTGGGGTCGGAAGTAAAATCGGCGATACATTCGTTCTACCCCATCTTCAATTTCAGCACTAGAAAGATGAGGGTAAGATAAAGTTGAGGTTTGAATTCCCGAATTAGCTACTAAAGATTTTTCGCTCAACCAACCATTTTCTCTTGCTTGACGATAGAGTTCCGTACCTGGATAAGGTGCGGCAATCGAAACTTGAATCGTATGAGGATTAACCTCACTTGCAAAGCGAATTGTTTCTTCAATTGTTGCTTGGCTTTCGTTGGGCAATCCAATTATAAAAGTACCGTGTACCTTAATACCGAGTTGATGACAATTTTCCATAAACTTGCGGGCTACTTCTAACTTAATCCCCTTCTTGATTCCATCTAAAATCTGTTGATTGCCAGATTCAAACCCCACCAAGAGCAAACGCAAGCCATTATCTCGCAGTTGTTTGAGAGTATCGTAATCTAAGTTGGCACGAGCGTTGCAACTCCAGGTTAGTTTCAGCCGCTTCATATGTTCGCTAATAGCAATGGCTCTTTTTTTATCGATAGTGAAGGTGTCGTCATCGAACATATATTCCCGCACCCGATCTCCGAAAATTGCTTTGGCTTGCTCCATTTCTCGCCCTACTGCTGCAGGACTTTTGGCGCGGTAATTGTGACCGCCGATCGTCTGGGGCCAAAGGCAGAAGCTACATTTAGCCGGACAGCCCCGTCCGGTGTAAAAAGAGATGTAGGGATGAAGTAAGTAGCCGATAAAATACTTTTTAATATCTAAATCGCGGGCATAGATAGGGAAAACGCTCGGCATCGAATCCCAATCGTGAATTAGTTCTCTATCGGGAGTCTGTTGAATCTTTCCTTGGCTGTCCCAATAACTCAGTCCTTTAATTTCTGCTTTCGGTTTCCCTTCTGCTAGTTCTTTGCAAGTATAATCAAATTCCTGGCGACAGACAAAATCAATGACTCGGTTTTCCTTTAAGGTTGCTTCTGGTAAAACCGCGACATGAGCGCCAATCAAACCAATCTCTGTATTTGGATTTTGAGCTTTAATCGCTTTGGCGCAATTTACGTCGTTTGCCAAAGAGGGGGTAGAAGTGTGCATGATTACCAATTCGTAATCTTTGGCAATTTTCAAAATATCTTCTACTGTTTGCCCCATCGGCGGTGCATCCACCAACTTGCTTCCAGGAACTAACGCCGCTACTTGAGCCAGCCAAGTAGGATACCAAAAAGAGGTTATTTCTCGTTTTGCTTGATATCTAGCACCAGCGCCACCGTCGAATCCTTCAAACGACGGCGGAGCTAAAAATAGGGTTTTTTTCATTCTTTTCTCTTTTAAAACTAATCAATACAGTGAATCTGACTAATTTTACTATTTTTTTTGTTTATTTTATTGCTCTTTTTATTAATAATCAACATTTCTGTGTTTTGATTGTAATTGTAGCCGTTAAAGTAAAGAATTCATCAACATTATGTCCGATCCTAGTTTAGCAAGGATTCTTAAACGCATTAATCTAATTTTAGAAAGAGATAGTTTAGTCCAACAAACCTTACAGCAACTCAGAGAAAAATTACAAGTCGAGCGGGTCATCACATACTACTTTTATCGGAAATGGGAAGGACAAGTAACTTGTGAGTCTTTGATATCTCCTCGTTTTTCGATTCTTGGTTCTACAGGCCCCGATGAATGTTTTAATGGGGAATATGCTCGAATGTATGAAGAGGGACGAATAAGAGCAATAGAAGATATTGAAACAGAAGCGATCGCTCCTTGTCACCGCCTTTTTTTACGAGATATGCAAGTTAGAGCTAATTTAGTAGTACCAATTCTTAATAATAATGGCTTGTGGGGTTTGTTAATTGCCCATCAATGTCGCGATACTCGGGTTTGGTGTCTTGAAGATACTCAAGCAATGCAAGAAGGTGCAACAACTTTAGCAATGTCCGATCCGATTCAAAATAGTTAAAATTATTTTGGTGAATATTTTAGTTTTATTCCCAGGTTAAATATTAGACAATTTTGCTCCTGGAAGCTTTGGGATTCTCTCAAACATATAACTGTAAATTAAAAATTGTTAAATCTCTAAAAACTTTAGTGTGACATTAGCTTGAGTGTCACACTAAAAGATTGTTGAGGGAGTCACTCTACTTTGTAGATGAGCTGACGGTAAATCGTTCTAAGGTACAATACTTTGGGCAACTTTTTTGGGTAACTTGTTATTAGTCAATAAATGATTGTTTTTGAGTGAGATAATATTAGGCATTTCGAGATAACAGTGGGAGCAATACCAATAAATTTTTTTGTGGCTAACGTGACGTAACATTACGGTAGAACAACACGGACAATTATTCAAGATATTCTCCTTACCCGAAAAGATGTCTTTATTTTTTATAAAGTTTACAGGCAATTTATTTTTATAAGTGAACCCTTTTTTGATTTGCGAAAAGCGATTCTTCACCAAGAAGAGCGTCCCAATCGATTGTTAGTCTATTTTACAAACACCCTTTGACCATATTTTTAGAGTCAGCTAATCAAACATTAGAACAAGTTTTAAGATTAGATCCTGTAACAAAATTAGGCACAAAATCTTTGTTCAAAGAATATTTGAATAGGGAATGGAAAAGGGCAATAAAAGAAAAAAAATGGTTGTCTTTAATTAGATTCGATCTGGATTATTTTCAAGAATATCAAGATCTTTACAGTCAATTAGTTGCAGATGAGTCTTTGGAAAAAATCGGCAGCGTCATGAAAACAATAGTTAAGAGATCGGGAGATTTAACTATTCATTATGGAGAGGGAAAATTTGCTATACTTCTTCCTAATACTAATGTCGTTGATGCCGATTGTGTTGCCGAGGAGATTAGAGAAAAAATAAAAGAATTAGAAATAGTTAATCTTCAATCTAAAATTAATACTCATTTAACTGCGAGCCTAGGAGTTGCGGGTATAAAGCCTTCTTTAATAGAAAAACAAAAAGCCTTAATAACGAGAGCAGAGCAAGCACTAACTCAAGCTAAACAATCAGGAAGAAATCGCAAAGCTGTGTGGAATAATTCTTATAATGAAATCCATACAGTATACGAGGGTATAAATGAGATACCTACAGTACTTTCATAAAATGCTAAATTAATGAAATGGACGGATTTGAAACGACTCGAAACATTGCTTCTAGAAACTGAGAAACGGTTTATTTTTCTACGTGGTGGGTAAGTCAGAAGACTGCATCGCCAGTGTAGCCGATCGCCTCGCTACTACATGCAAACCTTCCCAGATTTCACTATTGGAGTCTAACCCTACTGGAGACTCTCAGAAAGCGTTGTTTCCAGGATTCTTTCCCATTCCTACCGCAGTTGAAATGAACTCCCGTGACAATCGCGATCGCTGTGGAACTTCGATCGAGTTCGTTAGAGCTTACGCAAAATATCTACTATAGGGATAGCCGATTTTTTTGTATACCCAAAAACGCTATCGTGTATAAAGTTCGACCAATACAATATTGAGAATAGAAATACTGCTATATGTTTGATGCTCTCGCCGATCGCTTAGATGATGCCTGGAAAAAACTGCGCGGTCAAGATAAAATTACCCAATCGAATATTCAAGATGCTCTCAAAGAGGTACGTCGCGCTCTTTTAGAAGCTGATGTCAACTTAAGCGTAGTTAAACATTTTATCGCCGAAGTTGAAACCAAAGCCCAGGGAGCAGAAGTTATTTCTGGGGTTAATCCAGGTCAACAATTTATCAAAATTGTTCATGAAGAATTAGTTAAAGTAATGGGGGAAAGTAACGTTCCCCTAGCTAAAGCAGAGACAGCCCCCACAATAATACTAATGGCGGGTTTACAGGGTACTGGTAAAACAACTGCTACAGCTAAATTAGCCCTCTACCTGCGCAAACAAGAGCGATCTTGTTTGATGGTCGCCACCGACGTATACAGACCAGCAGCGATCGACCAGTTAAAAACCCTCGGACAACAGATAGAAATTCCCGTCTTCGATTTGGGAACAGATGCAGATCCGGTAGAAATTGCCCGTCAAGGTGTAGAAAAAGCAAAACAAGAGGGTACAGACACGGTTATTATTGATACGGCCGGACGACTGCAAATAGACCAAAACATGATGGGGGAATTGGGTCGCATCAAAGAAGCCGTTCGACCCCACGATATCTTGCTGGTAGTGGATGCAATGACGGGTCAAGAAGCAGCAAGTCTGACTCAAACTTTCCACGAACAAATTGGCATTAGTGGGGCAATTTTAACTAAGTTAGATGGGGACACTCGCGGCGGTGCGGCGCTTTCA
Organism: Prochloraceae cyanobacterium; assembly: GCA_030065755.1. Taxonomy (GTDB): domain Bacteria; phylum Cyanobacteriota; class Cyanobacteriia; order Cyanobacteriales; family JASJDA01; genus JASJDA01. The sequence goes on along the minus strand of JASJDA010000071.1, from coordinate 961 downwards.
GTTCGGCAGGTTTCAGGTCAACCGATTAAATTTATCGGGGTTGGTGAAAAAGTAGAAGCGTTGCAGCCATTTTATCCCGATCGCATGGCATCCCGCATTCTCAATATGGGGGACGTTCTCACTTTAGTAGAAAAAGCTCAAGAAGAACTCGATATTGCCGATGTTGAAAAAATGCAGTCTAAAATTATGGCTGCCAAATTTGACTTCAACGACTTTATCAAACAAATGCGACTGCTCAAAAGTATGGGTTCATTTGCTGGAGTAATGAAAATGATTCCAGGGATGAATAAGCTGAGTGGGGATGTTCTCGAACAAGGAGAAGTTCAACTCAAGCGCACGGAATCGATGATTAATTCCATGACCAAACAAGAAAGAGAAAACCCAGAGTTACTCGCTAAATCCCCTAGCCGCAGAAGTCGTATTGCTAAAGGTTCAGGACACAACGACAAAGATGTTTCCAAACTTATTAGTGATTTTACTCGCATGCGCAAGATGATGCAACAAATGAATCAAGGCGGTATGCCAGGTATGCCAAGTATGCCAGGTATGGGTGGTGGTATGCCAGGTATGCCAGATATGGGCGGTCTTTTTGGCGGTAATGCTCCTCGTCCTGGTTTTCGCGGTTATTCAGGCAATACCAAGAAAAAGAAGAAAAAAGGCAAGAAAAAGAAAGGCTTCGGTACTCTTTAAACTAAACGGGATCGGGGTAGATGGTGGACGGGGGAGACGGGGTAGTGTGGGAAGACGGGGGAACTTGGAGACTGGGGGACAAATGGAGAATAACAAACAGCCAACAGCCAACAGCCAACAGCCAACAACACTCCTACCTGACCATAATTTTGGGTTTCAAGCCCCGTCGTTCTACGACGGCGTTAAAATATCTGTGTTAAACTGATACCAGTGTAGTCAGTATCAAAATTGTTCCTACTCGAATATAAAGTCAAACCAAAACCACTGCAAA
>JASJDA010000359.1 GCA_030065755.1 Prochloraceae cyanobacterium | reverse complement strand
CCAACAGAAATCGACGTTGAATCTATTGCTACTACCGTTTCAATTAATCAACTTGAAGCGGAAGAAGCCATGAATGAGGCAATGGCAACGCTCGACCAGATGGGCTCCAGATATCAGTCTTCTAGAGCAATGAGGCGAAAACAGATTGCCGCTGCTGCTCTAAGAGACGCTGCACAAGATGCTAGTTTATACGCCAAAGTTTATGATGCTGGGTTCTCGAAGTTAGTTGGTGATATGGCTGAGGGGATTGAAGGTAAAGATCAAGACGAATAGGTTAAGAAAAGTTAATTACTTTTGAACCTTATCTTAAGATATATAAATTGAGATTCTGGTATTATTGTCTGGGGGAAAGAAATATCTCCCAGTTTTTATTTTTAACTTGCTATTAGCTATCAGTTTGCTTCTGGTAGAAAACTTTATATGAACGGGAAAATTAAGGCGCGATCGCACGATTGCGTCTTAGTTATTAAAAGGTTTATTTGCAAGCTATTTATAAATTAAACTGCTGGCAGTTTTTAAAAGAATATTTAAATATCTACAAGAAACTATAAACTGTTAAAACATTATTTTACATTTACTTTAGCTTTTCTTTAGATTTATACTCCGTCCGCGATACCTTTTGCGATCGTGTAGGCGAGCATCATGACCAGAAACTTTGAACTGACCAACCATGAGGGATTTTCTGATTCATGCGCCTTTGATAGTCTGAATCGGCGATCGGTATCGTCGGCTTAAGTATCTCCCAATTGTCAGAATGCAGTTTATATAAGGACTTAACTAAATCGAGCTTATTGCGGGTATCTTGTATCTGGGCGATATAGCGATCGAACTGTTTGTTATCAGAATTAGACTCATCTAGAGAATCTGGGTGAATATCTAGCTTGTGTATGTCTAACTTATATTGAGTAATTTTAGTTTCGAGATTTTCCTTAAGTTGACGGTAATTGCTGTCTAGCTCGGTTTTGGTGGTAGGCTCCCCTAAGATTTGCATTGCGGGGCATTTCTGAACTCCGCTTAAAGGAGGGCCAGATGGGAGAAGACGATCTGCAGCAATTATCAAATTGAGTTTTACTTGTCGATCGTACTGGTTTTTCTGCTTTTCTAGTTGCGCTTCCAGTTCTTCGATTTTGGCGTTCAGTTCTTGAGTCTGAGCTACAGTTACTTCTTCACTAGTTAAGATATTTGTACTACATTGAGGCTCTAATTGTCGATTTCGAAGGGAGCAGCTCTTTGGCGGTGCGAGTTCTGGTGTAGGAGTTGGGTAATGCTGTAATTGGATTTCGGCTGCTTTTACTGCTAGGAGACATCGATCGAACTTTTGGCGAAGGTTGAGCGAGTGCAGTAGCTTAAGTTCGTTTAACTTAGGTTTGCCCCAGGCTGTTTTGACTAGTTTGTAATGTCCAATCAGCAAATCTTCATTTCTAGCAAGGTATGGATCGAGAGAAGCAATAATTTGCAATTTTTCAGAGGTAACGAATAATTCATTTTTATCAAGGTACCCCTTTTTAGTATCTAATTTTGTCTCTTCGCACTTTACTTGTCGGTAAGGGGTACCTTGATAAAAATAATTATCTTCCGTAAAGCGATCGCTTAATTCGTTGGTGTTAATTTCGTTGGTATTTAGCTTAGTTATTGTTTCCATAGTCTTTTAAATCTCAAAATAAAATATTAAGAATGTTTATCTAGTTATTGACTTTCAGCACTAGTTTCGTTCTCATCAATATCTATTCCCATTAGTTGCATTGCATCTAGCTGAGAATTAGTTGGTTGAGAAGGAAGTTTCAGAGAAATTAGAGATGATTGTTGCTCTCTTTTTTGCTGCAACATATTATCGAAACTAGGCAAAGATAAAGGAGTCTTATTTTCAGGTAACTTCGCAACAGGTTGTGCTGTAGACTCTTCTAGTTCTAAATGCTTATCTACTAGACCTTCTACAAAATTTTGCGTTAATGTCCCAACACCTTCTCTAACTCCGAGGAGAAATCTTTGTGCTTCGATATTCACCTTTTCCTCTACCGAGCGCGACAGGTTGAGGATAAATCTTTGTTTAAGAGCAGCAATTAAAGATAGAGAATAGACATCAGATGTTTGGTCAATAATTGCATCTAGTTGCCATTCTACTTCTTGCTACACAATTATTCTATTTTTAATAAGGAAGTCCTTATGTAGCAGTTTAGTTATAAACGAAGCAGATAAGTTATCGTTAAAGGACTTCCTTATTAAAAATAAATAGATCTCTCGCCATGTTGTGTTTATCTGTGAAGCGATAGCCGATTCTAAGCTCTCGAAATTATTGGGAGTAACAGAAGAATTGTTGTCTGAGTTGCTCATGCTGAAATTTCCTTTTATTTGTTCTATATCTTAAGTAGAAATAGTGCTTTTTAGTTAAATATTAGCAAGTATATGTATCGCTTTATTTTACTTACTATAGTATTTATCTACTTGCAAGTCAAGATATTAAAATATTTTTAATAACTGCAATTTATCCGATTGGTTATTGTTAATTGCTCGCTCTAAAATTGCGAGGCTCAAATTGCAGGGCTTAAATCATATGTTGGCAATTTGATCTGATTGATTGTCAATATTGTCTGAGAAACGCTACAATACCTGGACTATAAGCTGTAACATCAAAATAGTAAATGACTGTTTTTACTCCACCAACTATTCCCACTCAGTTTCGAGCAATTGGTTTAACAAAAGGATGAAGGATGAAGGATGAAGGATGAATTCTCTTATATTTTATTGGGTTTAAGTCCCCTCTTTAATCCGAAGGATAAAGAGTCCCCAATTAAAAGTAGTTTAATTCTACTTTTAATTTTCTCATCCTTCATCCCTCATCCCTCATCCTTCCTTTAATCGTTGGTACTTACTGTTCAACAAGTGAGACAAGTGGAGAAATTACTCTAGAAGGAGGAAAAACAGTGAGAGCTAGTCTAGCTGTCAAGCTGAGAATTAAGCTAGAGAAACAACAATTATGCTTAGAGCAAGTAAAGCAAACTGTTCATTATTGGAGAATCTACCCTAGGACCGATCGATTTGGTTGTTTAGATAATGTGCAACTAACAAGCTGTAAGAGTGAAAGTTCTCCGGCAATTGAACAAAGAAACATAATTGAAGTTCGAGGTGTAGTCAAAACCGCGCCCATTTTGCCCAATCAAGCGCCACCAGAGAACAATAAGTTTCTAAAATTATTTGTGATGCCTAATAATGACGGCACTAAAAAGTACAAGAAACCATTTAACATCGTCATCACAGGGGATTCAATACCTGCAGCAAAAGGGGGAGAATTCTGGAAAGTAGTGGCGAATGTTGTTGATGGTCAGCTAATTTACCACAGTGGAGAATGTATTGAGAAGGAGTACGATCCAAATATTACATATACCCCGCCAGGAAAAGAAGCTCAAGATAAATCTGGGGACTCGATCGATCCCAACTCGGCAGAAAAATCGAAAGGGGATGCAAAAGCTATTGACACTAACAGTGAGCCTCAAGGTATTTCAAATAAGTCAACGCAAGAGGGGAGCGAGAAGATCGTCCCATCATCCGAGCCTAGTGTTGTTACGGGTGCAGCAGAAAAAACCCTCACTGCCGCTACCACAGCTAATCAAGATAATTCCCAACCACCATCATCAGACATAATTATGATTAATGGCCGTGCCCCCGAACTAACCGTTAAATTTAGTACTCGTCCTGAGCTTCCAGAAACGGGAAAGAAAGTTACCTTGCAAATAAATTCAGATAACGGTATTTCTGTTAGAGCTACTCTCAACCGCAAAACTCTCAAAAAGCAAGTAGATAAAATGGATAGCTTTGATGAGTGGGTAGGAGCATTGAGTGGACAGATGAGTGGGATTGCGGAAGATGGCGTAATTGACTTAGAAGGTGCAGGTTTGCAAGTGTTTGAGAAAAAGAAAAAGCCTGTTGAGAGTGAAAAACAAGAGTCGGAAAAATCTGTTACGGAGAAAAAAGAAGAGTCTGTGACTCCATCTAAAAACTAGTCGGTCTAGTTAATTAACAACCCTTCGAGAAATTTACTAGTATAGTTATTTAAATCGAAGAAAACACTAGTTTATATTGCTTTTGTAGTCTAAACTAGCTCCGCTCTAAATCCACTTTAAATAGAAAAAATACATGAAAAATCGAGCTTTACGTACTGAACCCCGTTACGAGCCAGCAACTGTAATTCCTGTTAAAAGAGAACAATCCCTGTTAGAATGGCTCGAGGCTAACAATCGAATAATTTATCGGGAAGACTCTTTAAATGATACTACTTCTGGTGTTGTTGAAGAAACTAGAGATATAGATAGTAAAGAGCTTTCTGATTTCATCGAAGATGAATCTGACTTTGAGCTAGACGATCGAGCAATAGAAGAAGAAATCTAATCGAATTTAGCAATACTTCCGCAATTGGATACAAACAATTGCGCCCCTTTTAGGGGTTTGTGTGCGCGCGCTGGCTTACTGATTAGGGTTTAATTGTCTTGAGAAATTTTCTTATTGCTGAAAATTTAACCCTTCAGCTTTTAAAAGGTGTTGATAAGGTGAAGCATCGTGTTTTCTTGTTTTCAGTAATTTGTTGTGAGTATAAAAGCAACAAAAACTCAGGTAGACAATAGCAGTAATTACAATTAACAGTAAAAGAATTCTTTGAGATAAAGCTGTCGTTGCCCAAAAATCTCGATGAGCGATGTACTGACTTTTTGGGTAGGATAAAAACTGAAAAATTAAGTCAATCTTCATCAGAAACTTTATTGAAGTATATATCAAGCAATCTAGCATTATTGTTAGAATTGTCAAGACTTGTAGCTAATTGTTAATATAAATTAATCAATGAGAAAAAAATTAAGCAAGATCACATTTAGTCAAAACCTAGATAAAAGTTAATAATCTCCTTAGATTTTGCGATAAGATTGATGAGATTCAGAGATTTAAGGAGATCAAATGATCTTAAACTCCTCAACTCTTCAGAAAATCTGGTCTTTAGTTGAGATAACTTCTACTCAAACCCTACTTGGTAAAAGCGATAGAGAGCTTGTTCTTTACTTACTAAGACAATTAGAAAATAAGCATAGTCTTAACTTACAAGAGTATGACAGTGCTACAAATTATATTTACTCAAAAATTACTCTCATTAGAGATTTAGCCGATTCAAGAGAGCTAGTCACAGTGTGACAATAATGGAAGTGTTAATTCGATTTTAGATTTTAGATTTGGGATTAACTTTCAAGCTACAGTTTAATCATTAGCTACCTTTTTTGCAGGTTTTTTTACAGGTTTTTTCGAGGACTTAAAATCCTTTTTAGGTGAACCAGAACTCTTTTGTCCTGCCGCCAAATCCTTCTTAGAACTTTTCTGTGCAAGGGCTTTATCTTCCTTAGAGACCTTCAAAAACTTCGGTGCTTTCTCCCGATGCTCGGCCAATTCTTCCACAAATCCCCAAGTATCCCGACTAGGCATAAATTTAGCTTTGACTGAAATAAAACTAGGTCTCCCTTGCTCCTTGCCAGCTTTAGGATTAAACCTAAAAGGTCTAACAGGCCCATCTCTCCACAACAGCGGTATGTGGGAGGCTTTCATGAACTTAGCTTTAGTTGCAGGTTCTGCTTGTTTTATATAGTCCAATCGCTCTTTATTGAAGTTGCGGAATATCGAAACACAAGGAGTTCGGCATACTGGAATAAACTGCCGTGCAAATCTTTTATTTTTAATAAGGAACCCTTCTATAGCGAGGAGTTATCTGCGAAGGGACATAATTATAAGTAAAAGGGTTCCTTATTAAAAATAAGAATATCGGTCGCCACAACCCACATAATTTGAATTCGTTATCTTTTAAATACTCGGAGATTCCTTTGGGGTCAAGTCCTTTGTCGAACCCTACTAATTGGAAAGAGATAAATGCTTGTTTATCTCTCGAGGGAAAATGGGTAATTCGAGGATATACTATGAGACGTTGCGTATTGTTATTCGTAGTTTCTATTTCTTTCTGTAGACCCGTATAAGCCAAGTAATGAGGTCTGGTATAGAAAAGTGGATACTCTTTTCGGGCGATCGTTACTGTAGCTTTACCATCTTCGGTGAAATTAACCTGACCAACGATAATCCCCACAGCTTGAAACATCGCCGTGTCGGGTTCAACTTCCTCGCTGCTCGATTTACTGTCTGGAGCTTCGCTCTTTGATGTAGCAGTATCGATCGCCTTGGCATCAGTATCGATCGCCCTTGTATCCTTATCGATCGCCTTTGTATCATCATCAGTAGCAGATGTAGCAGTATCGATCGCCTTGGCATCAGTATCGATCGCCCTTGTATCCTTATCGGTAGCGGATGCGTCAGTATCGAGCGCTTTTGTATCAGTATCGATCGCCTCCACACCATTATCGGTATCGGTGGTTGGTGCAGATCTTTGGGTGTCAGATGAGGGGATAGAAGAGCGTTCGGGGGCTACAATATTATCGAGCTGTTCGCGAGCAGTTGTTGTCGAAACAGCTTCCACTGTTGGTGATGTAGCAGCTTTTGAAATATTGTTTGTCCGCTCATCGCATTGAATTGAAGCTGTTTTGACAGCTTTTTCAATTTCAGAAGAAGAAGTTG
>JASJDA010000358.1 GCA_030065755.1 Prochloraceae cyanobacterium | reverse complement strand
CCTACACTTAATCGAATTGAGAATTCAGCCTTAACAGCGATCGAACGAGAAGTAACTGAGATTTTAAAAGAACAAATAAAAGATAGAGAAAACGAGTAATTGGCAGGCTGATTCCCTCGCCACAATAAAGATTTTAAACCAGTCAAAATAGTTTTTTTTAACGCTTAATTATTTGAGTTTTACTTACCTCAAAGAAATAAGTGCTGGAGTTTTTTGTCCTTATTTTACACATTTAGGAGACAATAAAGATGTCTTGGGAATACTTCTCGCCCCAAAATCCTTGTCCTATTTGCGATGGTATAAGTTCTAATTGCAGAAAACCAAAAAATTCAGATATTACACTTTGCCATCAGTTTATTGACACTGAATCGGGGAGGAGAGGATATAAGTTGATCAAACCTACAGCCGATCGCATTTGGGGTATCCATGTTCTAGATGACGGCAAGAAAGGATCGTGGCAGCAAAGAGTCGGGAAATATAATTCTAAGCGCGATCTCACAGAGATCCGCTCTTCGGTGCGAGAAAAGAAAACCAAACGTTTAAAACAATCTCACTTTTTATCTATAGAAGAGCGCTCTTTGCATAACCGCTTAATGTTGCAGTCACTAATTTTAGATGACGACCACCAAAAGAGTTTACGGGTTCGAGGTTTATCCGAGCGTGCGCTCGAAGATAGACTATTGAGAAGCGTACGTAATTGCCTCTTTTTACCCGATAGTATTGATCCTAAACTACCAGGGGTAAGTATCGATCGAGACGGAAAAAAACGTCTCTCCTTATCGGGTAGAGGAATTTCATGTCCGGCATTTTCCCCGTTGGGTCTAATCACGGGTGCAATCAAAAACAGTTGCTGGGGCTCTGGGAGCTGGCGTATCCGCAAACGCCCCCTCTTGCTGACTAAACGGTTTAGTATGAAAAAGATTGACAGAAATTATATTTGAGTCTACTCGTTAAAAGTAGAAAGTTAACTTATTTACTCACGGTTCGCTCATTTTTTCTGAAGTTATAAAATTGCGCGCTCGCATCGAGCGACAACGTCTTTACTACATGCGCAATTTCTTGTCCAGGGTATGCATGCCAGCCTAGGTTTTTTAAAATCGTATTGTGGGAACGGGACGGTGAAGGTATCCTAGAGCTTGACCTTTGACTGGGTGAAAGTTGTAATGGCCTCGGAAAGTTCCTTCCAATTTGGTATCATTTGGGGTCAATTTCAGAGTGTACTTAGCCAAAGCCTTTGAGGAAGAGACTAAAGTAGGACTTTGCCTGAGCTGAAGCGTCAATTTAATTAGTTTGTTTGACCTTGTCTGTTGAATAACTTCACCTTGAATGCCGTTGCCGTAAACGGAGGGAGCCCATTGACCTTGGTAACACACTAAGCCGATAGCAAGGGGCTGGGTACGGAGCTTTTTGCTAGGGAGATCGCTTTGATAAGCTGGCGGCAAGGTATTGACCTTGACCGCAGCATCGAGAAGGGTGATAAAGAATTGCCCGTGTAGGGGAGTTTCACTTTTAACGGGAGGACGGTCCCAATAAGTGGCAATGGATACAGCCCGTGAGTTAAGTTGTTGCAGTGTTTTTATGACGTGCCATTGAGGACCGTCATTCCAAAGTTTATCTCCTCCAGAGCCATGCCAACGATATTTAGTGTAACCTAACGTACCAGGATGAGAAAAGATTCGCTCTAGAGTTTCCTGTTGCCGTAGAATTCGGCGAGTATCTGGCGAGTATCCTCCTGGGGGTTCGATGGGATTGCGAATTAAGGTAAACGAATCAGTCCAGGTACTAATTTCACCATTAAGGATAGGCAGCTGGACTTGTTGATAAAATTCATCAAAGAGTTCGTAGAAATTAGCTCGGTAGTTGTTGCGAGAAACTACGTCGGCCCACTTTCGTTCAGCTTTGATGACCGAAGGACTGGGAGTTCCACCCCAACGAGTTCCCAGAAGAAGATGATTGGGATCGTATTTGTGAATTTTCTCCCGACAAATTTTGTAGTATTTTTCAACCCAAAGTGTGACGAAATCGGAATGATCTTGGAAATAACCTGGAGAAATGAGGATTTCTCCTCGTTGTGTCAAATCTTTAAGTGTGTTTCGGGATGGGATTTCAATCTGCCAAGCTTGACTAAGATTTTCTAAAGAGCCATGACGTTGGAGGACGAAATTCCAAGCCTTTTCCCCAGCAGGGATGCCAGGGTTTTGCGAAAGTGAAAACTGCAGCAACCCGATTCCTTTAGGGTTTAACTTGGGTTCAGCAGGGAGAGGTAGGGATTCCTCTGGGATAGAACTGGCGGAGCGGTAAGTAGGAGCGTTAGCAACAAAGGTTTCATTACTTCTTAACATGGCCATAAACCCCCGCTCGTTATCAAGAAAATAGCCAATGAGGTTTTTGTTATTTTTGAGGGGAGTACATAACTTTTTACACTTAGCATCGACGTTATTACTCCACTGAGGATCCCAGACATCAGGAAACTTAGGAATGAGCCACGGTTTTTCATAAAATGTTTCAATAATTTCAGTAAACGGCATTCCCTTGTTAAAAAATTCAGAGGTTGTCCAAGCTCCTAGGGCATTGAAGCCCCATTCTTTTAAATAAGTTATCCACTTCCTCGCGGTTGATTCGGGGACTGGGGGCAAATTAGCTCGCCGTCCTCCCATTCCTCCAGCATTCAATCCAGTGCAGCCGCGATGGTAAAAAGCTTTGCCGTTGGGAGCGAGGAGCCACCATTTTCCGTTAACACTTTGAGCAACACGAAAAAATCCAGGTTGACCGCGAACAGTTTTGAGATCGAACTTGATGGTAGCTAGAAGTTGCTCTTCGTTGGCTAAAGCCATCTGGCGGTTCTTTTGCCAACGAGCCAGTTGCCATTGGTAAACCTCCTCCACTTCTTCAGAACTCACTTCAGTCAAGCGCGTCGCTAAACGAGCTAGTTTCCAGGGCAGCCATTGCGTTCGCTTTCCGTGATAAGCTTCTACTACGAGCGGATATAATCCAGCTCGGACTCGGAGCAATTCTCCATGTTGAACGGGCACTCCCGCCACCCACATCTGGGCCTTGACGTTGGGTCCAGCCACTCCGTGACAAACTCGCAGGAGTCGAGAGCGCTCGTTTGATACTATGGTATAAAACAGAGAATAAATTTCTGGTCGCTCGTTGCCCAAAGCTTTTAAATCAATAGCATCAGTAAAATCTGGCCAGCTTTCTGGAACTAACTTTTCAGACTCAAGAGGCTTGAGAACTTTTTCGAGAGGCCGATCGGTTCTGTCTCTTTGCAGCTGCGCAACTACTTTTTTTCCCAAACCCTTAATTACTGGGGTAGCATACCACCATTGACGAGGAACGGTGTTGTCAGCGAAGGAAAAAATCGGACTACTTTCGCTCTTTAGGAAGTCTTCAAGGGGGTCCAAAGTTAAAATATCAGGAAATTCAGGTGGGCTTTGGAGTTCGAGCTTTTCTAGAGACCGAGCAAAACCTTTAGAAACCAAGGAAAAAAGGTAAGCGCTTGAGAAGCCCAGAGCCAAAAGCAGGGAACGGCGCGACCAAAACCAGTTACTTTTACTGTCAAGCCTTGTGCCCATTCCCTAATCCTCTCACTGTGTCTCAATCAATGGTTTAGAATTGACCATTTTTTTATCTGTAGAGTATCAAAAAAAGTTTTCTTAGTAAAGGTGTTGATTACCTTTCGATTCCTAGTCTAGTTTATGCATGCCAGCCTAGGATTTTTCTATTTGGATTAGCAATCGTTAGAAGACGACTCATTATTAATACTTTGGTTAAGAGACGCTCTCGCTATGGTCAGGAATTTTCTCCCCTGCCCCCTGCCTCCCTGCTCCTCTGCTTTTCAGGGAAAAAATTAAAACTCTTAACCGAACAGTATTGGGTCTGATCTAGGGTAGCAAAATAGCGTAGACTAAGCTTAATAAGTAGTCGGACAAAATTAAACCGAACTGTATTAAATTTTGTCAAAACGACTGACCCCCTTGGTAATAAAGAAATTTGGCACTTTTTACACTTCTAAATATAGAGGTATTTATTTATGTCCGACTACTTAGTTGGCTCGAGATATTAAGAGCATTTAGTGCCATGGGTCTCGGGAGAGCGAAATTAGGAAGTATGTGTCCTGAACGAATGCGATATTCTTTGTTTGTAAAATCCTTATACTTTTTACTAATTCTACTGTTAGTAATAGGTATATTTTTTAGGTTTGTTAATCTAGAAAGAAAAATTTATTGGACTGATGAGGTTCTTACTTCATCAAGAATTTCTGGATACACAAAAGAAGAAGTTATTCAGCAGCTTTATAATAATTCTGTAATTAGAGTTAATGATTTACAGAAATATCAGTTTCCTAATCCTGACAAAACTCTGACGGATACCATTCAAGCTTTAATAAGCCATCCTGAGCATGCACCACTATATTTTTTTCTGACGCGATTTTGGGTTCAGTTGTTCGGTAACTCAGTCGCAATAACGAGAAGTTTGTCTGCGTTTTTTAGCTTGCTAGCATGGCCTTGCATTTATTGGCTGTGTCGAGAATTATTTGAGTCACCTCTGGTGGGATGGATGGCAATCGCCCTGATGACGATCTCTCCTTTCCATGTGCTATATGCACAAGAGGCAAGACCTTACAGCCTATGGACAGTTACAATTTTACTATCTAGTTGGATCTTACTGCGAGCATTACGGCTTAATACCCAAATTATTTGGGGAATTTATGCTGTAACTGTGGCACTGGGATTTTATACACATCTCTATTTTTTGTTCGTCTCAATTGGACATGGAATCTATGTTATTGTAATCGAACGCTTCCGATTGAATAAAATAGTTAAATCTTATATATTTACTTCTTTTATAGGAATTTTAGCTTTTACCCCATGGATTTGGGTTTTTATTCAGAACTGGTCTAAGGGTTGGCAATCATCAAGTTGGCTAACTAAAAGCTTGAACAATGGGATTCCGGAGTTAATTTTTCGATGGGGACGTCATATTAGCCGAGTTTTTATTGATTTTGAGCTTAACTATAATTTTAGTTTTGAGAATCCATTTCCTTATATTATTGCCGTCTTAGCTATCGTAACTTTTGCTGGATATTCAATTTATTTTCTCTGCCGCCGTACTATCAAACCGACTTGGTTATTCCTGTTGACTTTGATTGTGATTCCAGCCTTGGGGACTATGTTACCTGATTTAATCTTAGGTGGACAAAGATCGGGTACAAGTCGGTATCTAGTTCCCTGTTACTTGGGAATTCAGCTAGCTGTTGCTTACCTACTTACAACTCAAATAATTAGCAATGTTAATATTCAGCGACAGAGACTATGGCAGATAATTACCCTTGTCGTCTTTTCGATTGGAGTTATATCTTGTGCTAACAGTTTTCCAGCGCCAGAATGGTGGAACAAATCAGGTGGACAAAGACTCGAAATTGCTCAGATCGTTAATCAAGCTGAAAAACCATTGATTATCAACGAGTATACTTGGGAACACGTAATTTCCCTGAGTTATCTTCTGGAGCCAAAAGTGCCAATTCAGTTTATTGACCGCAGCCAAGGTATATCTAAGCCTCCTGATGGTTTTAGTGATTACTTCTTATATAATGTTTCCCAAACTTCAAGAGAAGAGCTTGAAAAAACTTATAACTATAAGAGCGAACCAGTTGTTTACAATTCTAAGCAAGTTAGGCTCTGGCGTATCGAAAATTGACACTTCCATAAAGTATCCCAGACCGAAGACCGCTTAGGGAAATACAGGAAGCTCTCGGACACGCCGCTCCTCGAACTACTGCGATATATGCTCATATAGTTAACCTTTGGGAGAATAACCGTTTTCTCGACTTGAATAATAGTCTAATAGGTGGTTGTCCTATTGGTATCCAGTGTTACTTCCACCATAATTTTGCCGAATTTTTTCCAGGTGTAAATTTCTCGTGTTCTGCGATCGAGGGAGGGAGCCGCGTAGCGGCACGGGGCAGTGAAAAGGCGATCGAGACAGTGGAAAGGCGATCGAGGCTTCTGAAAGGCGCTCGTTATCTACGGGGTTTAAAGTACGATCCCTCTGACCGAGTGCAGGCGCGCTTTCTACTCGATTCAAATGACGATCATTATCGACTGGGTTTAAATGACGATCGCTATCAACTGCTTTCAAATCTTGCTCGTTATCACGCTGGTCGTACCATCTTTTGATTATTTCAGAGCTGGGATTATTAATCTGTGGCGTTGTTGGAGCTCTATTAATCTGGCTCATCTCATCGCTCTCACTAGATGGGGAAATTGATTGACCAGAGAGCGCCGATGGCTGAGCAATTGACTGCGCCACATTGGTTGATTCAATTGTCGTTGATTGTATTACAGTTTGGCTAGAATTACTCGGGTGTGATGCTAGTGCAGCAGCTAATGCTCTAACTCTTGCTCTATCTTCTGCTTCTTCTATTGTCTGAGCCGAGGCTAATCCTGTGGCGAGCGTCTTCCCTTCTACTTCAATGCTGGCTCTAACTATATATTTGTCTCGGTCGATTTTAATTAACTGGCTAACTATACTGCCCTTTGGATAAATCTTTCTGAACTTATTTAACATCCAATTGCCAATTTTCTTTTAATATAAACTTTTT
>JASJDA010000357.1 GCA_030065755.1 Prochloraceae cyanobacterium | reverse complement strand
GTCAACCCAATATAGTAATTGTTTTTCCTGATGCCAACAGGGACATTCTCCCAAATCTGCTTGTGATTCAATTAATAATTCTAATTCAGTACTCATGACTTCTTTATTCTGAAATGGCTCAAATATTTATCGAGAAAAAAGTCAGCTTCCTATTTGGGTTCAACGTCCCACAATACCTGGAGCTAAGGGCTTTAGACGGAAAATATAATAGGGAGGGGTAGAAACTTCTTCCCCAGCATTGAGACCAGCAGAACGGTGTAATTGGTTGGATGTTACGTTTAGTAGCTTTTAAAGCTGATTCTGTTGTCTTAACTGGAGTTTAGACGATCGCCTTTTAGAGTAATAGTCTAAACCCCAGGACAAGATAGCTTCGCTCGAACAGTTAAACCTTCTGCAAGACTACAAATCCATTGGCTGGTACTACAACATAAATGTAACCGTTGTTAGAAGTGATATTCGCACCTAAATTCCCGACATTGTTCCCCCCGTATGATTGGAGATCGCTATTAAACATTTCCTTCCAGGTGCCATCGGGAATTCGATAATTTTCGATCGCGTATCCGTCAGCAAAGGGGGAATTGTTTAAACTCGCCACAACTAGAAATTCTTGAGTTTCATCCCAGCGCTTGAAAGCAATAACTCGATTGTCATTGTGGACGTGGATAATATCGATATTATGGGAACGAAGTCCTGAATGATTGAGTCGAAACCGAATCAAGTCCTGATAAAATTTGAACAATCGCTGACCATTATTTTGTCGTTCCCCCCGCAGATCCTCTCTGTTATAAAAGAAACCCCCCTTGATTACGTCTTCTGAGTTTTGAGGGCCCCTTTGTTGATATTTGTATAGTTTTTGAGCGCCGATCTCTTCGCCCATAAAAAACATTGGCGTGCCAGCAGAAAGCATAGTCATTCCGCAAGCAAAGTGGACACGAGCTTCTGCAAAACTACGGGTTTCCCCGAGCAGAGGCGCTTCGTTTACTGCGGAAACAATAGTACGCCGAGATCCCTCGGCATTACCCGCCTCATCGTGAGATTCGTGATAAACAACTTTACGATCGCTCGATTTTGCTAAAGCTCCAGCAAAGTAATTCATCGCTAAAGGTCTAGCATCGCCAAATCCAGCAGTTGGAATTAATTTGGCATAGTGGGTTCCTTGTTGAGCGTCGCCGATCAGATGGTGGTAAAATTCGGAGTACCAAGCAGCATCAAATCCAAGACCGCCATCGTTGGAAGATACAGTTACCAAGTTCCAATCGGAATGATCTTCTGCCATTAACATAACAGAAGGTTTAATTAACTTTAAAGTCCGAGTCCATTCCCTGAGAAACTTAGCTCCAAACATATTGACGTTGCCCATGGGTTTCCCATCTTGGTGAAGCACGTTATAGGAGTGCATGGAAGTCGTTTGATCTGCTCGAAAGCCGTCGATGTGAAACTCTGTTACGAGTGCTGCTGCAGAAGAAATAAACATCTTCCGCACTATCTCCTCGTGAAAGCGTGGGGAATAGCCAGTGGACATATTGTCGATATATCCTCCTTCTGGAAAAGGTCTTCCGTCGGGATAGAAATAATTGTTAGAGTCCCCTTCATACCAGCAATACATATTGCGTTCGGGAGCATCCGAGTCATAGGCCCATTGCGCCCGTTCTCCATCTGGGGAATAGTGATTGTAAACCACATCTAATATTACGGCGATGCCGCGACGGTGGCATTCTCTAACAAAATGCTTGAGTTGGTCTCTGCCCCCAGCACTATACTCCATGGTAAAGTAGTGAGAGGTTTCATAACCCCAATTAGTCTTATCGGCGAATTCAGACATGGGCAAGAGTTCGATCGCGTTAACGCCAAGGTCTTCAAAATAGTCCATCAACTTCATGGCATCGTCGAAGTTTCCAGGTCTGTCTTGGCCATATCCTAAGGCACCCAAGTGGAGTTCGTAGATAACTAGATCTTCAACTTTATTGGGCACTGGTTTATTGGGGTTGAATTCGTCTCTCCAAAACTCCTGGTCAGAAACGAACTTATCTTGAGGCCATGTTTGCTTGTAGAAATCTCGAGCTACTAACTCCGGATCGACGACCACAGAGCAACTCTTTGTACCATCTAAATCTTGAAAAGTACCATTGTAGTGTTGCCCGTTAGGATTAGTATTACCTTGACCTATCTGACAGCGAGAATATAAATCTGTTCGGTATTTAACTTTTCCCTCTTCTTTGGTGATTCTAAACATATAAGGCTTGTGGTCGTATTGAGAGAAATTTGAGAGTCTAGAATCGTTTACATCCGTCTGCCACACCCCATTCTCTTGGCGAGACATACTAAACTCACCAAGGGAGGCATTAATTCCATAACCGTCATCTGCAATATATCCGCTTGCTCCTCCGAACACTACTTCTACTTTTTGCGCATTGGGTGCCCAGACAGAAAATTGCACTCCAGGAGTTTGTTGATTGGGAGGATAGTATTTTTGAGCGCCCAAGTATCGGCAATTAGTCAGGTAGTATTTTTCTAGCTGGGGGCTTCCAGAGGGAGTTTGCAGGTTAAAAGTCCGATAACGTTCTTGAGAATCGCCATTGTTAATTTCAGTCGGAATTCCCCAGAGGTCAGTGCCTGCTGGACCATCTAGGACAACACCCCAATGAAATTGCCAGCCTACTTGAGAGTCATCGAGTTCGACTGTTGCAAGGAAGCAGGGACAACCATCTTCTGCGATCGCCTGCTGCATTGGTATAGATATCCACTGGTCGGAGTAGCGACCATTTTCATCCCAACTTCCTGTCAGGCGCGCATTGCGAAAAAGGTCTTTTTTTAATCCGGTTAGATAGGTAAACTGAACTTTACTCATGATAAGATCTCTTTTGATTTAAACAGGTGTTAATGGCTTTTTAGTCGCAAGTGTTGTTTTTACTTGGTTGCACTGAATAGGCTCCTGTTTCCAAGTTAGCTGTGAAGGTGTAGCACCCCTTAGATTTCGGAGTAAATTCCAATGCTGGAGGATCGCCGTGAGTAGTTAGCTGACCGTACTCTTTCAAATCTTCAATTGTGGAGTTAGCGGGATCGGGATTTCTACCCGAGAAGTCTTGACCGTAATCATCCAATTCGTAATCGGCAAATACCCAAAGCCAACCCCAATTATTGGCTGCATACTTATATTCGTACTTGCGATCGGCTTCAAGTTCTACGTTTTTAACAAACATACTTTTGTCAGCTCTTTGCATATTGTTAGCTTCACTAGTTGGTTGCCAAGCTTCCATTGGCTTGTCGAAACTACCAACTAACTGCAAGGTTTCTATTGTTGTGGCAGGTTGCAAAGGAGCATTACTTAATGACTCAATTGAGAACCGATCGCGATCGGCATCATAGGTGAATTTGTAATTCCCACTCTGGGCTACGTTAAAGAAAATATTGGGTTCGTTGGGTTTGCCGTGCCAAGCTTTGCCAATAAGTTTGTTTGGCTCATCTGATTCTAGCCAAGCGCCGAGAGCCATAGTATCCAAGAAAAGCTCTTCGCTGATAGCAAAATTGGCACTATAAAGACCAGGAGTGTCGATGTTCACAGTTTTAGTCCAGACATTGCTACCAACGTTTTTCATATTGTGTTCTTCCTTGGTAGGATCGAATTTAAATTTATCGTCTTCGTGAATGTAAATGGTGCCGAGCAATTGGAATGATGTCACGTCATTCCAAATCTTCACTGGTGGTAAGCCTTCAGCAGGTTTGACTTCAAACTTATATTGCTTTGGATTCATCCGAATGGTGTAATCGCCATCTTCAAACACTTGAATGGTAATAGCGGAATTGTTGCTCTTTCCACCGCTACTGCCAAAGCCAGTACCGCCTGCGAGACTTCCTTTGCCGTCATTGTAACCACCAAAACCCCAGTCCTCGTTGTTATTGGCAGAGAATAAAAACTGATAAACTCCATCTGCTCTAAAATCAATACCGCCGTTTGTTTTCAAAGGAACAGTCTTTTCCCACCAATCCCCGTTTTTTGTCATTTCATGATTGTTACGAGTTTCGTCAAATTTCTGGAACATATTTTCATCATCCCAGACAAATCCGTTGAGTTGTACCGATCGAATTTCGGTTAGATAAGTTGGTTTGGGTGCGATGTTGTATTCTAGAGTGGCGGGATTGAAGCTAATTTTATAAACGCCGTCGCGATCGACTTTAATCATAATGTTGTGCGCTCGCTCGGCTCGATCGCCTGTAACTAATTCTGGCTTACCCGTACTATCGATTTGCCGATCGACCTTGAAAGTTTGTCGCAGATCGTGATTAGTTACAAAACGCAAAGCATATATCCCATCACCTTGACGACCCCCATTGGCTTCGAGTTCTACCTCTTTATAATAGGTTTGACCGTCTCGAATCATGTTCTTCTCAGGTAAAAATGGGTTCCAGCGACCTCGGTTATTGTCGATCGTTCCCAATAACTGAGCACTTTCTTCACATTGCTGAAAATCGGGATTACACAAAACAGGAATTGCAGTTCCTGAGGTTGGTTTATCCACTAATTCTGGATTCGGTACCAAGTCTAAATTTGATGCGGCAAAAGCCGATAAAGGAAACAATATACAACTAGATGCTGTCCAAAAAAAGATAGCTAATAAACCGAAACTTGTTTGAAGAAAGCGAATACCTTTTTGAAGGTTAGCAAAAAGACTAATCATAACAACATTTTCCCTTCTCTTTTTTGGTATAAATTGATTATTTAGCTAATGCAGAGGCTCGTAAATCACGAATTCGATGCAGAAATTTTTCAGCCAGCAAATTAGAAGAAAAGGGGTTCTGTCCAGTAATCAAATTTCTGTCTTCGACTATATGAGCGCCCCAGATTATAGGAGCCTCTGAATACTCTACACCAAGTTTCCTTAGCTCTTCTTCTAGTACCAAAGGAAGATTTCCATAAATACGAGTAGCTTTTTCTTCGTTATGAGAGAAACAAGTCATGCGATAGCCTCCGTAAGGAAATTTGCCCTTCTCATCTCGCGCACTCAACATGACAGAATGGCCGTGACACACTGCTGCTACTGGGAACTGCAACTCATAAGACCAAACAGTAATTTGTCCCATCGCTTGAGACTTGGGTTCATCTTCCATACAGCCATGCCCGCCAACCATATAGATTCCCTGATATTCATTGAGTTGTTCGCGGGTAATTTTTTCTACAGCTAGTGGCTTCTTAAGTTCAGGAGCATTGGCGATAATATCAGCCCATTCCTTTGCTTTAGCAGCATCATCAATTTGACTCCCTGCAGGTCGCACAAATCGAAGGTTATCTGGATCGAGACTGCTTTTGTCGACTGATGGTTGAATCCCACCTACTGTCGCAATATCGATTTCATAGCCACGTTCCTTAAATAGTCTGTAAGGAATAGCAAACTCTTCAGCCCAATACCCAGAAGGATAAGCTGTCCCATCCTTTAAAGTTAGACTAGAAGCATTAGTCATCAAAAGTAATAGTTTCATCGCTTTTTTTTAACCAAGTCACACTGTTTTAACTAAATCCAATTCAAGAATAGGGAGAGAGAAAGATAAAGAGAATTAATCAATTCTCACGGACTTCCTCTGTCGTTACTCAATTCTTAACTGAGTAATGTGACTCCCTACTAAGGCGAATAAAATGCTACTAGACTGAAATTTTGGAACTCAAACTGCTATTAACAAAGAGTTCTTTGACTTTTCCTTTCGCACCTTCTAGAGAAACAGCAAAAGTATCTGCTGATTCACGGTTTTTGCGGCTAATAAAGAAAGAAAGAAACCTTAAAGCTTCACTGGAAATGTCTTTTAAATCTCCCACAATCAGACTTAATCCTTTGGCTTGTTGAATTTCTAGACGAGAAAACTCTTCATCAAGCTCTTGTAAAGCCCCTGGTTTGGTAAAATCGCCTGTTAAATCTACCTTTGCCACCCCATCAGCCGTAACATCTAACAAAGCAGCTTCACAAGGGATGCCCGTTGGATAAATACGCACCCTGATCTTTTTGTTTGCGTAGTCCTCAGGAAGTCGGACAAACAAATTATCCTTATCAAAATCATGATAGGGAATGCCATCAATCCAAACTTGTTTGATGCGAATGCTACCAGAGGGTAGAATATCTGGGGCAACCCGTAGAATTTTATCGGGAAATCCGCCAGCAGTTGGTTTGAAATAGAAATCCATCGGTTCTTTGAAAACCAACAAATTAATATAAGTTGCTGCGAGATAACATAACTCAAAGGAGTGATAACCCGCCATTGAGTGACTGCCTTTGCCGCGTTCTGTCCCTAGAGCGTAGGGTTGTCCATTAGCTAAAACATTAAAGTAAACGCCGCCACTATAATGGTCTAGAAACCAAGCATTATAGAAAGCCGTTCCTTCACGGGCATAACGGAGAAAATCAGCGTTTTCGGCTTGCCCGTACACTCCAGCCATGATGTAATAGGCCAAGACCCCCTGTTCCTGTTGCCACCAAGCCTTGCGATCGTGCCAGACATACTTGTGGAATTTACCAGCTTTTTCCACCCGTTCCACTACATCATACCAACCGCCCCGTTGACGATCGGTTCCTGC
>JASJDA010000070.1 GCA_030065755.1 Prochloraceae cyanobacterium | reverse complement strand
CAGCTTCAAGTGAGATTAGAACAAGATATCCACGAAGAATTAATGCAAATGTCTGCTCAAGAAAGATCTAATTTTGTTAGAGCTGCGATCGCCAAAGCACTTGAAGAAAAAAGAAAAAGAGAAGCTACCGCTTAAAAAAGCTTCCTCGATCTACTCTTGATGTTTTTATCTTCAATTTCAAAGCTGACTGTTTAAAAAATCAATAAGTATTTTTTCTCAGAAAAAAGTTCAGACTTTTTTTTGCACTCTGAAAACGCCAAAACCTATGTAGAGCAATTTTATTGCGCTCTCCGAGCTACAAAGACTTAATAATCAATAAAAACAAAATATACACGCCATTCACTCGCCAATTAAAGAGTCACATTTATCCCAGAGATGCATTCTCGGGTATATAATTTACTTTGCTTGATTTTTAAGTGCCTCTATTCGTTTTTCAAGTCCCTCTTTTTCCCAATTCTCTACACTTGTCTTGCGATAAGATTTTCCCTCTAGTCGTCTTCTACACGCTCTTAAACTCCAACTATTAATTTTCTCTATAATTCGTTCTCTCATTATTTTTTTTGTGTCTTCTGCTTTGACTAATTTATAAAGGGAATATAACTTATCAGTAGGCAGTTTTTCTACCCATTTACGGATATAAGTTTCTGGAAGAATTTCAGAAACATTTTTCACTGGCTCACTCTTGATTTTTTCGACCCCTTCAGGTAAAGTAATTTCATGAAATTCAAAAGGTTTCCCAGCTTGTCCAGATTGAGCATGAGCGAAAATTTTTGCTTCTAAACCTAGTTCTTTTAGTAATACCTTAAGTTTTTTAGGATACAAGGAAAGGACAGAACAACCATGAAAAACAATGCGAACTTGAGTAGACAAATATTTCGCCATTTTAGATACCGCTTTGCCGAACTTTACTCCTTCGTGTGTATGACCTACTATGTGTAATTCATCAATTTGTTTGCCTAAGCATTTAGAGGCTCTTTTAAGGTCAGGCAGAATATTTTTTCGACTATTAAAACCTATTGCTCCTATTCGCAGATTTAATTTAGATTTATCCTTCGGACATCTTCTTGGGATTCTAACGGCATTTATCTCTCTCGCGATTAAGTTGGCTCGATTACGGAAGAATTTGCCTTGTCTTGGAAACCAACCTTGTGGATCGTAAAATACTAACTTAAAGCTTTGCTTTCCTTGGATAATATTTGTAGCGAGTGAGTGTGAATTTTTCTGAGGCTTGCTGGAAACAGGCTTAAGCTGGAGAGTATTGCGAATTTGTTCTACAGCCTCTGGATGCGTTCTTATATGTTCGATGATTTGGCTTGGAGCTTCTTCATGATGCTGCCTTTGAATCTGAGCTGTCTGCTGCATTACATGCGTCAACTCATGGGCAATCAACTCTTGTCCCCTTCGACTAGCAGGTTCATACTCTCCTTGCCGAAAAAATATATCTTGCCCCGTAGTAAAAGCACGAGCTTGGAGCGAGCGATTGAGCTTATCCGAGCGGTTATCTAAATGAACCTTTACTCCACTAAAATCCGTTCTAAATGCTTGTTCCATTGGGTCGCGAATCTTGTCGGCAAGAGGCTGTCCTTTGTTCTTGGCTTCGTTAATTGAAGTTTCTAAATTTTTAGATGCAGTCATTCCACTTCCATAGGCTTTAAACTGCACCAATGGTTTCATTTGCAATTCTTCTTCTTCTTCTTCCTCTTCTATCTCTTCTCGTTGGATCTTCCCCGTTTCTGCCTTGCTCTGTAACTGTAGTTGTGGCGATCGCTCTTCTTCACTCCCAACACTCTCACTTTGAGGAGAATTAATCTGTTGCACTACCTGACGCGCTACTCTATCTGCCTCTTGCTCGTACTTATCCCCTGGTTGCCCAATAGTCAGCTTGGCTTGCAAACCTATTTCTCCCCATGGTGGTTCTGGCTGGTATTCTCCGGTTTCTAGGGAGCGCATGACGTTAGCACCGATCGCACCCCACTCTCCTAAAGCAGATTCGGCGCTCATCTCTTGTTCGGCTGTTTGCTCTGCTACTACTGCCGAAGAATTTTGTCTAGAGTCTTTCTTGAAAAGATTCTGCTTTTTCTGACAAGAACAAGAAGATTTGGATTTAGATGCGTGAGCGTGCATAGCTAACCTCACTATTTTCGCCGATCGAAAATCTCTTAGTGTCTTTTCTTACTTTCAAAGTAATACAAATGAATATCTTAATTTATCTATACTTATCAAATCTATATATTTTCAAATTACCACTCTACATATATTAGTTCGTTCATCCAGGGAAGTTTTACTGCACTTATGCTCCAGGGAATACGATCGAGCAAGACATCATAAGTTTCTTGTTCAACCTGGAGCAGCCAAGAGCCATCGCGAACTCTGAGAATACCTTCTCTTTGGAGGAAAGCACGTCTAAATCCCTCGAGCGAAGTGTTTTTTAAGATAGACCAGTTGCTAATTACAGCAGACAAAAGATGTTCGCATTCATGTCGTTCTTGTTCCGCGATCGCTAAGTTGGTGGCAACGGGTTCTAATAAATCTATGCCGCAAAGGATTTTGTTTAGAGACAGAAGATATTCGGGGATTTCTGTGACTCCATCGACTAAATACTGGAGGATGAGAACTGCTCGCTCTGCTGATTCTGAATTGATAAAGTGTCCTTCTTGAATAAGTTCGAGTGTCTCAAAAAAGCGAGCTAAAAAGGGCCACAATAAAACTAGCCCTGAATTGTAAATATATATTTCCTCAGAATCGCTAAAAGGAGCGACGGTATTTGTCAATGTGTCTTCCGGTTGAGATCTGCCTTCAGCAGCGCTACGCGAGCGCGCTTCTTCTAGGTTTATAGATTGTTCGGATTCGCTGGCAATGCTGCTATTTTCTCTGGAAACTGTAGAATTTATTTGAGTTAAGATTTCTGGTAGTTGACTTTTTAAGTTCCTTCCTTCTTGTTTTAAATTCTCTGCTGCCTCAAGCATTTTATCGATCAGTAACAAATAATTAAGGCGAAAACTGGTAGCTATGTGCAATAAATGATTTCTAGTAAATTGAACATTTTGCGAGCGAGTATATTGCTCGAATAAGATAGTAAAAAATATTCCTCGCCAGAATTCTAGTCTAAATTTACTTGGGGGAATATTGGCAAGTATATCTATCTTTTTTTTATATATTTGTTGGATGTCGTTGTGATAATTAGTGATAAAATTGTATAGATTTGAGGCAAACAATTGAGTGATTTTAAGTAGTGTTGAGTCGGAAAACTGATAGATAATTCGTCTGGAATACTTTTCTTGTTTGAAACTTTCAGCGAAAATGAGTTTAACTTGCTCTGGGGAAGTTTTTAACAGGCGATCGCAGGATTTTTCTAGCTCTTGCTTGCTTAACTTTTGCGACCACCAGGGTAAGTTACCTGTTTGAATGAAGTAGCTAAAAAGTTCTAGTTGCGAAGTGGTCTGGTTCGATCGCGACCCAGTTGATGCAAATAAAGGCGATCGCTCCCTATTTTGCTCTATTAGCTGTCGAATTTCTTGTTTAAATTTAGCTATAAACTCTTCTTCTAAATTGTTAATATCGATATTACCCAGGTTGATTTCTAGGCGATCGATTCTATAGATCTCATCCGAGGCGCTTAACTGAGATAAGCAAGTGTCAATCAGGGGGACTATTTTGCTGCGATAGATTCTGCTTATCTCGTTCTGAAGCTCAAACGCGCCTTCTGACGAACTTAACAGTAGTTCGAGAACTTGCTTTTTGATAATGTGTCGTTGCTGGTTCACTCTAGATTTAATTTTTAGGGGGAAAATCAGCCAATTGATTTACATCTGTAAGTACGATCTGTGGATTACCATCTCGATTAGACGGATACAAACTGGCTTGACCAGAAACATACACATAGCTTCTTCCAGAATAAGAAGCTCACGATGAAACTGTAAGTAGTTCACTCAACTGATATTTAATATTCTCGATGTTATCGCCATCTGGCATTTGAGTTAACCACTCTTGATAAATAGTTTCAAATTCTTGCATTTTCGGTAGATTTAGCCAGTGAACGTAAATCGTAATATGTGCTGGAGTTTCTGTGTTTAAAATGTCATCAATTAGCTGTTTAAATTTATCATCTTGAAAGCGAGGGAGCCAATCGGGAAAAACAAAACTAAGCTGAAAAGAATAAGGATCCGGGTCTTGAACGACCCTTACCCATTTTCCGCTTTCGTCTTGAACAAATTCTTTATCTATATCGAAAGTATCTTTTGTTACACTGATAACTTGGTATTCACCATTATAATTGTTCGTCTCAAATATTTTAATTTTCTTGCCTTGTGTTAATCCGTGGTTTGGAGAGTGGCAGGTCACTTGTCCTGGGGGTTGTGACTCAACCCTTTCTAAATCGCGGAAGTGCGGACGTAGTAAGATGTGTTCTACCAGATGAAATCCTTCGTCAGAGTTAGCGAGAGGGTTCCTCTTGTAAGAAGGAATGCCTAATAACCTGCTAATCCGTTTTTTTAATCCCGATACATTGTCTGTATCCCAAACTTCTTTCTTATCTAAATAATTAAAAGCTTTACCCCGTTCATTACTAATCTGGGGATAGTGCATTAAAAAATCAATCTTATTTTTTATTAATTTTTGCTCTATAGATTCATATAAAAGTAAGGAATAATCCGTAAATTTTTCGCTGAACTGTGCCATCAAGTAGTCGAGAAAGCGGTTCTTTCTGTCTAAAGATGATTCTGCTTCTTCAATAATTTTTTCTAAGGCTTCAGGATAATTATCGGTAATTATTTTTTCTATACCTGGGAAATCTGAAATTAATTGAAAAAAGTAAGTTTTAGTTTCTTCAGTTTTATATACTTCGCTGGAAGAAGAAAATAAATCTTTCGCTCCATCTAATTGAGCTAAATAATTAGCTACTAATTGGTCAAAAAACATTAGATAAGCCTGAAGCTGTTTGGCTTGTGCTTGGCGTTGAGGAGATGCAGAGGCGGGTAATTCTGTTTCGCCGATGCCATAAGTTGCAGGAAATTCGTTTTGAATGGATTCGTATTCGGATAATTCACGATATTGTCCAATGGGGATAGGAAAATCGTTTTTTTGAGTAGTTGAGGAGCTTTTTGAGCTTTCGTCCTGCAATTTTTCTAGGTAAAATTCAACTCTATTTTTATTAACTGAACAGAGAATCTGCCCTTTATATAATCGAATATGAGGTTCTGGTTCGTTTGTGGAAGGAAGCCAAGAGCTAATATCCTCTAGTTTGGGAGTAGAATCAGGCTTTACAGTACCTAATGGTAATACCCAATCTGGTGGTGTTAAAAACTGATCGCTAGCAATAGAAAGCGTTCGGATAGTTTTTATTCCTTCGATATCTAAAATAACCTGAATCAGATCGGAAATCCGCAGTTCTTTTTTTTGGCTAAATTTCTGTAGTTCTTCGTCATCAATAAATCCATTCTCTAGGGAAGGCCCATTAAAAATATCTTCAGGGATTTTTCCTTTTTCCAGTAGTTCATTTAGTGTAAAAAACTCGATCGCAGGAGAGATATAATTCTCCAAATCGAAATAAATTTTAGCCATTAAATAATTAACATCAATTCCTTCTTCTATCTCAATCTCAGCTTTAATTGTAATTGTTTCTTTGGGCAAAATTTTAATTTCGGCGAAGTCTTCGCATAGATTTCTATGTCGATTTAGAAGTGGTTTGACATCTGTTTCTATGTCAAGATCTTTTATGTTATCTTCTTCGATTAGTACTCGATATAGTCCATTTAAATTTTCTACTTTTTCTTCTACTTCTAACCAAGCATTTTTGACTCCATCAATATCGATAAGCAGCTTGCGATAATCATTTATAGTTAGGGGATTAACGGTTAAAATTTCTCTGGCAGTGAAAAACTGTTTTTTTGCCTCTGCTTCAGGGGGATATGGGAGCAAATCTTTCATCTCGAAGGAGAGACGATAGCTTAAATCAGTGATGGCGTAGCAGAGTTGCTCTAAAATAGTGATGCCAGGATCGTGAGTATTGTAATCAGTCCAGAGTTTTTTCCCTAGTCGCTGGATGTGTTCGATTCCTTCTTGTCGTAACAAGGTGAAATCCATGCCGGAATATTCAGGGGGAGTGTTGGATATAGTTAAAGAATTTGTCATCAACTGTTTCAGTTTAAGGTTATAGGGATTTCATTTGTATAGGCTACACATCTTTATTTAGATGACCAGGAAACATCTTTTCCTGCCACACGATACGAAACCCGGTGTAGTTGAATTCTTCATCACTGCGACCGCGGCAAGCGGAACGACAGTCATTAAAATTGCCGTTCCAGGATCCGCCGCGCACACGAACACCGATACCACCCACAATCCAAGCACTACCGTCTATAGGCGCATCTTTATAATTATCATGACAATGATCCGCGCAAAATTCCCAGACATTGCCGTGCATATCATACAATCCAAATGCATTTGGGTCTCTGTCTCCTACGGAATGAGTCTGGCCACTACTATTTCCCTGGTACCATGCTACGCGAGCTAAATCTCCCTCACTATTACCGCTATAATATTTAGTTAAAGTTCCTGCTCGACAAGCATATTCCCACTCTGCTTCGCTTGGTAGTCGATAGTGTCGTCCAGTTTTTAGAGATAGTCTGTCACAAAATTCGACAGCACTGAACCTGGTAATCGTTTCTACCGGACGGTCATTGCCCTTAAAATAGGATGGATCTTGATTGAGATCGTCATTAATTTTTGGGAGAGATGCGATCGCCTTCCATTGAGCCTGAGTCACTTGAAACTTGCTCATGTAGAAGGCTGGAACGCTTACAAAGTGTTGAGGTCTTTCAGACGAGTACGGCCCTTCACTTTCTGGAGAACCCATCAAGAAAGTGCCAGCAGGAATCAACACCATTTCCAGCTTGACTCCGTCACCCAAGTCTTCTTCAATAAATTTGTCAGGCTCTTCAAGTAGTTTTTCTATTGCGTTAATTCGTTCTTCAAGTTGAGCAATATTACTTTCTAGTGTGCTTATTTTTTCTTGAACATAACTTTTGACTGCTTGAGAAGTGGGGACGATGCTATTATTATCTCCATTTTGCTGTTCACCGCTCAAATCGTTGACAAAATTATTAATTGCCACGCCCTCGTCTAATTGGAGTTTACCCTCGATTTTTACTGTGACGACACCATCATTTCCATTTTGTTCAATTTTAATTCGATCGTCTTGACTATTTAAACAGGAATCAATTAAATCCTCAAACTGATCTTCCGTAGGTTTTTTGCCTGTTTCAAAATATTCCTTAAGTTTTTCTCTCTTTTTTTCTGACATAGCTTCAACTAACAATAAAATCGACTTCAATAATCATGTAACCGATGCCTACAAAATCATCTGGGTCGTATGTTTCTGTAGTAATCAAATCGATAAAATGCTCTGGGCCAGAAACTAGGATGGAGTCTGGAGAATGTACTTGGGCAAGATTTTGATCGGGTATATCGTGCTCAAAAGGTTTGCCTTCAACGATCTCTACTTGATCGATTAATTTGAGATTAGCAACGTAATCGACGTAACGTCTTTTCTCAACAAAATAGATGAGGGAAGAACTGTGAATAGAGCTGCCGAAGGTAATATCGGCTTCTTCTTCATAAGCCCAGGGCGAGAGAAAGCGTTTGATATCTTCGTTAAGTTGCCCAAGATAATAGCCGCGATCGAATCCGTGGTTTAATCTTACTGCCAATCTATATCTGATTCGTTCGTAGCGCGGATTCTTAACAGTTAATTTAACAAAAGGCGAAATATGAGCTTTTAAGTAGGCTTTAATTTCTTCGAGTAAATATAGGGGGGCTTTTGGTTCGAGGGGAAAGAAGGGAGCAGTATTAGATATATCGGGAATAACGACTACCGTGACCTTAGCATCACTGGGACTATTATTGAAACTTGCCTGAGAGAGACACTTGACTTTATAAATTTCTGGGAAACGTTCTAATACCAAACGTTCGTAATCCCAGATGGTTAATGCCCTCTGTTTGTGCCGCAGTCGCTCGCTTACCCGCACGTAAAATGTTCGGCTGTCTTCTTTCATTTTGCCCCCAAAGGAGCTGTAGGGCTGCATGACGCTAACAATAGCCGAATCTGGCTCGACCAATCCTTGAATAGAATTGGCAGCTAAGGGCTTACTGAGGCGATCGGGAGCATTGCCAAGGTTTAGATAAGTAGCGATCGCTGCTTGAGTTCTAATATCTAAAATATCGGGAATGGCAGCAGCATTTTCTGCTACAGTAGCTCGCAGCCAATGCAACCCACTAGGCATGAGATGATGCTTATTTGTTGCTGCTGCGGGTATGCTTAAGCGAATGATTCCCGTATCGATTAATCCGTTAGTATTATCGGCAAGTATCTCTGTCTGCAGAAAATCTTGCCAGCGATCGTCACTAAGATAACTCCAGCTAATATTGGGGGTCCCTAATTCTGCTTCGCCACTTCCTGCTACCATTTGCATGAGGAAGGAGAGGTTTTGCGGGGGCTTTAATTTGCCAATGCCGATGAATATAGCCCCTTGGTAATCAAATTGAGGCAGCAGATAATTTTGTGAGTTTTCTTCAGAATCCCGTATATTTATGTAGCCAAAGGGATGAACCTGAAAAATTTGAATTGCTTTTGGTTTAGTTTTAGTGTAGGTTAAATCAATCTCAGCAGTGGCAGTATAATCCAACGAAATAGCTTTAATCTCCGGCGTATAAGGAGGAAAAACTTTCGGCGGTGTTGAATTATTTCCAGAGTTCAGATTATTTCCAGAGTTCCTTAACAAGGCAATCTCATTCAGTACTAAGGGATAGAGAGCGTGTAAAAAATCTGGACTTTGCAGTTCTAATTTAAAGTATCTATTCTGTTCTAAAGGATCGTCAGTTTCAATTTCTACTAAAGAAGCATCTATGGAATAGCCAGGTTTGTTAAAATCCTGATAACTCAGAGTCACAGAATCTTCCAAGCCATTTATGTTTTGTTGAAATAATTTTTTAGTTTCAATATCGGTTCCTTTTCTGTTACTAAAAAACTTCAATTTTGTCGTGAAACTTTCATTATTAATATTTTCTGATAAGAACTTAAATCCATTGTAGTCATGGTCATAGGCTGTATAATGTGTATCAAAGTCTTCTGGCAATCCCCTCCATTCTATGTAGATGGAAAGGGAGTCTAATTTCTTTTGGCAAACTTCTGTATTGTAGAAATAAAATCCAGACCCGACTTTAGGACTATCCCCAAAAGGCTGAAACGTAGTTGGAGAACTGAGTATAGAGAAATCGTTACGCAGCAGTAACTCTTGTAAACTATGAACATCAACTTGAATTATTACTTTTTTTAAACTTATAGATTTAAAATGTTCGTAATAGATTACACTTTGTTGGTCTTCATCCTCTTGAGAGCTATTTTTTAAGAGTAATTTTATTATTGGATAAGGAGAATCGATCTCTGTTTCTGTTAATGCAGTCCCTTGTAGTGGCGCGATCGCAGGCAAACTTGGTTGGACAGTTAATATAAACTCTAAAGTGTTTAAAAAATTATATTGTTCAATATTTTGAGCTTTAGCTAAGTCTACAGTAGTTTCGGTACCTATCGTTTCGATTTTAGCCTCTTTATCATTAACTATTTCTTCAATCTTAAATACCTTGCCATTATCCCAGACGATAAGTTTTTTGACATCACTAGATACAAAATTATAATCAGAACTCTGAGAGATAGCTATGCTTGTAAAGTCAAGATCGGATAATACGGGCGAACCGTCTTTTAAAACAATATCGTCATATTTTTTGATTGTGTTGTTTTCTAGGGGAATATATCCCCATCGGCGCACATTCACTCTTTTTTCACTAACTACTTTTTCAATCTGATAGATCCTCCCGTCAGACCAAACAAGAAACTTGTCTTCATCATCTTCGGTAAAGATGTCTTGTGTAGCCTCGATTACTTCTTCCTCTTCTTTCCAAGAAAGACCGCTTAATGGTGTAAGATCTCCGGTAAATTCAAGTATATTGTCAAGGCGATCGTATTTTTTGATGGTATTGATGTATTCTTCTGGAATGTTTCCTTCAGACGTTAGTGTTAGTTTTACTTTCTCTGTCCGTGTATCAACATGGGCGATCTGATAGATATTGCCGT
Source organism: Prochloraceae cyanobacterium (assembly GCA_030065755.1). Classification (GTDB taxonomy): domain Bacteria; phylum Cyanobacteriota; class Cyanobacteriia; order Cyanobacteriales; family JASJDA01; genus JASJDA01. Next base: position 17,007 of record JASJDA010000070.1, on the reverse strand, counting down.
CTTCAAACAACAAATACTCCCCAGCACTAAAAGTATTGGGTTCAGTCACAGTACAAATGAGAGATAGCTCATCTCTTGGATAATCTTTGATCTTTTGTTTCCCTCGAAGAAACCCCACGTCAAAAGATATAGATTCTGGCTCTAGTGCTATCCATTGATCTTCGCTACTATAATAAATATCAAAAGGTAAAATACTCCTGGAAGCAATTTCATTAAGCTGATCTCGATCGAAGGTATTTTCCTGACAAGCTAAAGTCAGCCTAATTTCTCTAGTACCTTCTCTTAAAAGTAATAGTGGCGAAGTAATAGCAAAGCCAACACTATTCTTAACTAAAATTTCTTCAGTTTGAGGAATAGTTTTAAAACTGTTAAATCCTAACCCTGGTAATTTAGCGGCTTCTCCTTCTTTGGCTTCCACAATAGAAGCAGCATAAAAATTTTGTATTTCATCAATGTATAAGGTTTTGACATTGGCTACTTGCGCCTGATTAATAACAATATCGCGATCGGTAGCGTAATTAATATCAACTCCCTGACTGTCTTGACCTGCAGCTAGCAGAGTTCCTTTGGGAAGCAGATCTTCTTCTACATCCGATGCCAACTCAAAAATTATATTAACTCGATCGGGTTCTTCTTCTTTTGCTTTTAATCGTAAAACTTCTTTATAGTAAAAATCGAGGTATCTGCGCGTCAGTTGTTTAAATTGCTGCTGCGGATAACGTAATAATTGTAAAAAAGTGAGAAATAAGACTAAGTGCGGCTGGGATAATTGTTTTAATTCCGTCTCGTTGTCGGCAAAAAGTTCGGGGCGATCGAGATAAGCAATTATTTTATCTATATCTAAATTGAAAAAAGGCGACCAATCCCCTGTAGGATTGTTAAACTCGTCGTAATATTTAAGTTCTTTGGCAAATTCTCGGACGAATTTGAGCCAATCTCGGACAGAACGTTCGTCTACCGCAATATAATCGGGTTCTAGCGCCTTTAATGAGCGATTGCGCTGACTGGTTCCATCTCTAAAAATTTGAGGGTTTGTATTCAAGTTACTCGCCATTTTGTATTAGTTGTGATAAAAGTTCCAGTTCCCGAATATTGAGGCATAGAATCTGGAATAGGAGTGGAGGAAGGCTGTTTAGCTGGATTTTGCACTTCAAATTGAGCGGTAAAGGTACTTCCTTTGAGTAACATCGGTTTACCAGCGCTGCGAGTTTTCTGCGCTTTTTGATCTCCTCCCAAAGCTGCTATTTTCAGCGTTCCCATTCCCGGAATAGAGTAAACGGGAGTAGTATAAGTACATCCTGGTACGGACACCTTCTTTTCATCCCCGTCAATACAAACTTTTTTACCTTGGAGTGTTGATTCGCCACTGCCTTTGAGAGTCCCTGGTTGGACATTAACGATCGCTGCTCCAAAAACCGGATTAAAATTAGCTCGATCGCCATCTAAAAGAATAAAATCAGACATTTTTTTGTTTATATATTAGTTGGTTCATTGATATAAAATGGATAGACTAAATTGAATCTAGAGTTGGTAGAACGGATAGTATAGTCGATGCTAATCAACAGTAATCCAGAGATAGCTTTGCTCTCGGAAATATCAAGATTATTAAGTTTGATTCTCGGTTCGTGATAAATAATTGCATCGCTAATAATTCCTCGAATTCCAGTAATTAAACTCTGACTGATTTCTTCAAATAAAAACTGACTCAGTTCGCAACCAAAATCTGGCTGCATCAAGCGTTCTCCCGGACGGGTGGAAAACAATATTTCCAGGCTTTGATGAATATCTTCTTCATCAGATACCATTTCTATCCCTCCCGCGTCTCGATTGAATGTAGGGGGGAAACTCCATCCCGTACCTAAAAAAGAGTTGTTATTTGTCATCGATACCCCCTATTTATTTGCTAGTTAACATCCACTTTTTTTCCTTTAATTGTTATATTTCCTTTAGCTTCAATCTCCATATCTTTGTTACTGCTAATTTGAACCCCTTCGGAGTTCATGGCAATTTTATTGTTATTCTTATCGACTATTTCAATAAGACCATCTTTGTCGTTCATGACGATACTATTCCCCTTTGGCGTTTCGATTTTTACCAATTTATCTCGATCGTCAAACAAAAATTTAATATTTTCTTTGGTGACAATTCCTTTTTCATCATTTTCTTCAGTAACTGACAGGGGAGGAGGATTTTTTGAGCTATGCAAACTACCGAGAATAATCGCTTGTCTGGGATCGTCGTTAATAAAACCGAGAATTACTTCATCCCCTTTCTCCGGTCTAAAAAAAATGCCCCTTTCATTGCCAGCATCCAGAGATGCCAATCTCGCCCAGACAGTACTTTTTCCAGCATCGAGTGTAGGAATTTTGACTTTGACTCGAAACTGTTTCTGCGGATCTTGTTCGTAGTTATCAACGATACCAATTTGTAAGCCATTAATAGCCGGAACTAGCCCCGCTGCTGGAGTATCGATAATCTCAGAACTTTGGGAAAACCAATCGGCTGATAAGCCAAATTGCACGTATGTCACCCAACCGCTAGAATTGATTTGATGACGGATAGCCGTAACTATGGTCTTGCCGTTGAAGCGTTTGTTTATCCCCGCTACTTCTATAACATCTCCTGGTTTTATATCCGCAAGACCAGGAATCTCAATCCTTCCTCTAAATAAAGATAGACGACTTTTGATGTTTTTGGCATCTGCCCAGGCTTGGATTTCATCTTGTTCTAGCTGTCCTCCATGAATTAATTGATATTCTTCCGCGCCGATCGCTTCTGCTAGTTGCCTCATGTTCGAGTTTCCTTGGGCTAAAGAAAACTCGTTAGCTGTTCTTGGTGTCGATAATTTTTGAGTTCTGATATCCCATGCAGAACTTTGTATGACTTGATACTGATGGCGAATATCGGCTTCTATCTCAAATTCATAAATATCGCTAATACCATATTCAAAAGTATGTTGAGGATTGTCTTCGATTTGAGGTAGTTTAACGCTTATTTGACCGTCATCTACCATAACCCAATAACCGTTAACATCGGCACGAGATAAAATAAAATCCCAATCAGTACAGTAAAATTGCACCATTTCTTTATGTTTGGGTTGGGTTGGCGCGATCGCGCCAACGGTTAAATCTTTAGCCTCAATAATTTGTTTAATTATTTCTTTATCCGTAAGATTACGATAGACAACACTTTTTCTTTGAGTCGTTAGTTTAATAGCAGGATCTTTTAAATAAAGGTTGAGTAAGGAAAATTGGCGATTATCTTTAACCCCGTGCTTAACAATAAGCCCTTTAAAAACTGTAGCTTGTTCTTTTATCTCTCCTTGATAGCGAAGTTTAATTTCAATTTCTTGACCTGGAGCAAAAAAATCAGCATTGCTAATCTTAAATTCTTGTTTAGCAGCTTCACCATCTAATAAGCTGAGTTCCGCTGTAGGAATTTTATTAACTTCTTTGACAATATCGATTGAAAAAATGTTATATTCGGGATTCATTTCTGTCCCATTGTTCAATATTGTCACCTCAACGCTACTCATTTTTTTCCTCCTTGACTGGAGGGAATTTGATAATTTCTCCCTCTTTTAGCTTTCTAAAATTATTTAGATTATTGGCACGAGCTAGTTGAATATAGTAATTTGAGTTCCCATAAATTTCCTGAGCCATTAATGGAAGTTTATCTCCTGCTTTAATCATTCTGGAATGAATTAGATCGGGAGAAGTTTTATTTTCTTCTCTGATTCGTTTAGAATCTTTAATATCACCAATAAATACTGTATCTAGTTCGGCTCTAAGGGGAATACCACTGCGGTTGAATAAGGTATATTTAACCTGAACAGATTTCAAGCGACAATCGAAAATTAGGTCTCCCCATTCAATTTTGAGAAATTTCGGATCGTGAATCTTGCCGTCCATATAACTTGTTAATTCAAGAAATCGCTGGACTCTCTTGTAGACATCATTTTTCCCCACAATCTTTTCTGCTAAGGCCAATGCCCCAAGTGCGTAATCAGCGGTTACCCCTGTATCATCTAAAATCAATTTTAAGGATAATATTTGCGGTTTACTCAAAGAATATTTTGCCTCTTTTCCACTTGTATTAATTCCTTGTTGGTATTGGTAAATATTTTCATATTTTAGGGAATAAGATTCAGGATTAAACATAACTTCAAAGGTATCCTGGGCTTTACCAGTTCGACCTCTATGTTCATAAACCTGAATTTTGAGTTTTTCTAATTTAAAAGGGTTTTTAACCATATCATTTCTGACTCCTGACTTCTGACTTCTGATTTCTGACTTCCTATCTGTAGCAATCATTTAGGAAAGCGATATTACTCGTTACTCGTTTCTAGTTTATTGACGAAGAGAATTTATCTCTCTTTTTTCCTTTCTAATATTTTTAATACTTGCTCGACGCAAGCGGCTATAATAGCTCCTCTATCTTCATCGGAACCAACCTCTGTTTTAACTTCCGAATTCTCTTCACAACCATTCATAATATTGGCTCGAATGGTTAACTCTTTAATTTCTACAGGCATGGCTTAACAAGGGTAAACTTACGGCTAAATTCTGACACTTTGAAAGCGTCCATAGGCTAATTCCATAGTGTCTATTACCACCTGATTTTGATTGGCATCTAGGTCAGAAACAGTCCATTTCACTGGATAAGCACTCTGAAAAAGCCAACTGGCGAGGGGAATATCTTCTTCATTAAGTAACATCACTAAGACATTGCTGGGAGCAAATTTCATGGAACTCATGGCAACATTAAACTCTAAATTCAGAGGAGAACCTATTACCATTCCCCTTTCCAGCACTAGGTTGTTATAAGTAACTCTGGTGGGAAGATGTTGCCTGAATAGATTTTCCCCTCCTTCCCTGATATCTTCCGTCTCTATTTCTGCCGAAATCCCTGAAACTTTTTGAAACCTAATGTCTAGAGGATTGGGAGTAACTCCTGCAATGAAAAAGACGACCATAAAATGAAAGCCGACAGGTGGAATTTCATTAAGAGGCATCGTAAATCCTTAAAATTAACCAGGGTAATCAACTTTTAAATTTCTAGCGATTAATTCCAGACTTTCGATCGCCACTTCGTTAGTGGTTGCATTAAATGCAGGTGCATCTAATTTAGTGGGAAAGGCATCTTCCACTGCCCAAGAAACTACTGCTTCTCCAGCTTCATCTAATAAGTCCACTCTGATGTCTCTTTTTTCTACGGTATTTAGGCGAATGCTATTAAACCAATTGAATAAGTAGCTATCACCTCTGACAATTCCTTTTTTCAGGGTAAGTGTAATATCATTCTTCAATCCGGGCATCTGTTTAGATCCGTCCTTATAACTCATCCCATCTCTATAAGTAATGGTTTGATATTGGATACTCAATCCCGATACTTCTGAGAAGGCGATCGAGTCTTCTCCTTCAATTGTGACTCGGTAATAGAAAACTGGTATGGGATATTTGTCTTTGATATCTTGTACTGAAGTGGCCATAATTATTTTTCCTTATAATCTAGATATTCTAGGCTTGCTGCAATTTATGGGAGAATCTCAAAATAATAAACTCGGCCGGACGGACTGCTGCAATGCCGATTTCAATAATCATGCGACCTTCTAAAATATCCTGTTCGGTCATGCTTTTGCCCAATCCTACGTTGACAAAGTAAGCTTCTTCCGGCGTAGCGCCAGCAAGCGCCCCCTGTCGCCACAAACTATCGAGATAAGTTTCAACCATGCTTTTGACTTTTAACCAGGTGATGGCATTGTTGGACTCAAAGACGACGAAAGCAGTAGATTTCTGAATCGATTCTTCAATCAGGTTGAACAAGCGCCTTACGGGAATGTAGCGCCATTCGTTATCGTTGCCTGCTAGGGTTCTCGCGCCCCAAATTAAGGTTCCTTTGCCAGTAAAACTGCGGATGGCATTTATGGATTTGCCAGCAGTCGGAGCGACGTTGAGGTCTTCTTGCTCTTCGTTAGTAATTTTAACTGTAGGAGCGATTACTGAGGCTAAACTGACGTTAGCTGGTGCTTTCCATACGCCTCTTTCGCGATCGACTTTGGCATACACCCCAGCTACAGCCGAACTTGGAGGCAGCACTACTCTTTGTTTGTCTAATTCGGTTTTAATTCTGTTATAAAGATCGGTTTTTTCATTTTTGATCCCAAAAGCTCCCAGCTTAAAATTGTACTTTAAATCAGTTGCTCCTATTATTTCATTTACCCTTTTGCTGCCATCGCCACTGACTAAGATGTTGAAAATATCCTGGTTCAGTTTCAGCTTTTCGTTCCATTTATTAACAATGTTTTTTGGAGATGCACCACCACTGGGAAGTTTTATTTGAAGAGTCTTATTAGTAATATTAAAACTAAGTTCTTCTCCCATCAAAATTTCTACTTGAGGATTTTCCGATTGCGGTCCATCATAAGTTATCACAATACCGTTCGGATCGTTAGTTTCGTATTTTCCTTGGTTGGGATCCTGCTGGTAGTGAAGAGGAGTTTGGGGTACTGGTTGGTCTAGGTTTTGGCTGCCGTCTCCTTTTGTTTGAATATTAAATTTTTCTTTGTTTCCTTCCCAACTATCCCATGCACTGACAATGTCTGCTACGATTGCTCCACTACTGGGAACTTGTATTTCTAGAGTTGGGTTAGTAATACTAAAATCAATTGTATTTCCTGTAATGACTATCTTCCCTTTAGGCTTATCTGAATCTGGGCCATTGTAAGTTATCAGAATGCCATTATTATTTGTTCTAAATTCTCCGATTTGCTGGTTAATCGTAACCGAGTCTTCGGTATAGTAATAGTTCAGTGTTGTCTGAAGATAAGGATAATAAGCTGCCCCGTATTTTAAATCATTAGTGCCAATCCCCGTTCTGAAACTTTCTATTTTATCTGGCAAAACGTCAAAAACAGCAAACCTATCTTTGAGAAGACCGCATTGTGCCAAAGACGCTTGGCAAAGAGCATAGTAATCGTTTTCTGGCAGATTTGCTACTGCATCAGTAAGCAAGATAAGTGTGGGTTCATCTTCTTTTTTTAAAGCTGCTAAACAATCCTCAAAATTTTCTCGTTTTCTAGCCGATTCGTAATAACCTGTAGATACAATATAGCAACTTCCCCCGCCATTATTAAAATACATGCGCAGGGCATAATGCATTAAATATTTTGGCTCGACTTTTTCTATTTTTGTAATTTGATTGTCTGCATCGATTTCAACAGTAAATGCTGTTTCCTGTGCTTTTCCGAAGATGTTTTCATACTCTAGCAGAGTATTAATTCTAGTTGGCTTTCCGGTTAGATCTTGACCATTTTTTTGCGTGTAACCAATAAAAGCTGGAATTGCGGTAGATACCTCGGCAACTGATGGAGGTAAGGTGGTAATTTCTTCTACATAGACATTTGGAGTTTTGTAAGTTACCATTTTTTATTCCCTAACTCTTCTCTTGCAAGTACTATACAGATGTGACATTCTCCCGCGACCTGCGCTAAACGCTTGGTCGGGGCTTCCCCAACTCACGATGAGGCATTGCTCCCCTAACACCATTAGGTGTGTTGCGCCACTTATCTAGAACAAAGTTCCCCGACAGTACGACTTGAGAGCCAATTTCTTGCTTTTCGGGAGTCCCCCGATACGTTTCTATACCGCGATTACACAATTCTTGAGCAGCCGCAATATCTCTATCGACTTGATAATGGCATTCAGGACAGGAGTGAATTCTATCTTCTAACTCTTTCCTGACTTCGAGCCGGCAATTTGGACAAGTCTGGCTAGTTCCTCGATGGTCTACTTCGGCGACAAATACATTGCGTCGTTTACCTACATATTTGAGGATTGAACGGAATTGACCAAAAGCAGCATCAATCGTGTGTTTACCTAAAAACCCTTTAGCCATTGTGCGATAGTCGATATCTTCTAGGAATATCGTATCTGCCAGAGCACAAAGTTTATGAGCTAGCTTAAACTGGTAATCTTTACGTTTGAAGGCGATGTGATTGTGCAGAGCTTCTACTTTTTTTCTCGCTTTGGAGTAATTAGCTGAACGTTTTTGTTTTTTAGATAATCTGTGTTGTAGCACTTTCAGCCGACGATACAGACTCTTGAAAAACTTACGCCCAGGCTCGACAAACCCATCGCTAGTAGCACAATAAGATAGCAAACCTACATCCAACCCCATAGCATGACCATGAGGTACTGGTTCGGGTATTGATAGTTCCGACTGGATAGATGCAACAGCATACCAACCCTTAGCTTTTCTGAGTACTCTAATCTGTTTGATGACGAACCCATCTGGAATAGGTCTGTGCAAATTGATTGGTACTAAACCAAGTTTCGGCAGTTGAACTTGCCAGCCATCCAACCACTCTAAAAGTAGCTCTTCTTGACGTGCATCTGGATAAATTCGGTAGGTGTAATTTAGAATCATGTGATTATTTCACCGCCACCTATCTTAAATGGTAAACTGCTTAGTTATAAATTCGCTATTTCGAGACGTTTTTAACCGTCTAACCTGGACGGTTGGCTCGGTTTCATCCCCTGCTTAAAAGACAGGGGCTTTCACCATCGCCATTGTTGTAAATTCAATACTTTGATTCCATTACCTTCTGGTGGATTAGGTAAATTATCTATCCATACCTCTACATCATCGTCATCGTCATCGTCATCGTCATCTTCTCCCTCTTTTCTTTTTTTTAGCTGAATTTTTCCTCTGGCATATTGCTGGCAGCTAACTTCATTTTTTGATTTAAATAGGTATTGTTTACTTTGCGGAAATTCTTGTTTAATTACTGCCAATACCTTATCATTTGGAGCGATATCTATTCGCTTAAATATGATTCTTTCTCCTTGATTATCATTGTGTTGAATCAAAAAAGTGTAGTTTTGGGTATCACTGTCAGCAACTAAATAATACAGCCAATATTGTTCTTTAGCAGTAAAATTTATTTTAAATTCACTACTTTGATTAAGAACTGAAGGTAATGATGAGTTATTATAAATTACGACAAATCCAACAATATTATCATCTTTATATTTTTTAAGTTCTAAATATTTAACTATAGTTTTTTCTAGATCCCAAGAGCCAACATCTCCAATGTTTTCATTACTAAAGCGATAAATCAAATTTAGGAGGGGATTCCATTGTGGCTCGTTTAAGTCAGGAAAATCGGTGAAGTCAAGAAAGTTTTTATTGATTATTTTTAACAAAAAAGTAAATTGCAGGTCTTCAGAAAATTGTATGAGTGGTTCCCCTGTAGAACTGACTGGAGCAATTACAGAGATGCCATTAATGTTTTTCTTGACTATTAAACGGTGTCCTGCTAATATTTTTTGACATTCTTCCGTCGGATAGATATCAAGATCTGGACACTCTTGATTTTGATAGTATGTGTGAATAACTTTTAAATCGAATATTTTTTTAAACACTGTAATTGATCAAGACTAAAGTTGAGAACTTATAAGCTGAGTTTCTGTAATTGTGGGAGGGACTTCTAAGGTATCTCTATCTTTGAAGACAACCATTCTGACTTTATATATGACCGAAGGTATAAAAGGTCTTCCTAACAAACTCCAGATATCTTTTTGTTCAGAAAAAGGTGAATTTACCAATTCTAAGGTTAACTTTTCAATATCTGGATTAAGGGTAGGATGATTTTTTCCCTCGAATAGACGATGGCTTTGAAAAAACTTGATTATCGAGGATAAATACTTTAATGTATCCTCGTACCTAGCAAAGAAGCAAACAAACATTATATACAAATTTATGTAAAGATCGGGATTGGTCTGAGAGTTTGTTCTCTTAGCAATCGAATTAGAAGATGCTGCGCCAGCCCTAAAAAGTTGTTCTTCTTCTAAATTGACCAGTAATATAGTAATCTTACCCTTTTCAAGGTCAATTTTTGTTTCATTTTGATCGAGAATAAACTTAACAAAAGGATCTTCAGTGTCCTCCCCCGTCCCTGTTTTAATTTTTAGATAATCATTGAGTTGTTGTTTAAGAAAGGAAAGAGCAGAGTCAAGCATTTTCTCATTTTTTTATCACTAAAGAGAAACAATTGTTAATATCAGCAAACAATTCGATGCATTTCTAGATAGAGAAATCCCTCGGATAAGTAGGTAATATCAAACGGGGTTAATTGCCCGTAATAAAATCAAGGGGGGGGAAGCTTTAATACAGCAAAACTTATATTATGGTCATTCAAACAGACTAGATATAAGTAAAATTAACTGTAAAATGGCTAGTTTTCAAGCGGGTCTAGTCTCAATCCGATTTTTGACTTATTTGTGTCCATCTACTTATATTTTCAATTATTCTCATGAAATTGCTACATAACTCATTGTTTTTACATTTATTTATATAACACTACGTTTAAAACTTAGCGAGCATCCGAAGCAATAGCTGGAGTTGGTGAGAAGCCTACGCTGTATACGTTAGTATCAGCGTAGGAGTATGTCACGAAGATGTCACAACCAACCTTTTATCTCTTCATTTGTAAGCAGTCTCTTCAACTTAAGATATTCCCCTTGAGTTGCTTCCAGAATATGTTTCATCGTCACTGCTTCTCCCGCTTCGGCAGCCAAAAAAGCCGCATTGAGAGCAATATTGCGAATATTACCTCCAGCAACTTTGAGTTGTCCCAACCTCTGGTAATTTAATCCTTGGGTAGGAGTCTGAGTCGGAAAAATACGCTGCCAAATTTGCGCTCGCGCTTCGGCTTCGGGAAAAGGAAACTCGATCGCAAAGCGAATGCGTCTTTCAAAGGCGGTATCGAGAGCGCTTTGAAAATTGGTGGTCAAAATAGCCAAACCAAGGTATGCTTCCATCCGCTGCAGCAAATAGCTGACTTCGATGTTGGCGTAGCGATCGTGACTGTCTTTAACGTCAGTGCGTTTGCCAAATAGGGCATCAGCTTCGTCAAATAGAAGAATTGCACTTCCCGTTTCTGCTGCATCAAAGATCCGCCGCAGATTCTTTTCTGTCTCGCCAATATATTTACTGACTACTCTACTTAAGTCGATTCGATAAAGATCGAGGCGAAATTCGTTAGCTAATACCTCTGCTGCCATAGTTTTACCAGTACCGCTAGGCCCGTAAAAAAGAGCGCTGATGCCCAAACCTCTACTGCTTTTGTTGGCGAAACCCCATTCCTGATATACCTTAAGTCGCTGTCGCAGATGAGTGGCAATATTGGTAAGAAGCTGCCGTCGTTGGGTTGATAATACCAGATCGTCCCAGGTTGCTGTAGCATTTATAAGTTGCCCTAAGTCTTCTAATTGAGTCCGGGCATGGATGCGGCAGAAATCCCATAATTGAGTAGAGTGTGGAGAATTTTTGGAGCTCCCCCCTAGCCCTCCTTGGGAAGGGGAGGATAAGTCGGTATTTTGTGGGAATTTTGAATTTTCAATTTTGAATCGATCGCAGGCCGCTTGAATATTAGCACTATTGAGGTTAAATTGAGCTGCTAGACTCTCAATCTGACCGTTAAGTTCTGCTGCAGCTTCCCCTAGATGAATTTCCCACAGGGCTTTTTGTTCTTCGTAGTTTAATTGGGGGATGTCAAAGTTAACTAGAGGACGCTGGCAAGAAAGTTTTCTCTCATTGCTGCTGAGGATTAAAGGAGTATTGATACTTTCAATAAATTGGCAGACAGCAATCTCGTGCCCTGGTTCTATAAAATTAGGACGATCGCAGTCTAGTAAAAGAACGCTATTGCTAAGAAGGGCTTCTCTTGACCAGCGCCGACAAAGTTGGTTGAGTTCTTGAGGATTAGTGGGGAGAACCGAAGCTGAGATAGTTTGTAAATTAACCCCCAAACGCTGACAAGCTGCTGAGGCAATATTATATTTGCTACTTCGATCCGATCTAGATAATTGCACAACGGGAAAACTATTTGTCCGCTTGCAGCCAGACCAAATGTTTATCAATTGCTCAACTAAAATTGACTGAGAGGTAGGCAAAGGATGAACGTTCGTCTGAGGCGGTATGGGTTTGATAATGCCAGCTAATTGCTCGTCTGAGGCTTTTTCTCCTAAAAGATAGCAGAGGATACGCTTGTCAATTCGGAGCGGAGACTTGGTGAGGATAAATCCTGGCTCAATCTGGAGCAGTTGCCAATACTGTAAAGAGCTTTGGGGAGAAAGCACACCCCAACTGGCTCCAGGAAGGGCAGATAAAGCTAAACTCAGAGTAGGATAGTTTTTGTTAGGAGAATTTCTTTGGGCTTTGGCACACAAAGACTGGAAGTTAGGTTCAATTTCCATTCCCGCGCAAAATAGTAGGATATCCCGTTCAAAAGGAGAGAGCTTGAATTGGACACAAAGTTGAGCAAGGGCTGAAGCTTCTGAAACTAATTTGGTGACGCTTTGTTGATTTTCTTTGCCCTCTATGTAATTTTCTAAAATTTTACGAACTCGAGCGATTTCTTGTAACAGAGATTGTGAATTAGCTTGATACCAGTTTGAGATAGTTTCCATTTCCATTCACGAAAACCTCACGGGAGAATAGAAGCCCCGTCTTTTTAAAGCGGGGAGGAAATTCGACAAGAACCTGGATTGAAAATTCCCGAAAAGCTCAACCTTTCGGTGGATACTTGCCAATCCAACTTACAACTATCGTCAGCCCTTGCTGGCAGAAGGAAAATTCCGCGATCGTGCCCGCCACACAGACACGATCGCCGACTTGGAATCCTTTAAGGTCGCCAACGAGGGTATAAAGTTCACCAGCATCGGTTCGTAAGGTTTGGCACTCAACCCCTTCATCGGTCAACTTCCCCTTGACAACAATAGTCCCTCCCACGCTTTTGCCTAACAGAGCTACCTTGGAATTTAGAGAGGTTTTGACCGGTATCGATTTCGCATTCTCGGATCTGTTGGCAGACGGAACAGCAAGCGAAAGACTTATTCTGTGTGAGTCTGGTTCTTCCTCCAGAACCACAGAGCGCATAAAACCGAGTAGTTTTATTTCCTCTCGATATATCGCCCGCCCGGAGAACCGACGCTCACCTTGCTGATCTTCGTACACAAGCTCAAGCTCAGCGGGATCTTCCTGAGAGAAGACGATTTTTATCCCATCTCCTGCAAGGTGATAATTTTTTACGGTTACAAGTTTCTCTTTCATGATTTCATCTTTTGATATTGTGGGGTAAACTATCTGTTCATCTCACGCCGACGTTTTACTTTCGGAGGCGGGGTTTCTCCCCGTTTAAGCTAACCCCGTAACCGTGTCGGACCCGGTGCGAATGGATTAGTAACTTTAAACTCTGCAGCACCAACTTCTTTGAGAGAGAAGGTGATATCGATACTGTGTGAAACCATATTACAAGGATCGGGTTTGACGCGGATGAAGGTCACGATGGGGGGCTTTGATTCTTGTAATTCAATTTTGAAGTCTTTTTTCTCAGTGCAACCGTTGCTAGTGACTGTGATAATAACGCTAGTTTCGGTTATAATAAGCCCATGTAGAGTTTCAGTCATTGAGTTTCTCCAGAATTAAAACACGTGTTAATTCCACAGTTGTATTAGTGGGATTTGGGCAAAAACTATCGGAAAAATGAACTCAAAAGCTTATCTAGCAATTGTTTAACATCGATTCACTCATTTCTCGATCTACCTAGGTTTCAATTAAAGTCCTGTTAACAGGTCATTCTGATAGTCGAAAGAGCGTTATCCTATCACCTTAATTTAACCAAATCCCCATCTTATAGGCTGCTATCTTACATCCTCTACCTTAATTTCAGCAATTATTTCATCATCACAGAAAATTTGAACCTGCTCATAGTCCGATTCGGGCAAAATTTTGTCGTAGCGAGCCTCAACCCACGTTTGTACTTGCGGCCAAGTTCCTGGTCGTTGGAATAAAAAGAGATTAAGCAGCATAATTTTTGGATTGATTCCCTGCGGAACCCGGGGTTTTAGTTCGGCAATAACACCTGGATTGGGAACTTGCACCTCACCGATAACGTGGAAATCGTCTGGCTTGGGCGGCATTAAGTTGTTCCAGGCATACCAGTCTCGGCTCTTTGCCCCAATACAAGGAATAGTCACAATTATCTTCGTTGGACCAGGCGCAAAAGGATTAGCTACTTTAAATTGAGCCACACCAATTTCTTTGAGAGAGAAGGTAATATCGATGCTGTGTGAAACCATCTTACAAGGATCGGGAACCACGCGGATGAAAGTCACGATAGGGGGCTTGGATTCTTGTAATTCAATTTTGAAGTCTTTTTTCTCAGTACAACCGTTACTAGTGACTGTGATAATAATGCTAGTTTCGGTTAGAACAAGTCCATGTAGAGTTTCAGTCATTGAGTTTTCCATAATTAAAACATCTGTGCATCTACTTGAAAAAAAGTGAACTAGATATAGATTTGAGGAATCAGATTGGGTTTTAAATGAATTACTAAAATTCTTAGCTAGTTTATTTACCAGACTTAACTTCTGATTGGTTCTCGAACAGTTAAATCATATTAATTCCTCCTCATATCAATTCTTTCTAAACCTGCGCTTAATAATTAAACCTCATAACACAGGATTTTAAGACTTCTAGCTCTGTTTATTAAGCGCAGTATAACGTCAAAATGGTATCCCTAGATTTCTCACAAGTGTCATGAGCAAATAAATTTTTTTTTTCACTCTTTTCAAGAATTAAAATCCCCAAATATCACCTAGCAGTAAACTATTGGCTAAAAAAAACTTTCCGAAATAGATTTATAGTTAACCTCCTTACTCAAAAAGAGATTTTTCAATCTAAAAAAAGCCAGGATTTTATTTAAATGACTAATGTTCTTGCGTTTACTCTTAAGTAAGTTATCACCAAGGAGAGTGGTTCGGTAGCGCCAAATATTACCTAACACTAAACTACTGACTAAAAAAACTCTCTGAACTAAATATAGTTAATCCCTTTCTTCAAAAAGAGATTTTTTCAATCTAAAAAAAAGTCAGAATTTTATTTGAATCAACAATTTATTTGAGTCTATCTTTAAATTTTACCCAATTTGCATAAAATAATAAACAGATATTTTACTTTTCTTAAAAATTAAAACAAATTAACTTTTTATCTAGCTATGTATTTTAGTTAGAAATGGGGAGAACACTGTTAATATTTGTAATTTTGGAGACCAAAGCTGCGAGCAAGTAGCTTCTCCAGAGCTACCTTAAGAGGTAGAGACCTAAAAAGACATCACAATCAATTAAACTTGACTGATTAACTGACAAATCTCGCGTAATTACCACCGACTCTGCATCTCGACCCTAACAAGTTGAGTCAAGCAAAGTATAGAGTTAGCAAGGATTAAAGTCTCGTCAACAGAAGCGGAAATTCCTAGTAGCAAGCCCTCTCAAGAGAGGAAAAGCCGAATCTGAGAGCGCTAACTTGACTGCATCAAGTACAGACCCAGAGGGGAAATCCAAAGGCCAGACATAAAGTTAAAGGAGATGTCCATGACAAATCAAAAGGAGAGAGTTGAACACAGAGGAGTTCCTGGGTGGCTTGAACTATATGATTTGAGTCTGCATCGCGATATGGAAGCTCGTATTCCAATGTCACCTTACATTCGCGGCATGGTGATATTTGAAACCCGATTTGAACCAGACGACGAGATCACTGGTAAAGCGAGAGAAAAACCTCCAGAAGCTGCTTTAACTCCAGGATGGGTTAATTTGACAAACGTTCAGTTTCATAGCGACGTAGAAGCAATTGCTCCAATTCCACCATACGTGCATGGAGAAATAGACGAACAACAACACTTTTATCCAGATGAGCCATTCAAGATCTCTGGTGAGCCAGCAACAGCTCAAAAGAGCGAGGAAAAAAGATAATATAGGCTAGCTGCCAACGATAGTCAAAAACGTCGCCCTTCGATATCGAGAAGAAGAAGTTGGTTTGTGGGCAGCAATTTTCATTTTAAGATTTCATGACATTTTAACCTTCTGCACGTCGCGCTCAACTCTTCGAGGGCCACTACTAAGGCTTGGCCTGTAAAACGAACGGGTTGAGCAATAGATCTTCAAAAAGCTGTAAACTGTAGCTCTATAGATAAAATATTTGATAGAGATTTTTGGAATAATTTGAATTCTCGATCGGCGAAAACAGCGAGGTTAGCTATGCACGCTCACGCATCTAAATCCAAATCTTCTTCTTGTTCTTGCCATAACCAGCAGAAACTTGCTAAGAGCAACTTCAAACAGAGTCCGGCGATATTAGCAGAGCAAACAACCGCACCCGAAACAATAACAGACTCGCCTATGGGAGAATGGGGTACGATCGGCACGAACGTGATGCGCTCCCTAGAAACCGGAGAATACCAGCCAGAAACGGTATGGGAAGAAACAGGTCTGCAAGCAAAGCTAACTATCGGACAGCCTGGAGATAAATACGAGCAAGAGGCAGATAGAGTAGCGCGTCAGGTAGTGCAGCAGATTAATTCTCCTGTAAATGGAAGTATTGAGGGTGAAGAGAAGCGATCGCCACAACTCCAATTACAGAGCAAGAGGGAAATAGGAACTATCCAACGAGAAGAGATAGAAGAAGAGCAAGAAGAAGGGTGCAATCAAAAACAGTTGCTGGGGCTCTGGGAGCTGGCGTATCCACAAACGCCCCCTCTTGCACACTAAACGGTTTAGTTTGAAATTGAGAAAAAGAAATTATGTTTGAATCTACTCGCTCGTTAAAAGTAGAAAGTTGACTAATTTATATTAGGAAAAAAATTTAATTTGCTAAATTTAATTTGGGTTCAAGCTGGCTATTTAATATGTTTATATATTCGGGATGTTTGTATCTATTCCAAAATTCAGACCACCAGTTATTAGCTCTGATAATTCTTAAAGCTAACATCGGATTAATCGTATCAGGATGCCAAGTGGCTCCAGCTATTTTTAATCTGGTTCTCCCGAACTTTACTTGTAAAACTAACTCGTAAAATCCCAAGTCAAGAAACTTCTTAGTCGAAAATTATCAAAATTTCTAAAGCCATATGCTCTTCTTTTTATCAACTTAAGTTTATTGTTAATT
>JASJDA010000356.1 GCA_030065755.1 Prochloraceae cyanobacterium | reverse complement strand
TTTTAGCTGATTAGTCGTAATTTTAACAAAGATTTAGTTTTTAACGTCCCTAGGATTCTAGGGTATTTTTTTGGGATTCTAACCTTTTTCCGTGCGTTCAATCAAAGAGCGAATAAATCAAGAGGTGGGTTGTTTAGAACAGTATCGATCGCCCGATCGACAATCTCGACATCTTTGAGCTCATAGTGATACGTTTTAAACTTAAAGTCACCTACCTGCTCGAACTGCTTACTAGGACGGTAGCCATACAAGCTTTCATACATAGAGAGAGCCAAACTACCGATCTGTACCATTTCCCCTTTAGTGGCATCAAGGGAACGTTGCTTGAGGCGGGCAGCGATCGATACCAATTTTTTTGAATTAGCTTTTCTTTGTTTGAGTTTAGCCGTCAAATCCCGAAGCTGGTTTTGAAGAGAGTCAGATTCTTTGAGCAGAAGGGTTGTAAGCTGAGTATAGCGACGAGCAGGGCGATCGGTAGCCACAGCAACTTGTAGAGCCTGGAGCTGTCCGACAGCAATAAATACAGATTGAGCCCTGGTGAGAGTTGTATAGAGTAATTGCCTGGTTAGCATTCGATAATGAGACATGACTAGAGGCATAATTACGTACTGAAACTCGGAGCCCTGGGCTTTATGACAAGTCAAGCTGAACGAGTGCATAATCTCGTCAAAATCTCTACGGATGTATTCAACTACTGCACCTTCAGAAAATTCGACAGTAATAGTTTCTTCATTTGGGTCGATCTGGGAAATAAAGCCAGTTTCTCCGTTCATGACAGGAGGGCTAGTATCGTAGCGATTTTTGAGTTGGATAACTCGATCTCCTTCTCGATAAATAACTTCTTCAGTTTTGAGCTGCTTTTTATGAGGTGCGGGAGGATTAAATAAGGGTTGGAGAAGTTTGTTGAGGTTATGAACCCCTGCGGGGCTTTTCTTCTGAGGAGCTAAGACTACTAATTGATGGGATAGATCGACATGGGGGATGGCAACGATTCGTGAATTTTACTCCCATATCCCCCTCAAACCCTTATCCTGATTGAGTTTTAGTAACTAGGAATTAGCGAAAATCCAAAATCTAAGGCTGGAGGTTTCCGATTCAGATCGAGACTGTAACTACCAAAACGATTGATATGCTTCGTCAGATAAGGACTCAATGCACTGAGAATTTCTGCTTCAATAGTATGTCCTGATTGAATATAATCCTGTAAAATTCGGCTAATCTCAAATACATTGTAGAAAATCAGACAATTGGAAACTAAATGGTTGTATTTAATGATTTTACGCTGTTGATCTCGATTATTATTCTGAATTATTCCCGCATTACCAAAACCAACCCATTTGGTAAAACCATTAAAGGCTTCGCTTTTATTCAAAGCTCTCTGAATGGTTTGACGTAACTCTTGACTGCCAAGATATTCCATTAGAAAACCAGTACGGATGGCTCTACCTAATTCCCTGAATGCTTGATAAAGTCGATTCTTACGGCTGTAAGTTCCTAATTTTCGCAAGATAGTTGAAGCAGTAAATTTGCCAGCTTTGATTGATAAAACCACTCGCATCAAATCGGGAAGATGAGTTTCAATCAGTTTCCAATCAACGACATCAGTGAATAGCTCATCAATGTGCTCGTAGCGAACATGTTTATCGGGTCGACACAAAGTTAAATTCTGCCAATTGCGAATACGGGGCATTAATTTAATTCCCAATAAATAAGCCAAAGCAAATACAGGAGTACTTTGTCCTTGAGTATCAGCATGAATAGTATCAGGTTGAATATCCGATTGATTATTCAACAGACCATCAAGAATATAAACGGCCTCCCAGACTCCACAGGGAATGAAGTGAGAAAACAAAGCGATATAGGTATCGCTAACGTGATAATAACCAATACCTCCGTAACCACCTACCGCGGATATGGTATTCAGCCAGAAGATTCTGCTCGTAAATATTCCACTTAGTCCCATCGGCAGAAGCTCGTTTATCCGAACCCCAAAACTTAGGCAAGGAAAACTGATTGTAGGCATTAATTACTTTATAAATGGCTTTTTCCAAAGCCGGTAAACTGATGTGACGTTGATTGACATAAGCTATTTGTTTGCGGTCAAAGTTACTCAAAGAATTAGCTGTTTGGCTTGACCCCAGATTACATCCATAGCAAAAAGTAGTAGCTAAATAGCGACTAACGGAATCTTCTATTTTTGAGTCATGTCCTGACAATAAACGGAAAAATCGAGTCCAGTTAAGCCATAATTCTGTGTCAGTGAGGATATCTAAGAGATTTACTGGTTTTATTCGTTCGGCAATTAATGATTCAATCTCGACTAATTTTTTGGAATCAACTTTCTTTTTGGGTCTTGTAATTACTGGTCTCCCCTTTTCTAAACGGACGGACTGATTATGGGGAAAAGATTGGTCAGTCTTTTGAGTTATTTCCAAGAGCCAATTTTTGATATGAGATACAAAAGCTAATGGTTCTAATGGTAAGTTAACTAACTTAGCATAATCATCAATATTGGCTTCATATTCCGCCCAGGAAATTTGTTGTGTTCGATAGTCGGCAAAAGCGTCGCTGTTCTCAACATATAAATCTCCCGATTTCAGTTCCCACATCACTTGAGAAAAAACGCACTTCAATATCTGCGATTAATAGAATCAGGATAAGATTTCTTGTTTTTTTGATTGGTAATTAGCTGCCACCATTTGTTAGAAATCCATTCTAAATCCAGCAATTGAATCGTTTGCTTTTCTTCTGTTTTGACAACATCTAGCCAATCTTTACGACTCCTTTGATGGTCAATTAGAAATTGAATGCTTGCTTCAATTGATTTGTCCTGTGTTGTAGAGCGTAGTTTCACCTTTTGGAGAATTTGAAATAGTATGGCTCGGTGAGAACGATAAAAACGCCAGAGAAAAGGATAATAGTTGTTGCCAGCATAGGCAATGTGAGCTTCACATTCTGAAAGTAACTGGTCGGGGTTTTCCCCAAGAGCTTTTTCTATCTCAGTAAACCTTTGAGTTACTTCTCCTTCAGTAGAGTAAGCGACAACTACATCTCTGAGGGTGCTAATTAATCTATCGGTTCGAGCCTGATATTCTTCACGGTATTGATCCAAAGCTTCTTTGGCTTTAACATGGATTTTCTGCATCCGCCGGATAAACATAGATGCTAAGTCATCTAAGGTGTGTGCCAACTGAGTAGTTATCAAAGCAGCAGCTAGAGTATAGCGTTTATGGGGTTCTAACTGTTTCATTCTGCCTGCATCTAAACTTATTGCTTCGGTAGCAAAATGCTTGATTTTAACGTTGGGAATGTTTTTTAGTGCAGCTTGATAAGTATTTAGTTCGGATAACCACTTTAATCGCCAAACTAATGCTTTGAGGTTTTTGAGTATAGGGGTTCTTGGGTCTTGTTTGAGTTCATGCCAAGAAGTTTTAGAATTGGATTCGGTAGTGATAAATAATGAATCTAAATCCTGACACGATTCTGAGTTAAGATGTTGCCCAAATTGCCGATAAAAAACCCTATCCATAGTTGCTCTAACTCGTTTAGCTGCTCTGACTAGGGTGTTAAATACTGGCAATTCGTAACGATGATAAACTAATTCTTCAATGGCGACATTGATTATGTCTGCCAAATCATTTTTAGTTCTAGCAGCAGAAGCCATTGATTTAACAATAATCCGTCTCGCAACTGCTCCATAAGGATTGATAGAAAGATACTCTCTAATTAAAGCGATATGTCGCCATCGCGTCCAGGATATTTCATAACTAAGGAGAACATCAGGGGAACAAACCAATGCTGCACATTGAGCAATATGCTTGACGATCGATGCGCGGAACAGTAGTTGGGGAAACAAAATATCCTAGTCTTTGGAAAGTTTTGAGTAACACCAAAAAACCTAGTTTGGTAGCTCCTTTTCGAGTATGTTGACTAGCTAAACTCAGTTCACCCTTAGTTGGAGTATAAATTTCTCTTAACTCTCTTTCTCTAAACTGATTTTTCAGTCGCGGGTAGGCGGTTTCCGCTACAGTTGGCACAAACGTTAATTCCTCAAACAGCACAGCAATAGTTAGTTTACAAATTAATCGAGCCAAAAATTCTCGCGCCCTGGAGGGGGATAATCGCGTGTAGCGAACTGTATGTTGAATGTTTCGATGTCCCAAGTAATCTTGAATGGCTCTGGTGTCATGGCCAGAGGCTGCTAAATAATAACCACAAGCATGGCGCAGTTGATGAGAGTGAACAGGAAAAGGCAAACCTGCTAGTTTTCCCGCCCTGGATATAATTTGACGAATTGAACGAGTAGAGAGTGGGGCTTTGCGTTCGGAAACAAAAAGGTACTGGGTATCAGGATAATTAAGTTTTAGCTGTCTTAAAGCTCTCAACTCAGGAGAACGAAGAGGATGGACGCTATCATGTCCGTGTTTAACTCGATGGATTGCTAGATAACCATCTTTGAGATCTACGCTTAACCATTTGAGGGCTACTAATTCAGCACTTCGTAGTCCATGACGGAACATTAGTAAAATGATGGTACCATCTCGAAGTCCATGTCTTCCAACATGACGAGCAGCTTTGATTAAGTTTTCGACCTCATGGGGTAGAAGATATTCTCTCTCTCCTGAATAAGCTTGCTTAACTGGTGGACAATTTAGTTGTAAAAACTTTGCCGAAAAAGAACCAATTTCAGTTGTTTGTAGCATAGGTCAAAGCCTCATGCTATCGTATATTACTTTAGTATACATTGCCGAAAAGAAGTTATTCTCGGCAAAGTTATGGTAAATTTGAATATTTTTTTGAAATTAATATAAATATACTACTATTTAAACCGTGGCAAAATCTAAAACTCAATCAGGATAAGGGTTTGAGGGGGATATGGGAGTAAAATTCACGAATCGTTGCCATCCCCCGACATCACTTTTGGCGATCGCTTTAACCAATGAGGCGATGGCCCTTGCAGTAGCAGTAGGAGTAGGAGTTTCGAGAAGAGAGCAATTAGAATAGTTGAGCCAATCAGCCGCATTAGTGAAAGTATCGATTTTTGGCACTTGCCCGTAGTTGATGCTAGTGCTAGCTTCTACGATCGCACTTCCAGAATCTTGCCGGAAAATTGTAGTGAGTTCAGTGGTAGGAAGCACTTCCGAGACTAACAAATCTCTTAGTACCATTCCCGCACCGATACTGGGTAATTGATCTTTGTCTCCAACTAGAAGGATTTTGCAGTGGGTTTTGAGAGCTTTCAGCAGGGAGTTAAACAAGAAAATATCGACCATGCTGAATTCGTCGATGATGATCCAGTCGTGGTTGAGAGGATTCTGTTGGTTGTGCTCAAAACAGTGAGATGCTCCTTGCCACTTGAGAAGACGGTGTATGGTCATAGCTTGAACACCCGTCGAATCTTTCATTCGGTTAGCGGCTTTTCCGGTCGGTGCTGCTAAAGCTATTTTGTATCCTTTGTGTTGCAGCCATTTTACTAAAGTTCTTAGTACATAAGTTTTACCTCGCCCTGGGCCACCAGTTAAGATGCTGATACCATAACGCTCAGCCATGAGTAGAGCTTGGCGTTGTTCGGGACTTAAAGTAGTAACCTCATTGCAATACTCACTCAGCCAGTAAGATAACTCTTGGGTTGGGCGATCGTATTGCTGTAATCGTTGTTTTATCGAATTTGCTACTTTTAGCTCGCTGGCGTAAACTTTAGCTAAATATATGCTGCCATCGAATGCTCCTTTCAATAGAGCATTTGTTTCTATTGCCTCATTAATAACTGTTTGAAGTAGTTGGGGGTCTGGTTGGTATTCTGGTAGGGTTAAGATTTCTTCTGTGCGTTCGATTAATACGTCTAAAGGAAGGAAACAATGCCCTTCGTTTAATGCCCCAGAGAGGATGTGGAGAACAGCTTGAAAATAACGGTGAGGACTATCAGGGGTAATTCCTAGGGAACTCGCAAGTTTGTCTGCTGTTTTAAAACCTACTCCGTCAAGATCTTCTACTAATTGATACGGATTGGTTTTAAGAATTTTTTCAGTTTCAATTCCGTAGCGAGCGCAAATATTGAGAGTTAGTTTGAAGGGAGTTCCTATACCTAGAAGTAAAGCAATTGCCCCCCGTACTGGATTGTTTTTGCTATCTGACCAAGCTTGGTTAATCTTGTCAATTCTATAGGTTTTAAGACCTGGAATTTCTGCTAATAGATGTGGGGAAGTATCTAAAATATTTAGTATATCTGTACCAAAATGCTCGACTAATGTAATTGCTGTTTTCTTGCCAATTCCTTTGAAAAGTGGGCTGGATAAATAATCGACAATTTCCGTTGAACTCATTGCAGGTAGTTGGTAAGTACTGTGGAGATTACTCATAAAAAAACTGGCAATTTTTCACGAAAATAGTTCTTTTTTTGATTGTAATACTTAAAATAATTATTTGTTGTCTTATTTATCTGCTGTTGATGAGATTAAGAAGCCTGAAAAATTGTTATAACGGGAAGATATGAGAAAAAATTGAAATCGAGCGCTGTTTAAAAATACTTTAATATTCATGCCGAGCAAGAAAGTTTACGT
>JASJDA010000069.1 GCA_030065755.1 Prochloraceae cyanobacterium | reverse complement strand
CCACGCTTGAGGAGTAAGTTGAAAAGCTTAGTCATGAACGTGTAAGACCAGCAGTAGAGGCGACTCGAACGGGTAGTGTTCAGCCCAAGAATCCCCGCACTTCTAGGGCGGGGAGCGTCAAGTCAATGCTTTGCCCAACTAATAAAGCGCGAACCTTAACCGGATCTCGAGCTAAAAAAAAGTGCTTTTTGCATCAACAAGTTTGTAACATTTGGGTAAGAATATTCAACTTAAATTATTTTCGCTCTTCCTTGGCGATCGCCAATCTATTGAAGACTAGCGTAACGATTTATAAACAAACTATTGACAAATTGCACAAAAATTTAACTTTTTACCAATGATTAATCTCTTAAAAGTCTCTGTATTTGCGATCGCTCTCTTATTCGATCGCCGCTATATTAAGAGGTTAGAGGTCAAAAACAATCGGTTTATTGTAAAGAGCGAGCAGGTCATTAAGATTTAATTGTTGTAGAAGCGAAAGAAAACCTCAGAATCTTATTAAGAAATCAGAAAAAAAAGTGTTGTTAAGAAGACTTTGAAGCTTTCATGATTCTACAAAAAGCAGCAATAATTGGTAAAATCAGATAATAATCTTGTAATATTATCTGGGGATAGAGCCTCTTTTTATTACAATTCATCCAACTACTTTGACTCGTTTGCTTTCTAAGCGATCGAGTATTTTTCTAACCTCTGCTAGTTCTTGTTCGCTGAGAAGTTTATCTGAAAAACTTGCTAACAAAAACCTAGTTCGATCGAGATAGTCTATTTCACCT
This sequence comes from Prochloraceae cyanobacterium, assembly GCA_030065755.1. Taxonomy (GTDB): domain Bacteria; phylum Cyanobacteriota; class Cyanobacteriia; order Cyanobacteriales; family JASJDA01; genus JASJDA01. The sequence goes on along the minus strand of JASJDA010000069.1, from coordinate 26,231 downwards.
GTCTTCAGAACGTGGTTGAGCGCTTTTTCTAAAAAAGTTGGGGGTAAACTGCTTGCTTCTATCATTTACTTAACATCCTCCTCCTAGATTGGATAGATGCTATTTAGCACTAATTTTTAGATGCTATCCGTTACTATTTTTATTGTCAAAGAAAAAGAGCTTGACCAATTCTAAAATTCACTATTTGTTGGAAAAATTATCTTTTTTTAAGTTTTTTGTTGCATTTTGTATTGAAAGTTAGTAGAGATAGTAGATACCGCTCAGGAAAAAATTACTTTTTTTATACATATAATAGCGCGATCGCAAATCAACGATTAGAGCCTTATCGATCGCTAACTTTTCTAGTACTGATTTAAGTACCCTACTTAATCGTAGGGAATTGAATACTAACTTATAAACTCATAATGGCTGCTAGTTTACGCATTATCCCTTAAGTGGTTCGATCTCTTTCCTCGAAAATGGAAAGAAATCTTTTCTCTTAGCTTGTCTAGTGTAAATGTTTTTACTGAAGGAGTTTCGGAACTTTTAGTTGCATTTTCATATTTTAAAGTTCCTTTATTCTCTTCAATAGCCAATTCTGAAAATTCTGCAGAAAGAATGAAATCGTTGAATATTCCTAGTTTACATGTTTGAGAAACTATTTCAACTAAAGGAAAAATACGGAGATAGCCAGTGTTCAAATTTCTCGTTTTAACGAAAATGTCTTCATGTTCTAATACTTCATATACTTCCCCAGTTGCAGATAATTTGACGCGGTCTCCTTGTTTATATACTTGTATTCTGTTTGACATAGTCTGTGTATAAAATTTTATTCCAGATAGTAGACTTACTGCTTTTTATGTGATTTCACTGATAGTGTTTATTTTACACTTAGATATCTTAAGGTTTATCAAGAAAAGTTAAAGATAATATCAAGATTGCACAAATTAGTATAATTAAAAATTTTTATTTATTTAGATCGTAAGAAGTTACTTGAAAAAGCAATTAGCTAGTGAGATCTCGATCGCTTTGTAATTGTGTTTTAAGTTACGCGATCGCAAACATACAAAGACATTTATTGTGAAAGAGAGAAAAGAATAAGGCAATTCCGATTTATCTTTTCTCCATAACATACTGCTGCTAAACTAAGCTACTGCTGAAGATTGAGGAGGAAATATATATGGAAATAGAATATCCTGACGATCTAAAATATCTAGACTCTCACGAATATGTTCGTTTAGACGGGGAAATAGCAACAATTGGGCTAAGTGCTTTTGCGATCGACCAACTAGGTGACATTGTCTTTTTAGAGTTACCCGAAGTAGGAGACGCCGTAGAACCTGGTGAAAGCTTCGGTACTATAGAATCAGTAAAAGCAGTTGAAGACCTATATGCTCCAGTTGCTGGTACCATAATAGATAAAAACGATTCTCTGGTGGAATCTCCTGAAGCGATCGCAGACGATCCTTATGGTGAAGGTTGGTTGCTCAAAGTACGTCTCGACAACCCCGATGCGCCCTTAGATAATGTTCTCTCTGCAGACGAGTATCGCGCCCAAGTAGAAGGAGAAGATTAAAAAAATCAACCCAAAGAATCATTGAGGGTTTGTTAAAAGATAATAAGAAAACAAGTGGTAGCAGCACCAATATGTTGGTGAGGCACCACAAGCTTTAAAACAATAAGCCTAAGATGCTCGATCTAAATATCCAAAAAATAGACCAAACTTCCGGAATTCGTCAACCAAATAAGCAAACACCAGAAGCATTAAAGATTGGGGACTCTTTTGCCAAACGGCATATCGGTCCAAATGCCGCGCAAGTGGAGAAAATGCTGAAAGTTCTTGGTTTTTCCTCTCTAGAAAAACTAATCGAACAAACCGTACCATCTGAGATTAGACTCGATCGACCCTTACAATTACCAACAGCAGAAAGTGAATATACAGCCCTCGCCCAGATCGAGAAAATCGCCGCCAAAAACCAAGTATTTCGTTCCTTCATCGGCACGGGTTACTATGATTGTATAACTCCGCCAGTAATTCAACGTAATATTTTAGAAAATCCAGGCTGGTACACTGCTTATACTCCCTATCAAGCAGAAATTGCCCAGGGGAGACTAGAAGCACTACTTAACTTCCAAAGTGCGATCGTAGACCTGACAGGCTTGGAAATTGCTAATGCGTCCTTACTAGATGAAGGTACGGCAGCAGCAGAAGCCATGAGTATGAGTTATGGTTTATGCAAAAGCAAAGCCAATGCTTTCTTCGTTTCCAGTAACTGTCATCCTCAAACGATCGAAGTAATTAAAACTCGTGCTAGACCTTTGGGTATAGAAATAATAATAGGAAACCCCAGCACTTTCGACTTCCAGACACCAATTTTTGGCGCACTACTACAATATCCAGCAACTGACGGCACAATTTACGACTATCGAGAATTTATTGCCAAAGTCCATCAAGTCAAAGCATTAGTTACCGTCGCCGCAGATATTTTAAGCCTTGCTCTCTTAACACCCCCAGGAGAATTTGGAGCTGATATCGCCGTAGGAAGCACTCAGCGCTTCGGCGTTCCCCTCGGATATGGGGGACCTCACGCAGCTTATTTCGCTACCAAAGAAACTTATAAACGACAAGTACCAGGGCGAATCGTCGGAGTTTCTAAAGACAATCGAGGTAAACCAGCGCTGCGTTTAGCTCTACAAACGCGAGAACAACACATTCGGCGAGATAAAGCTACCAGTAATATTTGTACTGCTCAAGTTTTGCTAGCAGTAATTGCCGCTACATACGCAGTTTATCACGGGCCAGAGGGAATTAAACGAATCGCTCAAAGAGTGCATCAATTAGCTGTAATTCTTGGAGTTGGTTTGCAACGACTCGGATACAATATCGGTTCGGAACCTTTCTTCGATACTTTGCGAGTAGAATTAGGCGATGTAGATGCTAAACAAATAAGCGATCGCGCCCAAACTAAAAGTATTAACTTGCGCTGGTTCGACCTTCATACTGTTGGCATCAGTCTAGACGAAACTACCACAGTTGCAGACTTATTTGACTTGTGGGAAATTTTTGCTGGTGGAAGTAGTTTGCCTTTTGAGAGTGTAGAAGAGTTAGCAGACTCGGCAAAATTTGACTTCGACCCTCCTTTTGTCCGCACTAGCGAATATTTGACCGAGGAAGTCTTTAATAGCTACCACTCAGAAACAGAATTATTACGGTATCTCAATAGGTTACAAACCAAGGACTTATCTCTAACAACTTCTACCATCCCCTTGGGTTCCTGTACCATGAAGTTGAATGCTGCTGCCGAGATGTTTCCCATAAGTTGGCCCGAATTTAACAAAATTCATCCCTTTGCACCTCTATCTCAAACAGAAGGATATCAAATTTTATTCAGACAGTTAGAGACTTGGTTAGCTGAAATTACTGGTTTTACTGGCATTTCTTTACAACCTAATGCTGGTTCCCAAGGAGAATATGCAGGACTGCAAGTAATTAGGAAATATCACGAACATCGGGGCGAAGGGCATCGTAATATATGTTTAATTCCAGAATCTGCCCACGGTACAAACCCAGCTAGTGCGGTAATGTGTGGGTTGAAAGTAGTAGCAGTTAAATGCGATCGCGAAGGTAATATCGACCTCGAAGATCTCAAAGCCAAAACAGAAAAACACAGCGTAAATTTAGCCGCTTTGATGATCACTTATCCTTCCACTCACGGGGTATTTGAAGAAAACATTCGAGAAATTTGCGCTACCATAGGCGATCGCGGGGGACAAGTATATTTAGATGGGGCAAATATGAACGCCCAAGTGGGTTTGTGTCGTCCGGCAGACTACGGTGCAGATGTTTGTCACTTGAATTTACATAAAACTTTCTGCATTCCCCACGGCGGTGGCGGGCCAGGAGTAGGCCCCATTGGCGTAAAATCTCATTTAGTACCCTTTTTACCCGAGGTGTCTTTCGTTAATTGTCAGTTGTCAGAAGAAAACAATGACAAAGAGAATCTCTCGATCGGACCTATTTCCGCCGCACCTTGGGGAAGTGCCAGTATTCTACCCATTTCCTGGATGTATATTGCCATGATGGGGGCAGAAGGTTTAACAGAAGCCTCAAAAATAGCCATTCTCAACGCTAATTATGTGGCTCGTCGTCTCGAACCATACTATTCAGTATTATTTAAAGGGAAGTTTGGTTTAATTGCCCACGAATGCATTATCGACCTGCGTCCTTTAAAGAAAAAAGCAGCAATTGAAGTAGACGATATTGCTAAGCGGTTGATGGATTATGGTTTCCACGCACCTACCGTTTCTTGGCCAGTTCCTGGGACAATGATGATCGAACCCACAGAAAGCGAATCTCTTGAAGAATTAGATCGCTTCTGCGACGCGATGATATCCATTCGCAAGGAAGTTGAAGCGATCGAAAATGGAGAAGTCGATCGGCAAAATAATCTCCTTAAAAATGCACCTCACACAGCAGAAACTTTGTTGTGCGACGACTGGGATCGTACCTATTCTCGCCAAGAAGCTGCATATCCTGCACCCTGGACAAAAGAACATAAATTTTGGCCTGCAGTTGGCAGGATTGATAATGCTTATGGAGATAGACATTTAGTCTGTTCTTGCGAAGGGATGGACGCTTATAAGGAAAAACCTTAGCAATTAGAGGAAGGGAAAAGGGAATCGATCGGGGAAAAGGGTGAGATTTAGAAAATTTCTCGATATTATTCTAATAAAGGATAGTGTCGAGAAATCTTTTTATCTAAATTAAATAGCTCAGTATTGAGAACGGAGCGAACAATGATTCAGCGATCGGGATGGCAATTGAGTGGAAGTGCCCCTGAAGCATACGAACGTTACATCGTTCGACCATTCATTGAAGATTGTACTTATCACCTTGTCGATGTGGCAGCTCTCCAATCGGAGGAACGCGTGCTTGATGTTGCTTGCGGTACAGGGGTGGTGGCGCGTTTGGCAGCGAGCCGTCTGGGACCTGCTGGGTATGTGGTTGGTCTGGATACAAACCCAGGTATGCTAGCTATGGCACGAGGGATGACCCTACCTAAAACAGTAGCATCGGTTATTTGGCAAAAAGCTGACGTAATAGCTATGCCGTTTCCCGATGCAGATTTTCACGTGCTATTTTGTCAGCAGGGCTTGCAGTTCTTTGCAGACAAATCCAATGCTCTCGCTGAAATGCACCGAGTCTTGATGCCAGGTGGCCGGCTCGTTCTTAGCGTTTGGCGTGCTTTAGAACACTGTCCGTGGCAACGCGCGGTGGCCGATGCCCTGGAACACCATGTAAGTAAGGCGACGGCTACGAGCATACGGGTCCCCTTCGCATTAGGAGAAAGTGAGGAAATAAATTGCCTTCTTAAGGATGAGGGATTCCGAGACATTCAGATCGGCATTGCCAATCATACGATCCGTCATGTCTCCCTAGAAGAATTTGTCCCAGGCTATCTCTTTGCGACCCCTGTGGCGAGTACTGCTGCTGACCTCGATGAGATAGTCTTAACCGCCATAGTTGATGAGATTCGAGCTTCCCTGCGGTCGTATATAGATGATAACGAGTTAGCTATTCCAATCTCAACCCACGTGGCCGTGGCATTTAAATAGAACCGTCGGATAAAGCAACTAGATCGGCTTTGACCAAAACCCTTTTTAGTTCCCGTACTAGACGCTGTCCTTGGTGTTTGTAGAGAGGAGTAGGTAAAGTTTGAGGTAAATTATTCATTAAATTCCTCGCTCGAACTAGGCTGCATCCAGAAATGCGACTAATAAGGTTAGCTCCTTCAAAAATCGCATCGTCAGTTAAAACTTTTTCAACTCTAACCCGCCAGCACCTGGTAGTAATTCTAATTCTTCCTCCTTCAATTCGTCGCAACCCTTCGCCACTAGCTAACACTACAATTCGATCGCCTGCGTTTAACGGGATATCATCTGAAGGCATAAATCGAGGAGATTGGGAAGGACTTTGGTGGAGAATAACTATTATTCCATAGCCATAGGCTATTTCACCCAGAAGCAACCCATTAAGAGTATCGTCGGCTTCGATCTGATATTCAGTTACCAAAATTGTTTGGTTGTTTTGACGGAATAAACCGAGAATATTTTCGCCAAAAGCAGCTCCAGCAAATGCTTCTGCGCCAACTTCATAGGCTCCTATAACTTGAGCATTCTTTAACAGGTGATTTAAATTGTGGCTCAGTCCCTTTTTATAAGTGCCAATTACCAAATTACTTTCAGGATTAGTCGCTCTAGCCATCAAAGCAATCTCTAAATTGAGCATTTCGTTATCAGTAGTGATTAGTATGCTTCTAGCAGTAGCGAAATTGGCTTTAGGTAGAGCTTCTTTTAAATTACCAATGACTAAAGGAATCTCTGGTAACATCGTGCGATCGAAGTCAGTATCAAAAGTAATCCCTACTAAAGATTGTTTTGACGTTCTCCCCAGCCTGAAGGCATGGGGATTCTAACCATCACTGGTTAAACTTTCTCTTTCTTCGAGTTCCCTTACTTGCCTGTGTTTCCACATTCAAGCAGAGGGGAATCTCTCCAGAGACTTCACATTCGGTGCGCCCCACCGTAGTTGATAATTCCTTGAGAGCAGATTTTAAGATGTTTATGGCAGCGTTTTTGTCTCGATCAGCAACATAGTTGCAATGCGGACACAAGTGAGTTCTAGTGCTAAGAGTTTTAACTACTTTTTGACCGCAGTTTGAACAGTTTTGACTAGTATAACTGGGGTTAACCGCTATAACTGGAACTCCATAGACTCCACTAAAATACTCCAACCATTCACGAAAACGATACCATGCCGCATCGGATATTGATTTGGCGATCGCAATGGTTTTTAATCAAGTTACGCACTTTTAGGTTTTCAATTGCTACCAAATCGTTAGATTGTATGACGCGCTGGGCTAACTTACATACCCAATCGTTACGCCTGCGTGAAACCTTGAGATGCGCTCTACCTAATTTATTTCTGGCTTTTTTACGATTACTGCTTTTAAGTTCAGTTTTTGAGAGACGACGTTGAAGTTTTTTAATCTTCTTTTCGTCTTTTCTTAAAAACCTAGGGTTGTCAATTTTGTTGCCAAAATTATCAGTGTAGAAATGATTTAAACCAACATCTAAACCAATTTGTTTCCCCGTTAGCTCTTTTTTCTCCTCTCTTTTATAGTCAATCAAAAACTGTGCATAATAACCGTCGTGTCTTCTAACTATCTTTACTCTTTTGATTTGTTGGAGTTGATAGTAGTGAAGATCTCTAGTCCCCCATAACTTAAAAGTACCTGCTTTAAAACCATCAGTTAAATTTAAATAGCGTCTGCATTCAGATAGTTTCCAGCCGCTAACTTTGTACTCTACTGATGCTCTAACTTGATACTTTTTAAATTTTGGAAACCCCTTCTTTCCTTGAATTTTAGCCTTGCAATTACGATAAAAACGCTCAACAGAAGCCCCGAAAAGATGTCTTTATTTTTTATAAAGTAGCCCTTTTACGATAACTTTACTACTTCGTTTATAACTTAACTACTATGAAGGGCTACTTTATAAAAAATAGAATCATTGTGACCAAGCTCTTTCTGCATGAGCTTGTCTAGCTTGAGAGTTTAATTGCTTAGCCCAAGGAAACTGAGGGTCTTTAGCTAAAACCGCACAGTGCTTATAAGCATCGTTTCTAGATTTAACTTGATTGTCCATCCAAGCACGAATTATAGAGTTACGGACAAAACGACCAGTACGAATAGCTTGGTCTAGCCGTTCGTACTGGTTTAAAGTTCCTTCTAGTTTGGACTCGTAGACAATCATCTTATCGTTGATGCTTACGATAAGATTATAACATAAAAATATAAAGTCGCCCTTCTAGGGCGAGGCTTTAAACCCAAATATTTGGTAAAAAACCTGCAACCCGCTGACCTACTCGACCTAACCCAACAATCACCAATATCTTCTCTATAAATCTCCACTGGTGACAAGTAACGATCGCCTGCAATTTGTCAATATATTCGTTACAAATTATTGCTAAATATTGTTTTTCGTCACATTTCTTCATTACTGGCAAGATATTCGATCAATTTATACTTACCACTTTCATCTAACTTCTCCCATAAAATATCGTAAGTAGCTAATCTCATCTGACCACTTTCATTCATTAAAATCTCAATAGCAAGTTTTAATCCTTCTTCTCCATAAGACAAAGCTCTATCTATAGCATCTGCTAAAGCAGCCATTCTCAGTTGTTGAGATTGATTAGGAAGTTGGCGTTTAACTTCAGCTAATTCGGGAAAGGAAAATAGAAACAGATTGATATCTGCTTGTTTGGGGTTGTCGTTCATTGAATTTGGTTTGCTATCTTAACGGCGAGAGTATGTCAATTGCTTGAGGAAGTTTGTTAATTGTTGTACTTTAAAAACAATTACTTTTTTGAATTAAAAGTCCGTGTTTAATTTATCCCGTCGGCATTTTTTTCAATTCGCTACTGGGTTGACTTTGACTCAATTGAAAGCTCAAGCTGATTCGACGGCACAAACAACCGAAATCGAAGAGTCTTACATTTTAATGCAAGGATTTTATCCTTCTGGCGAACCTCTACCGATTGAGGTTCTCAAACGGCTTTATTTTCTCAATCTTAACGACGAACCGCTACCCAATCCGATTAGACGAGTTGAGACTGGCAAGATTTTCTCTCAACCACCCCCATCTCCCTTTGCTATTGCTTTGCGTATGCCAGTTGAAGGTTTTGGGGAGGTGACACTATATGCGGACAATCAAGGTAGAGGTTATCAGCCTCAAGATTTTCCTTTGCAGTTAAACCTAGCTTTTGCTCGTTGCCGACTCCATCGAGTTCGCCACGCCATATCTAATTGGAGTCAAAAAGCAATTGAGTTTAGCCCTAAAATAAAACAGCGTTTGCAAAAAGCGTCAGCTCTTTTACAAGCTGCCGAACAAACCTCCGTTGCGACACAGCGAACCAATTTGTGTAACGGAGTTTTACGTGAGAGTCTTTGGGCTGGGGAAGAAGCAGTGTTTACTCTTGCTCGGCAAGAAATTAAAAGACAACCAGCTCGTCAAGATTTTCTCTTTGGCTGCAATTTTTTCAATTTTCAAAGCACAGGGGTTGACAGTTCCTATAATCAACTTTTCAAGCAGTTATTTAACTTTGCTACTGTTCCTTTCTACTGGCGATCGTTTGAACCTCAGGCTGGTATCAAAAAATACCAGCGGGTAGATAAAATGGTCAATTGGCTCGAAAGTAGGGGAATTACTCCTAAAGGACATCCCCTAGTTTATTTGCACCGCGCTGGAGTTCCTGACTGGTTAGAAGGTAAATCCTACAGCCAAGTCAAGCAATCTATTTACCGTTCAGTTTCAGAAATTACTGCTCGTTATGGAAAGCGTATTCCTTACTACGACATTATTAATGAAGCTAATGGGCTTTCCTGGGCTAATACTCTTGGTTATTCTCTGGAACAATTGCTCGAAATAGCTAATTTAGCTGCTACTGCCTCTCGCGCTGGTAATCCCCAGGTGCAGAGAATTATCAATCATTGTTGCTTGTGGGGGACAAATGTTGCTTTTGCCCAGCCGCCTACAACTAGTCCTTATCAATTTTTGAAATCTTGTCAAGAAGCTGAGATTCCTTTTGAATTCATCGGATTACAACTTTACTACCCCCATCAGGATATGTTTGAAATTAATCGACTTCTCGATCGTTTCTCTCAATTAGGAAAGCCAATTCACATCACAGAAATAGGTGTTTCTTCTGCTCCAGGAAAAGATGAAAAATCAATCCTAGGAGGACCCATAGGTCTTTGGCATTCTCCTTGGAGCGAAAGCGTACAAGCAGACTGGGTAGAACAATTCTATACTCTCTGTTATAGTAAACCTTATATTCAGGCAATTACTTGGTGGGATTTTGCCGATATCGGTCATTTTTGGCCTTATGGCGGACTTTTAGACGCTAATCTACGACCTAAGCCATCTTTCTTTAAGCTAAGTAGTTTGATTCACCAGTGGCGTACTAAAAACGGCAAAAGTAGTCTCTACCAATCCACATAACAACTAGTTGCAGCAATGAAAATAATTCTATTTCTTTGTACTGGAAATTATTATCGCAGTCGTTTTGCTGAATATTTGTTTAATGCTGTTGCAACAGAGCGATCGATCTCGTGGAGGGCTAATTCTCGCGGACTAGCCTTGGAAAGAGGTGTAAATAATATCGGCCCTATTTCTAAGTATGCCACTGAGGGTCTAGCCCAGCGGGGGATAATATTGAGCGATCGACTCAGAGACCCAATATCTGCAAAAAAGGTAGATTTTACCTCTTCAGATAAAATTATTGCCCTAGACGATCGAGAACACCGCCCTCTAATGACTTTAAAATTTCCTCAATGGGTCGAAAAAATAGAATACTGGAATGTTAGCGATATCGATCGAACTTCTCCCCAACAAGCATTGCAAACAATTGAGCAAAATATTCGACAGCAAATAGAACTATTACCTGAGTTCTAGATATAATTGCTTATCTAGACTGCTTATAAAGTTCAGAAATCGTACGGTAAATACGACTTTCTTCATAAAATATTTTAAGTAATTATGTATGTATAATCCTAAAAAAAATCTTTTTAGCAATTCATTGGATTTTATCGACAAATGATAGCTTATCTGCATATTTCTCTTAGCAAAGAATCTACGATCGCTTTGAAAAATCTAGCTTTAATACCCTCACTGTGAAAACTGATTGAATTTCTCAATTTTTTACAACTCTACTACAGTTGTAAAGATTATTTTTGTAATATCGTGTTAAATCATCTTTATGAAATATCAATACAAGTGAAACCTGGCAAGATAACACACTTTAATTATCCAGTGCCCACTTTCTCAGGGAGATGTGTTAGAGATCGCAGCAGTGAGAGAAGAGGAAGTGCATAATATTATGAAGCACAAAGGTTCCTAATTACAATTTGTCAAAGTAGGATAAGTTAGATCTTTTCTGGATAATTCAGTATTTTCCAGGAGTTTTTTTAGTAGTTAGGTGTTCTATTATACTGTTTTAGCTACTGCCTTGTCGAGCAGCTAAAACAAGTAGATGTTTTTTTTTAAAAAGTGTAGGCGTTAGATTTATGAGCGATCGAGACAAGCAATTTAAGTATTTTTCCATGCGAATTAAACCTCTACTGGAACAAATATACGATCGAGAGACAATAGAAACACTACTAGAAAAACTTTTTGCTCTACTTAAAGACAATTTTGCCCAAAGCTGGGACGAAGATTTGAATAAATGGAGTGAAAACAACGTTCAACTGATTACCTACGGAGACAGCGTCGTTAGCAATGGAGAAGACCATCCTCTACTAACCCTAGCTTGTTTTCTAGAAAAATACTTGCTAGACACAATAACAGGAGTTCACATACTTCCCTTCTTCCCCTATAGTTCTGACGATGGATTTGCTGTTATTGACTACCTAGAAGTCAACCCAGAGTTAGGAGACTGGGAAGATATTAAAAGGATTGACAGCAAGTTTAATTTAATGGTCGATCTGGTTATCAATCACATCTCCAGCAAACACGCTTGGTTTGAGCAGTTTAAACAAGGAAAAAAACCAGGTTGCGATTATTTTATCGAGGTGGATTCTAAAACAGATGTATCAGATGTAGTTCGTCCTCGCAGTACTCCTTTACTGACAAAAGTAGATACAGTTAATGGGGAAAAATATGTCTGGTCTACCTTCAGTCCAGATCAAATCGACGTCAACTTTTCCAATCCAGACGTTCTCATAGAGTTTATCAAAATAATTCTTTTTTATGTAGAAGTAGGAGCGAAATTGATTCGCCTCGACGCGGTGGGTTTTTTGTGGAAGCACCTCGGAACTAGCTGTATCCACCTCTCTCAAACTCACTATGTAGTCAGGCTGCTGCGGGAAATATTGCAAATGGTAGATCCTTCAGTTGCCCTCATTACAGAAACCAACGTACCCAATCGAGAGAACCTGAGTTATTTTGGCAATCGTAACGAGGCACACATGATTTACAATTTTAGTCTGCCGCCTCTGCTACTGAATGCTTTGCTACAGGGAAAATCGACTCATTTAAAAACCTGGATGATGAGAATGCCCCCCGTTCCAATCGGCTGTGCTTACTTTAATTTTACTGCTTCCCACGACGGTATCGGCATGCGTCCCGCAGAAGGACTATTAGCTGAAGACGAGTATCACGTGCTATTGAAGACAATGAAGCAATTTGGGGGCAAAATTAGCATGAGAAAGAAAGCCGACGGCACAGAAAGCCCCTATGAAGTTAATATATCGTGGTTCGATGCCATGAAGGGAACGGCTAAGGGAGAGGACGAATGGCAAATCGAGCGATTAATTTGTTCGCAAACGATTATGATGTCAGTAGAGGGGATTCCCGCCTTTTACATCCACACTTTGCTAGCTACCCCCAATCATCACGAAGATGTGGAAAAAACGGGAAAAAATCGTGCTATTAACCGTCGCAAGTGGAATTACAAAGAATTAGAAGAATTGCTGAGCGATCCTCATTCTACTCAGTCGAGCGTCTTAAGGGAATTATCTAGACGGATTCAAATTCGTCGCCGTCAAAAAGCTTTTCATCCCAATGCTACTCAATACACTCTTCATCCCTTAAACACATCTATATTTGCCTTCTGGAGACAGAGTATTTATCGGGAACAGAGTATTTTCTGTATCAATAATTTAAGCAATAGTACCCAGCAATTGCGCTTGTCCGACTTAAATCTTTACGATACGAGAGATTGGTGCGATCTCATTAGCGGCGAACCCCTCGAAGATATTGACGGAAATTTTACTCTCAAACCTTACCAATGTGCTTGGATTACCAATGAATTGTAAAAGATTGGCAATAATTGCCCCTAGAGGTGCTGGAGTTAGAGAGATGGTCAACTCCCAGCACTCGAAATTACCTTTTGACAGAAAGAGTTGAAGGTTTTTCTTCTACAGCAACAGATTCTAACTCAGCAGCTTTTTTTTCTGCTTCTAGTTTCGGTTTCAAATAAAGATTCTCCAGCAGCACAGAAGCGCCAGCTACCCAAGGAGGAACGATCAAAGCACCGAGAATTCCTAAAACTATAGCTCCTCCTAACACTGCTAAAAGCTGATATAAAGGAGCCACTCTTACCGAAGAACCAACTAGCAGGGGATCGAGAACGTAAGTTTCGACATTTTGAATAACGACAAATAGCAGCAAAACCCACAAGAAAACCCATCCTCCTTGAGCTATTGCCACAATCAAAGCGGGAATGGCACCCAACACTGGTCCGAAAAAAGGAATTAAGTTAGTAATTGCTGCTATTACTCCCAAACCAAGAGCAAACTCGGAAATACCGACAAATTTTAAGCCCACACTAATTGCTATGCCCAATATAGCAGAAACCAGCACTCTTCCTTGAATATATCCTCCCATCTTTTGACTGACAGGAATCACCTGGGCTTCTAAACGATCGTCCCAGGGTTTAGGAAATAAACTGACTAAACCCTTAATCAATGTCTTAGATCCAGACAACATATATCCTGAGAGCAACACGGAGAGAAGTAAAGTAAAAACCGCGTCGATTATGCCTCGGGTAACTCCTAGAGACCGCACCAACAATAGCTGACTAGAACGAAATGTCCAAGTAGTGAGGGATTGAATATCGAATATTTGATTAATTAGATCGATGGCTTGAGGTTCAGTTATGCCAAAACGCAACGCCAAATTTTCTGCTAGGGATGCTAAAACATCCAAATAACCTGGCAGTTTGCGAAACAAGCGCTGTATTTGTTCTACTACCGTCGGGCCAATTAATAAACCAATTCCCGTTAAAATAGCAATCAACCCTAGATAAACGAGAATAACCGCCAGCCAGCGAGGAATACGTAAATTTTCTGCACTCCGAATAATTGGTGCCAAAGTAGAAGCTAGCACCACAGAAATCATCAGTACTAATAATAGACTTCTAAGCTGCCACAGCAAAACGAGTAGCAAGCCAGTAACCACAATTAAAAGTATGTTTAAGGGAGAAATGGTAAAGCGCGACTCGGACATAGTCTGCAATTAAGATTGCCTCTCTACAATCTATTAATTATCTCGCGTTGTTTGCTATTTGCTATTTGTTATTTTTTATTTGCTGTCAGTTTCCTAGTAGTTTTTAAATTATGCTATCCTAAAAAGGTTTTCTTAAATCGCACATTCAGGATTTCGGGTGTTTCCTGTGGGAAATGCACCTGGGTGGAGGATAAACCCGAAAGGAGAAAAAAAATATGCCAGTTGTTACACTTGCTGAATTACTAGAATCAGGTGTCCATTTCGGACATCAGACTCGTCGTTGGAATCCCCAAATGGACCCCTTTATCTATACTGCTCGCAACGGGGTTCACATTATTGACTTGGTGCAAACAGCCCAACTCATAGATGAAGCATACAACTATATGCGCCGATCGTCAGAACAGGGTAAAAGAGTTCTTTTTGTCGGGACTAAACGTCAAGCTGCGGGCATTATTGCCCAAGAAGCTTCTCGTTGTGGTGCTTATTACGTTAACCAGCGCTGGTTGGGAGGAATGCTAACTAACTGGGAGACAATCAAAAATCGAATAGGTCGTCTCAAAGAATTAGAACAGCTTGAAGAAAGTGAGAGCATTAAAAAACGACCGAAAAAAGAAGCTTCTGTTTTACGTCGCGAATTAGAAAAACTGCAAAAATATCTCGGTGGCATCAAAATGATGCGCCGAACTCCAGATATTGTAGTTATTGTGGACACTCGCAGGGAATACAATGCCATTCAAGAGTGTCAAAAATTAGGAATTCCTGTAGTGGCTATGTTGGATACCAACTGCGATCCTAATGTGGTGGATATTCCTATTCCTGCTAACGACGATGCTATTCGCTCTATCAAGCTAGTTGTGGGAAAATTGGCAGATGCTATCTATGAAGGTCGTCACGGTCAAGCTGTATCTGATGAAGAATATGAAGAGTTTGAAGAAGCTATCGGCGAGACTGCTTATGAATATGATGACGAGGAAGAAGAAGCAGACTGGTCCCCAGAAGACGTACCTTCTGCAACTCCAGAAGACGAAGTACCTCCTGCAACTCCAGAAGCTGCAACTCCTCCTGCAAGCCAAGAAGACGAGCAGCCAAAAGACGAAGAATAATTAGAAAAAAATTAGGACGCTAAAAAATAGCGTCCTAACAAAAAATTAAGCTAATATTTTTTTATTTAGCTAACATTTCTATTGGTAAGCGTTTAAAAATCAAACGCTCTTCCTCAACATCGACGAAAATTGTGTCTCCAGTTTTGAAATCCCCCCGCAAAATTGCTTTAGCAATATTTGTCTCTAAGTACTTTTGTACTGCTCTTTTAAGAGGTCTGGCTCCGTATACGGCATCGTAACCTACCTCAATTAAGAAATCTTTAGCAGCTTCTGATAGTTTCAAAGACATCTTTTGCTCGCTCAAACGCTCTTCTAAACGTGCAACTTGAAGCTGAACAATTTTGTAAAGTTGTTGTTTTTGCAAACTGTGGAAAATAATGACCTCGTCGATGCGGTTGAGAAACTCGGGACGGAAGCTATCGCGCATTGCTTCCATTACCCGCGATCGCATTTCTTCGTATCGGGAGTCGTCCCCAGCTACGTCCAAAATATACTGAGAACCGATGTTACTGGTCATGATAATAATGGTGTTTTTGAAGTCTACCACGTGACCTTGTGCGTCGGTTAATCGTCCGTCGTCAAGTATTTGCAACATAACGTTAAAAACATCGCCGTGGGCCTTTTCGATCTCGTCAAACAAGATTACTGAATAAGGTCGCCTTCTAATTGCTTCTGTTAGCTGTCCTCCTTCTTCATAACCTACGTATCCTGGAGGTGCGCCGATCAAGCGAGATACGGCGTGTTTTTCCATATACTCGGACATATCGACCCGCACGATCGCCTCAGTAGTATCGAAGAGATTTTGCGCTAATGCTTTGGCTAACTCCGTCTTGCCAACGCCTGTGGGGCCGAGGAAAATAAAACTAGCAGTAGGACGATTGGGATCTGCTAAACCAGCGCGCGATCGCTGAATGGCATCAGCAACGGCAGTTACTGCTTCTTCTTGTCCGATGACTCTTTGATGGAGTTCTTCTTCTAAATGCAGCAGTTTGGCTTTTTCCGACTCCATTAACTTACTGAGTGGAATTCCCGTCCACTTAGAGATAATTTCGGCAATATCTGATTCTAAAACCTCTTCCCGCAGTAAAGACCGACCGCTACTTTGCTTTTCTGCCAGTTTTTCTTGAGTTTCTTTGATTTGTCGCTGCAGATCGGTTAATTTACCGTAGCGCAATTCAGCAGCGCGATTTAAATCGTAATCTCTTTCAGCCTGTTGTATTTCTAAATTTACTCGATCGATTTCTTCTTTGAAAGCGCGAATTTGGTCGATAACTTCTTTTTCAGATTGCCATTTAGCGTTAAGTTCCGATTGTTCTTCTTTGAGGTTGGCTAACTCTTTTTCTAAGGTTTCTAATCTTTCTCTGGAAAGATCGTCATATTCTTTTTGCAGGGAAAGACGTTCCATTTCCCTCTGCAAAATTTTCCGATCGATTTCGTCTAATTGTTCTGGTTTGGAAGTTATCTCCATTTTCAGCTTAGCTGCTGCTTCGTCTACCAAGTCGATCGCTTTATCTGGTAAAAACCGATCGCTAATGTAGCGGTTAGAAAGAGTGGCTGCTGCTACTAATGCTGTATCGGCGATCCTCACCCCGTGGTGAACCTCGTACCTTTCTTTGAGACCCCGCAAAATCGAAATAGTATCGATCGTGCTGGGTTCGTCTACGTATACTGATTGAAAGCGCCTCTCTAGTGCGGCATCTTTTTCGATATACTTGCGATATTCGTCGAGAGTTGTCGCGCCAATACAGCGCAATTCTCCCCGCGCTAACATGGGTTTGAGCAAATTCCCTGCATCCATTGCGCCTTGAGTCGCACCTGCACCGACCACGGTGTGGATCTCGTCTATAAATAGAATAATATTTCCTTCCGAGTCGGTAACTTCTTTGAGAACTGCTTTGAGGCGTTCTTCAAATTCTCCTCGATATTTAGCACCAGCAATAAGCGCACCCATATCCAGACCGATTAGTTTGCGATCGCGCAATGATTCGGGTACGTCTCGGTTGACGATTCTTTGAGCCAGTCCTTCGACGATTGCTGTTTTACCCACCCCTGGTTCCCCAATCAATACGGGATTATTTTTCGTCCGTCGAGATAAAATCTGAATAGTGCGGCGAATTTCGTCATCTCGTCCGATGACTGGGTCTAGTTTCCCTTCCCGTGCGAGTTGAGTTAAGTCGCGACCGTATTTTTCTAGTGATTCGTACTTTCCTTCTGGATTTTGATCTGTTACTCTTTGAGAACCTCGCACTTGTTCGATAATCTCCTTGAGTTTGTTTTTATTGAGACCAAATTCTTCATATATTTGTTTGCCAAAACGTTTATCTTCTGCGTAGCCGAGAATTAGGTGTTCGACAGAAATGTAATCGTCGTTAAATTCTTTACGGAAATTTTCCGATCGATCGAGTAAGGTATCTAAACTGCGTCCTAGATAAACAGAATTGCCTGGATTAGCAACTTTAGCCTGACGGCGAATAAACTCTTCCGTGCGATCGCGCAATTTCTGTACGCTTATATCTGCTTTGTTGAAGATGCTAGTTGCGAGTCCCTCTTGTTCTAGGAGGGATTTCATCAGGTGTTCGCTTTCTATTTGCTGGTGTTTATTTTCTTTAGCAATATCGGGTGTGCGGACAACAGCTTCCCAAGCTTTTTCTGTAAATTTTTGGGGATTAGTTGGTTGCATTTTTTCTTATTTTACCTACTAAGAAACGCCTAAATAAGATTGTTAGTTGTTGTCTGTGCGATCGACTGAATACTGTAGAGACTTTTATATCAGGCCTCAATTATATGGACTCGATTTAGTAAGTCCTTACCACTATTAACAAATAAATTTGGTCTTACTGATGTTATTTTAATAATTTATGCCCGTAATAATAAGTTAGGAAACCCCAACCTCAAAGGTTTGGTTTCCCTACACCGAATAAAAACCTATACAAAGAATCGAAGTTAGTATTTTAACGAAATAGCTATTAGCTGTTAGCTGAATAAATCATAAAACTAAACGAGGGTATGAAAATTACCCCAACTCTATAGTTGGTTAGGTTAGGCAGTGGTTTAAATCCATTAACAGCTAACAGCTAACAGCAATTTAACCCCGTTCTATTTGAGCAAAGATTTCTGCTAATATTTCTCCTGCGCCTAATTGACGTAATTTTTCGGCTAAATCTCCACCTAATTTTTCAGCGTCAGCAGCCTTCCCACTGATACTATCTTTAATTAGGCGCTTGCCATCCAAACTAGCAACCATACCTATTAAAGTTAGAGTATCGCCTTCTATTTTAGTATTAACTCCAATAGGAACTTGACAGCCGCCTTCTAATTCTCGCAAGAAAGCCCGTTCTGCTAGAGCGCGATCGCGACTTGCTGGATCTTCTAAAGCTTTAATTAATTGTAATACTTCCTCATCGCCACAGCGGCACTCAATTCCTAAAGCACCTTGTCCGACTGCGTGGAGAGATATTTCGCTGGGGATAACTTGATGTATGCGATCGCTCATCCCCAATCTTTGCAACCCCGCCACTGCTAAAATTATCGCGTCGTATTCTCCTTCGTCTAGTTTGCGCAATCTAGTATTGACATTGCCGCGAATGTCTTTAAAACTGAGATGGGGAAAATGATAGCGCAATTGTGCTAAACGCCGCAGAGATGAAGTCCCAACTACTGCACCTTCTGGTAATGTCTCGATTTGCTTGTCTTTATGTTTGGAATGGACGACCATTGCATCAGCAGGGTCTACTCTTTCTGTCACGCATCCAAGCATTAAACCTTCTGGTAAATTAGTAGGCAAATCTTTGAGGGAATGAACAGCCAAATCTACTCGGTTGTTTAGCATTCCGTCTTCTAATTCTTTGGTAAATAATCCCTTATCGCCTATTTTCGACAGCGCTACGTCGAGTATTTTATCTCCTTGGGTACTCATGGTTTCTACTTCAAACTTTCTGTTGGGGAAGTGTTTTTGTAGTTCTTCTTGTACCCAATAAGTCTGAACCAATGCTAGCTGACTTTTGCGGGAACCGATGCGAATGGTGCGGGTAGAACTAGAAACTGTCATTAAAAAAAACTCGCTAAACTCGCTGTTGAAAATGACCGAGGCTGTTGCCTCGAAGGGAACAGGGAACGGGGAACGGGGAACAGAAAATAACTTTTCCCTTATGCCTTGGTTTGAAGCCTCGTTTTTTGAGACGGAATGGGTTTTGGGAAAGTGTAAATTCTCTTCTAAACAATTCACTGTTCCCTATTCCCTGTTCCCTGTTCCCTTTAAGAACTGAAATTACTTTGTCTAGACTATCGCAGGTCGTCGATGTTTTAACTGATTTTTTTTATTCTGTTCCAAATAGTTACAATTTTTAATAAAAGACTGAGGATGAATACCTATCTTTCTACATCTATTCAAAGACGTTCGGGGTTTTAATTTGCCATCATATATATGGGAAAGAAATTATAAGAGATCTTTTATATCGAGGAGAAGAATATATTATGGCACCTAAAAATTGGCCTTTCAATTATAATAGCTTTGACTTAGAAGTCGAGGCGATCGCCAAACTACGCTCTTTAGTAAAGACTATTCCACGAGAATGCAAAATCTTTCGCGAACTTAAGGATGATTTTATTTTTCTAACTGTAGATTTTGAGGATTGTCCCCAAGAAGTCGATCTAAATATAGAGCAATTTGCTATGTGTGGAATTGTTTGCAGTCAACTGGGATTAGCAAATTCCGTGCTATTTAAGATAGGAAACCAGATTATCGGATCGACCCAAATAAGTGGAATTGGTTTTGCTAAAGGACTGTAGGATTAAGCTTCAAAGATAACTTAAGTTTGGATGACCATATCTATACCAGATCTCGATCGCTATATTTTGTTTTACAAACCCTACGGAGTATTGTGTCAGTTTACAGACAACAGTAGAGGAGAAAATAAACGCCCTACCCTTAAAGAGTATATTCCGATCGCTTCTGTTTACCCAGTAGGAAGACTAGATTTAGATAGCGAAGGACTGTTGCTACTAACTAACAACGGACGCTTACAACACAGTCTTTCTCATCCTAAGTTTGCTCATCCGCGCACTTATTGGGTACAGGTGGAACGCATTCCCGATAAAGAAGCGCTCGATCGCTTGCGTGCTGGGGTGTATATTAAAAATTATCGTACTCGTAAAGCTATAGTCAGAAAATTACCTCAAGAACCAACCCTACCACCTCGCAACCCTCCCATTCGCTATCGCAAAAACGTTCCTACTTCCTGGTTAGAAATTACACTAACAGAAGGACGCAATCGACAAGTAAGACGCATGACAGCAGCAGTAGGATATCCTACTTTGCGTTTAGTGCGCTTGAAAATTGGTATCGGTATTACTCAACTCAGCCTAGATGGTCTCTCTCCAGGTCAGTGGAGGTATGCAACCACTTCAGAAACAAAAACCCTGCAAAATTTGTGCTAAAAAAATAAATAAATTTATCTTTCTGTAAAAAATCTAAAAAGCTCTTAAAAATCAACGGTAATGCGCAAAGGTCTGTAGATATGAGTAATTAAGCGCTCTCGCCAACAGAAATCGTCGATCGAGCGACTCTATAATAAACTTGCGGTTACTAGAATCCAGCTGACCAGCAAAACAGGTGATATGGTGATACAATGGTAGATTCTATTTTACAATACCCTATATTTGGAGCAGAGATTAAGTGTCCTCACTGCCGCCAAATAATACCAGCTTTAACATTAACAGACACGTATTTATGCACTCGACATGGAGCGTTTGAGGCAGATCCGAAAACAGGCGAGTTGATTCACCTACAGTCTGGACGTCACTGGCGTAGATGGGAAGGAGAATGGTATCGCCAACACACTCATCCAGATGGAATTCGCTTTGAAATTCACGAAGCCTTAGACCGTCTCTATACAGAAGGATACAAAGCGACAAAAGTGATTATAGCCAGTCGCTACAGACAATTAGTTAGTTCTTACCTAGAACGTAGCAAGCCCTGGCGAGGAAATTCAGAAGTAAAAGAAGCGCCAAGACTTTACGGTCTTCCTGTAGAATTTAGTCCAGAATCCCCAAAAGAACCTTGTTGGGAAGCGATTAACTTTAACTTTAATTTAGAAAAACAAGAAGGGGTCTCAGAAAGATATCCCTATGCGTTTAAATTTTTTGAATAGTAAATAATGCATCATGCTTCAATAAGGACGGCGGACATTCACCGCGCGATCGCTTTTTACCAACAACTAGGATTTAAGGTAAAAGAACGTTTTACAACAGGCTATACTCTTGCTTGCTGGATGGAAGGATTAGGAGGAAGGATAGAATTAATTCAAATTCCCGAACCCAAACCTCCCCCAGATGCTTTTGGCGACGAACATTATGTAGGTTACTATCATTTGTCTTTTAATTTAAGCGATCGAGTTACAGATTTACCTACTTGGTTAAAAGATCTCCAGAATAGTTTTAGCGATGCAGCAAAGAGTAATCCAGAATTGTTTCAACCTCTAAAAGTTCTCTTAGAACCTACGCAGCAGATAATAGGCGATCGAGTTTACGAAGTTGCTTTTATTGCCGATAGTGACAGTTTACCTCTAGAGTTTATTAGGGTTTTGGGAATTGTGGGAGAAAATTAGACAATTACGAGTCGATCGAGTGTAAGGATTTTGCCATGTAGATATCTGGTTTTCCTATTCCATTAGCATCTGGCATTACGCCAACGATAACAAAACCGCACTTTTGATAAAATTCATAAGGATGATTTTTTAGGTTTCTAATTTTGACAACGTGTTCCCAAACATTGGGATAGAGATTAACTTGAGAAAGTGTAGTTTGGTTATTTTCGTCATCAGTCCCAACCCACAAAGTCAGACCGCCACGCTTAATTACGCAGTTTTCCAGATCTCTAATCAGCGATCGACCTATTCCTTGTCTGCGAGAATCCGCGCGCACTATCAATGGGTGTATTTCCCATACATTCCCCTCATACTGCTCAACTGCACCAATCCATCCCAATACTCGACCCGTTCGATCGACAGCTACCCGACTGATTCGCGCCGCTACGGCGATCCCTTGGGGATCGCCTCCAAAAGATGCTTTAACCTCTTTAGAAGTTTCGCATTGACAGAAAACAGGAAATATGCATGTAGCGATCGCTGATTGATTTGAGACGATCGCTGATTGATTTGAGACGATCGCTGATTGATTGAAGACGATCGCTAATTGATTTGAGGCGATCGCTGATTGATTTGAGACGATCGCTGATTGATTTGAGACGATCGCTAATTGATTGAAGACGATCGGTCATTAATAAAGTAATTAATTAAGAATAATTTTCTGTTAAAAATTATCAATAATAAACTGTCTAGCTACTTCGGTATACAAATTTCTTTGTACTTCATACCAATTGTCAATTGTTTCTTTAACTCTCATTAATTCAAGTTGACAAAAGGCTCTAAGAGCACAGAAAATATGAGTAATAATAGCAGGGGTTTTTCTGACAAAAAATTTATTGAGATTACATAGCTGTTTGAGAGCGCGATGATAGACTTCAATACCCCAATGTATGGTAAATAATTTTCTAAAATCTTGTCTATTCGCTTCTTCTAATTTCTTTTCATCTGTAAAATATAAAGCATAATAGTGAGTGGTTCCGTTTTTGAAAACTCTCTTAAATACTTTAATTTTTCCAAAACTTTTTAGCTCTACTATTAATCCATCATCCGGAATTTCTAAAGAATCTATCCTAACATATTTTCCCTTATTTATTCGAACTGAACGGTTTTTAGCTAATCCCACTCCAAAATCAAGTTCTTTGTCTCTAAAGAACTTAAGATTTTGTTTGGATGAATACCAACTATCAGTAGTTATGTTAAGAGCCTTAATTCCCCAGCCAATAACCTCCTCAATCATTTCTCTTAAATAATCGTTTTTTGTTTTTCCATCTTGTTTATTATAAATTCGATAATTAATGGGAACGCTAACTCCATTTATATCAGTGTAATATAGAGTTATTAAGTTAATTCCTTTGATGGGTTTCTGATGTTTACCTGACCAATAATAGCCAATTAATTCTGCTTTATCTACGTCACTATAGAGTTTTTCTATAACCGTATCGTCACCACTTAATGTCCCACCTATTAAGTTAATATAGGATTTATTTTCCTCAAATAAATCCTTGGGTTCATATTTTTCTCTCTCTAAGAAGCGGTTAACTGAATGGTGAGAAATATTAAAAATTTCCGCTAATCGGTTACATCCACCGTATTTCGGTTCAGCAATTAAAAATCCTGTATAAATATTTAGATCGCATTTAGCAGTAGACGGCTTATTTCTGACTCTTATGGCAAATTTCTCCCGATCGCTCTATAAATTATCCTAACTTTACAAGTCGCTCGATTACTGACAATTCGCGATCCCTACGGGATCCGCGTAGCGGCACGCATCCTAATGCACATTTTCAGAATTCTGTCAATGCGAAACTCCTATCGATTAGCTTACGCCAAACATTAGATGCAAAACTTAAATCCACGCTCGGGGGCAACCATCTTCCTCGCCTTTGTTTGTTTGATAGCAAAAATTTAACCGCAAAGATTAAGGACTGATCTTGAGTCGTTGAGCGAATATCTAAATTCTCAACTAACTCGAATAAAGCAGCCCGATAGTGAGAGTAAAATTGGTAAAGTAAGGGAAGATAATTATCGCTGTTATAAGCGGTAATTTCTGCACACTGAGAGCGCAATTTTTCCGAACCACCGTGAGTGGCGATTAAATCCTGTATTTGACGGCCCAGAGCTGTTTCGTCCTTTATCTCATCGCTGGCTTCAATAATTTCCCCCAGCACCTCTAGAAGAGCTGCTGTAGCAGCTCGATGTCGTTCTCGAAGTTCGACTAACTTTTCTTTACCCCGATTGTGGATATGAGCGATTCGTTTGAGAAACATTTCGATCAGATAATCTCTAGCTTTCACTTGAGAGCGATAGAGCAAACACAATAACAAAGTGCGGCGTTTTGGGAGTTGAATGTCTTGAAATTCTGCTGCATCTAAAGTTCGAGCGTAAGCAGCAAAATAGATAATTTTAGTGTTAGGAATGTTCGACAACAAACGTTTAGCATCGCCAAAATTCATTAAATTTGAAAATTTAGCAAGCAATGCTTTGATTTGACTTAAAGTAGCTTTTTTAGGTAGTTGCTTAATTTTGTTAAGATTGATTGCTTCAAAATCTGGATTGTTAGTTAACAAACTGTCTAGATAAGCAATTTCACTCGGAGATAAAGAGCGAGCTACGCGCTTGAAAAGCCTGCTGTTAATAACCTCGCGAATATGAAGCACCAAACGATCTATCGTGCTAAATCCTGGTAATTCGTAGCGTTCTTTCACCAGTTCTTCGATTGCAATATTAACTAAATCGGCTGGATGGTCGCGAAAATTAGCGGCATTAGCCACGGCGATCGCCATTAGCTTTTGACCTCGTTTATCGTAAATAGAAACAGCCAAATATTTGCGAATAACTTCTTTGTAACGGCGGGAAGAACGAAGCGGAACAATTGCGCTATGGTTTTTTCCGAGTTTTAGATAATCGCGAATGTGGTTAACGATCGCTCCTGGAATTACTTCAGGATGGCAAAAATAACCCAAACACTGAAAAGTTTTCAGCATGACCAAGAAGCTTAATTTGCCTAAGTGAGAGCGAACCTTTGAATTAACGAATTCTATTTCTGCGGCGTTGGGAGTATAAAGTTCTATTAATTCTTTAGTTGTTGGCTTAGATTTAAAACGAGGATAAGCAGTGCGTTCGATTGATGTAATTTAAAGCCACCTCCTTAAAGTACAAAGGAAAGATACTGCCAGTCTAATGTCAGATAACTGATATTAGCAGAAATAAACCCCCCTTAATCTTACAGTTTATGTCTGCTAATGCTACGATTAACCTTAATTTCTAATGTCTGCTAAGGTTCTTACACTAGTAAATAGATGAATTAGCGGCTGAATAAATCGCGATGAAACGTGATACTATCTCATCAATATCCCAACTAGGTCAGAAGGAATTAGCGTCCTACGAATCATATCTTCGTGGGCAACAGGATATGAGTCCTGTCACAATTCGCAATTATTTATCTGATTTACGCTCCTTTGTTGCTTGGTACGAAACCCTACAAATCAAATCGACACAATCAAGACAAATAGGCTTTCAACTTGAACTTATTACCACTCCTACTTTAACTCGCTACCGTAGCTATCTCCAATCTCAGCTCAAGTTAGCTCCTGCTTCTATCAATCGCTATTTGCTAACTCTTAAATCTTATTTTACTTGGGCTGTGAGTTTGAAAAAAATTATTGACAATCCTGCAACAGTAGTTAAATTAATTCCAAAAGTTAAATCTTCACCCCGTCAAATAAGTGATGCTGAAGAATCAGCAATAGTCGCAGCAGTAACTCATCATGGTTCCTTTAGAGATCGCACGATTATTATTTTAATGTTTCATACAGGCTTGAGAGCAGCAGAAGTTTGTCATCTTCAAGTAGGACATATTCATTTGAAAAAACGTAGTGGCTATGTACAAGTTTATGGCAAAGGGAACAAGTATCGAGGAAGTACCTCTCAATGTAACAGCCAGAAAAGTCTTGTCAGAATATCTGCTGACAATCAAAGGTAATTGGTTATTTTCTTCTCGTAAAACAAAAGAGGCAATAACAACTCGTGCTTTAGGCTATTTAATTAGTAAATATGCAATAATTGCTGGAATTGAAGATATTAGTCCTCACGATCTACGACATCGTTTTGGTTATCGGATGGCTGAGACTGTACCTCTACATCGTTTGGCTCAAATCATGGGACACGATTCTTTAGATACGACAATGGTTTATGTTCGTGGAACGAGTGAAGACCTTCAAACAGATGTGGAGCAGATTGCTTGGCAATGAAGCCTCAACTACCTTTGTTCAATTATTCTCAAAGTAATTTACTTCAATCTTAACAACCTGAAACCTAATGCTGTTAAGGAATACAGCGCGTAGTGGCCGGTTTCGGGCGTATCTCGGCACAACCCCTTTATGGAGTAGAAGTAACCCCAGAGTTGGTAGAAATGGACGATAACGGTTGTTATGCC
>JASJDA010000355.1 GCA_030065755.1 Prochloraceae cyanobacterium | reverse complement strand
GCGAGCGAGAACGAAGGGATATTTAAGTAATTCTGTTTATCTGAAAGTTATCGCCCTTCGTACGAAAGCAGTAGTCTAACCCTAGTTTTTGGTACAGAATTGTTTATTTATATAGGGAGAACTTTAAGAAAACCTATAATAAAGTATGAAAACTACGGTAAATTGAGACTATTAGGGGAAATAATTGATGGGGTTAGGATTTGCGCCTGTAAAATTAGAAAAGAAAAAATCACGAGCATGCATGACCAGAATTAACCCCGATAGACGAAATACAAGCCAATTTATCAAGCTATTTTACTGATGTTAAAGATCTAGCGAGTTAAGAATTATAAATAAAAGATTTGTACGGTTGGGAAGACATTGAAAATTATGGTCAAAGTAAGCAGGAGTGGTTAGAAGAGTTCTTAGAGTTACCTCACGAAATCCCCATGGTAAAGGGACAAGATTATTTTTTACGAATCGCTCAACGATTCTGTGGGTGGCTACAGTTGTGCTAAAACGTAGTCCCGTTTTTTTTTGAGGCTGAATATGCTATTTTATTCAGCTACCTTAAGATACTTAAAAGATATTTTTGTGGTGTGTCTTTCCTCTTATCTGTGCTTGTGTATAAGTATTCGAAAAATCGAAGATATTCTACTGTTCGATTCTACGTTTTTTAATAAAAATCAATGTAATTCCAGATAGTATATGACCTAACACTGATATTGGTTCAGGAACAGACGTTGCACGAAGCTCAACATCATCAAAATTCACTTCTATTCCATTACCACCATCAAGACCGCTTGCATTATTCAAATTAGGATTAATTAATCTTATCCCTAATGATTCTCCTAAATAAATATCGTCATTTGCACTGGTGTAAGAAACAGTAGCGGTTTCAAATCCTCCCTCACTAACCACAACAGAGTTGTTATCTGTAGCAATTACAGTGTTTTCAGCTAATAACTCTAATCTGTAACCAGGAAAGCCTGCAAATATTTCAGCACCTGGTAACGCAGGAGTATTTAAAACAGCTACAGAAAGCGTGTACGTTGTGTTGGGTTGGATGATAGTATCTGAATTTTGAGTAAAACCGACTTCTCCAGCACCTGGCGGAACTAGAAAAATAGTCCCAATTTGGTCTCCTTCAGGTATTGTGGGAAAAAAGGCTACTGAAGGCTTCCACCCTCCTGTGAAAGAAGTAGCTAAACTAGCATCCTCTGGAATTAACCCATTAGGATCGTATAGACCCCATCCAGGAGGAGTATTAAAATCAAAAAAACCAGCCCCTGGGAATGGTTGGTCGGTTTGTTCTGGAATCTCAAATCCAGGATTTTCCAAGGATATAATGGCAGCTTGTGCAGATTTTTGTTGGATACTCCCAATGAGTAGACACAAACTAAGAGAAGAGATACTTACTGAACAAATAGTACCAAGTTTACTAAACATGTATTAAATAATGAGATAAGAATTGCTTGTTATCATATCAGATTAATGGGATAGCAACTCTTCCGCTTTTTTTGTGGGAACTGCAAAATCAATCAAGCTCTTAAAGACATGATTTGAAGCCTAACAGCCTCAAACCCCTATAATCTCGTCACGAACGCAATAATATTTAAAAAACTTATCTTTTTATAATACAAAACAACTTTAAACATTAACTTAGCAAAAAGCAGTAAATATTAACTTAAAATCAAGTTCTCATGAAAGCTCGCAAACAATTGTTACTTTTACTAGATCTAGCTCACCGCTCTCTTCTATTAGTCGACGATCGCATTTACGAATCAAATCGGATTGCTATATAAGGGCATTTTTTGGGTCTCTGAGAGGATTCTCAAATTAGATTCCAACCCTTATTAGTTAAGAATACATTTAAATTCTCAAGCATCATTAGATATTAAAAGAGCTCTTGAAGAAGAGATT
This sequence comes from Prochloraceae cyanobacterium, assembly GCA_030065755.1. GTDB lineage: Bacteria > Cyanobacteriota > Cyanobacteriia > Cyanobacteriales > JASJDA01 > JASJDA01. Next base: position 4,593 of record JASJDA010000355.1, on the reverse strand, counting down.
AGAAATAATGTCGAATTGAATTAGTAAGAAAAAATAATTAACTATCGAATCAAAATCGAGAAGCAATCTTATATCAATTTCGTAAAATTTCGCTACAAATGTCTAATAGATCAACTTAAAGGGTTCTCAGCAACGGATTTAGTATGAGCTCTCTATCAACGAGAAATTTCCAGTTGGCAAAGAATTATTACAAAAAATAAAATTTCTGCGTAAATTAAGAAGATGCTCTTGGAATAATCTAGCAACAGCAGTAGATGGAAAAGTTTTTCATCTACTGAAATAGGTCAAAATTAGTAGATTTTATAGGAAAACTATGCCAGAAAAAGACAGCAAAGTGCAAGAAAAACTTATTACTCAAAAGACTGAGGGAGATTCGAGTCGTTATGACTTCAACAACATCACACCAAAGTTTTTTATTCTCGAACAAACTCAAGAGTCCGTCTGTGGGTTGGATAACCGAATCAAAGTCACGAACACGGCATCGCTACCATTTAAGGCAATTTGCAAGCTTTATATGAAGGCGGCAAATGGCAAGAATTTCATCGGAACCGGTTGGTTGACGCACGCAAACAAACTCTACACTGCAGGCCATTGCGTCTACGACCACGATGAAGGTGGTTGGATGGATAGTATAATTGTTGTCCCAGCGAAGTCTGGCAATTCTGAACCTTTCGGACGCTACACATCGAGTGACTTGGTGGCAGCAAATGGATGGATCAACGATCGGTCTAAGAGATACGATGTTGGAGCTATTAAACTGTCCTCGAATGTAAGCCACTCTGATTTTCTTAACCCAAGTATATCTGATAGCGACGCGGCAACCGTTTGTGGTTATCCAGGCGATCGAGATACTGGAATCTTTCAGTACAAAATGAGAGATTCTATTCAAAAAAGGGATGGTCGGTTTTTCTACCAAATCGACACGTTTGGTGGCCAAAGTGGCGGTCCAGTATTGCGGAATAATGGGATAGCCATTGGGATTCACAACTACGGTGGTTGCGACAACAGCGCATCTGATCTGTACCAAGGATTAATTGACTTTGTTGAGGAGTGGTAATGTGGTTTAGGTATCATATTGTGCAAATCAGCTATAAGCACAATCATTTATTATCGTAGCGGGTACAATTGTTAGGCCCTATCGGTAATTCTCTTGCAAACATTCTCTCAAAGATTAAATATAGGGTTGCAGCCTGGTAGTAGTAAAACTAAGTAGTCGGACATAAATAAACGACTCTGTGTAAAAAACTGTTAGGCGTTGCTGAAACTCTTTTCTGTTAACTGTTCCCCGTTCCCTGTTCCCTTATCTCACAGTTAACTTTAATTGTGTCCGACTACTTAGATATAGTGTTTTGCAAATTTTTGGCGAGAGAAGCTTGATTTTTAAATTTATAAAAAATCTCCTCAATTGAAACGATGAAACCCATAGATCTTATTTGCCCTGGTAAAGAGGCTCGTATTAAAAGTCAAGATGTCAAACCTGAAGTTTTTCGGCGTTTGGTTCTTCGTCGCGCTCGACAATTAATGAAACCCGAGCAATGTTACATTGAAAATAGGCAAGAACGCAAAAAACTTGAAGCCGCATATCTTGAAAAAGTCAATCTAAAAGCAAATTTTTTGCCAGCCAAATTTCTCGAAGATGGAGCAAATGTAGCCAAAGCTGTCTGTCGCATTTTAACGTTTACCAATAACGGCACTGGCTCAGGAACAGGATTTTTAATTGCGCCTGGAGTCTTAATGACCAATAATCATGTTCTTTCTAATCTTGAAGAAGCACAGTCGAGTGTGGCTGAGTTTGATTATGAATTAGGAAAATCCGTTAGGCGCATTGCTTTAGAAGCAGAACGTCTTTTTATCACTAATGTTGAGTTGGATTTTACTATTGTTGGTTGTGCATCTAGGGGAATTGAAGAGATTCCGATTATTCCTCTTTCTCGTAACCCTGCCTTGATCACTCGTAATGATCTAGTAAACATTATTCAACATCCACGAGGAAGATTAAAAGAAGTTGCACTTCAAGAGAATAAAACGACTCGGGTTTTAGATAAGATCATACATTATCGTACTGACACTGAACCAGGTTCTTCTGGTTCCCCAGTGTTTAACAATAGCTGGGAATTAGTCGCTCTTCATCATGCAGGTTGGAAAGAGGAAGATGGAACCGCAACTAACGAGGGGATTCGTATTTCAGCTATTGTTGCTTATTTAATAGCACAAAGCACTGATTCTCCTGATGAAGCGCGGAGACTAAATCCAATTTTAGAGCATATTGTTGGGACTTCTCCCTGGTTGGGATTTTTTGATATCGCAGGAGTCAGTCATAATCCTTTGGAAATTCAAGTTGATAGTTTTCAAGGGGATCGAGACTTCGCCGATATTGGTTTTTGGAATATCGAAAATTTTAATAATGGAGTCAGGGATTCGCGGATTCAAGAAGTAGCAGAGGTTGTTAATCGATTATCTTTAGATGTTTTGGGCTTGTCGGAAATACAATCAGGGGCCTTGGATAGATTAGTTAATGAATTAGCAAATTTCGGAGATGCGGTTAACTTTAAACACCTTGATGTTGCTGGAGGACAGGATTTAGCTGTTCTCTATGATACGGATACCACCACTGTCCAATTGCGGGATGATTTGAACAATAGATATCACAATCTTTTGAGAAGTAGAACCAGTGACAACAAAACTGCCTTTCCTCGCGAGCCACTTTTTGCCGAATGTCAGGTAACTGAAGGAAACCAGCAACAGGTGAAGTTCATGATGATTGTGGTTCATCTCAAAGCCTTTGGAGATGAGCAAAGTCGCGCTCGTAGAAAACTAGCAGCCCAAAAGTTAGTAGAAATTATCAATGATATTCGTACCAGAGAGGAACTTCCTGTGGTATTGGGAGGGGATTACAATGAGGAATTAAACACAGATACCTTTCTTCCTCTACAAGATGCTCCAGATTTGTTTGCTTTAACAGCTGATGATGCTGCGGATTCGAATGCGGCTACGTTTATTGGTCGAAGATTTAGATCGGTGATTGATAATATTATCGTCAGTCAGGATTTAACTCTGGGGGAAATTTCTGGAGATGATGCAGCAATTGTCAGGTTAGATCGATCCGTCAGAGACTTTGCTGATGAGATTTCCGATCATGTTCCAGTCGTCTTTCGTGCGATTTTCCGTGGAGAATCAATTTCTGTTCCCGAGCCAAATGTCACTACCAATGGTAATGAAGTCAGTATTGCTATTCCTCAAGATGTGAAAAATCTACGTTTAGTATTTGAAAACAATAAGAGTTAGTAGGTGGGGATTGAAATCACCGAAAATTGCCATGAAACTGGGTGCAATCAAAAGTAGTTAGCGAATCGCCGACGGCGCCCCACCCAAATCGCTAACTAAACTAATTTTTCCTGAACATGAAGAAGATGCGGATCTCTTCGAGATCGGGCACTGGTCAATCAAGAGGTGTTACCTTGCCAATTTCGCTAATTCAGCATTTCTTCCATAGCGATCCCTTTGGGATCGCCATCGCTCTCTTACGTCTAATTGAACTATTAAGTGCTTTATTATGATTAGCATTGGTCTAAAGTCCAGTACCTATCAATTTTTAATAAAAGGTAAAAGTTGTACTACCTAATAAAATCAAGACACGATATGAATAATTACAGATAACATTCCTCAAAAAAATAAACAAGTTCATAAATATTGGCAAAAAAAAATGTTTAAATTATAAGTTTCTTAATATCATTAACAGTATCTGGACAAGTTTTTTAGCTGGCGATCCCAAGGGGATCCGCGTAGCGGCGCGCCAGCTAAAAACTTGACTCCCAAGTCCAATAAATAGTAGTATTAATGTTCTAAAACGTCCGAATAAACATAAGTATTACTTATATTTTTTTATCTCTCATTTTAGTTGTAGTAAAAGCTGGATATTTGGAAAATAAAAGGCAGAAGCGCTCGAAAATATTTTCAAGGTATATTCAGTAAAAAAAATGACTAATTTAATGGAACTATTTTAGAGAAATCGAGCGCAAAAAAGAGCGTTTTTTGACAAAAATATCTCTATCGATCGCCAGTTTGAAGCCTTTAACAGACAATCGCGCTTATATTCAACTTATTTTTTACCGAAGTTTAACTATCAATTAATTGACGGGAATATAAACTATTTCTCTCACTTCATAAATTCGATTTATTACATTAGATAAAAATGCCAACATTTGTTTTAAGGTCAATAAAGAATGATAAACCAAACGGCTTCCTCGTCGGGGTTTAGAGATTTTTGACCATAAAATATAAATCCAGATATTAACCAGTAAAAACGAGATTCCTACAAATAGTAATCTAATTATGGGGTTTTTAGTAGTAGTTCTAATCCGACAAATATTTTTAAGACGGTAACTACTTTCAATTCCAAATCTTTTACGATAATTTTGATAGATAGAATTTAAACTTATATTTACTTTGTAAACTACATAGGGTAAATATTCAGTCCCGAATTTTCCTCGTTTGCCGAGAGAAGTACTTATTTTTATAGAGGGAAGTCTTTTTTGTTTTAACTTTTGTTCCTTCGCATATAACTTATTGTCTGGAAGACTTCCCTCTATAAAA
>JASJDA010000068.1 GCA_030065755.1 Prochloraceae cyanobacterium | reverse complement strand
TAATAGCCAACCACTAACTACTTTTGATTGTCTGTATCGTTAATATAATTCATTAAAATTTTTGCTTCTTTTTGAGGAATACCTATATCGATCAGATCGTCTAAATCGGCACCTTTACCAATAACCTTAATTATTTTCCAATTAGAATTATTTTTCTCTAAAAAAATTCTGCCTGAAAGTGAACCATTTAGCCATTCTGCTACAGCATAATTGCCTTCAATTAAAATGCTAGGAAATTTGACATCGGAACGAGAAAAATTAAATATCTCAATAATTACTCGCTCAATTTGTGGGATATTTTGCTCTGAATTTGAAGAGGTTTGAAAAGTCAAAGTATTTCGATCGTCTTTCAAAGATGCTCCTATATCGTGCCTATTTTCTCCTGCAACAGTTGGAAAAAAACTTGTTAGTGACATCCCTAAAAAAACAATAAAGATAAACTTAATTAATCTAGATTCGAGATAGCTAGTTAAGTTCATTATTACGTGCTGAATTGATTACAGAATAAATAATAGAGGGGTTTGGTTGAAATTAGAGATGGTCATGTAGAATTGTTAACTAATCGATTTGACCTGCGATCGAAGTATCATCAATTGCGATTTTGGGAAAAATTCAAGAGAAAAAGTACGCATACGGTTATTATTTACCCTTTACTCCTTTCCTCTTTTCTAAACTTCTGCAAAAAGTCTGTGGATACTGCTCCTGCAGCGATCGCTTCTGCAAGAATACTGATGGCGCGATAGGAAGCAACTAGAGAGAGGATAATCCCATAGGAAAACTGATGTTTGTCAACAAGAGCGATCGCAGTGGCTTCAAATACTCCCATACCTCCTGGCGCACCTGGTACTATTAATCCTAGTAGCCAAGCAAAACTAAAAACAGCGAATAAGTGAGGAATTTGAGTGGGACTGAATTTCATTAAAGCCAGCAGCACAAATAAAAATCCTATTCCTCGCAGTCCGACAAAGCCTATTTCTCCCAATAGAGGCAATAAGGGATATTGTTTAATATATATTTTCCCGTCATTGTCTTTATTTCCCTTAAGGCGAGTTACTAGCCGTAATAATGGGTTGAGAATGCACGGGTGAACTCCTACTAAAACTACACCCAAACAAAATATTTGTAATTTCCAATTGCTAATATTGTCAATTTCGATCGAATCTAGTCCCCCACTAACTAAAATAATTATGGCTGCTGCTGCAGCCATTAACAGTGGTTCTAGCAAAACGCTAAGACTAGCAATCCCAACAGAAGCCCCAGCGGTTTTAACAGCGGTAATGCGACCGTAGTAGTGCCAGACATTGCCAGGTATATACTTAGCTATGTTAGTTTTGAGATACACTGCGATCGCCCATTTTTTTCCGATATTTAGCTTGAACGTTGCTAAAATCCAACTCCAAACCAACCCAGACCAAACGTGCGCCATTAGAGTAATTGTTAAGGCGATCGCTAGCATTAGCCACCCTCCTGACTCTAGACGAACATTTTTGAATTCTTCCCAGTGGTCTTTCAACGCCGTCAGGAAAAAAAACAGCGTACCACCAAGAATTACCCAGCGTATTAATGGTTTGATTTTTTTCATGTATTCATTATCAATGATTTTATTTAGTTCGACTATCGGGTATTTTACATAAGCAAAAAGAAATTTTTCGATAACAAAAATAATATGATAATCTTTTCTTGGCAATAATTGAGCTAAAAACTGAAAAATCAGGTAATAAACAGCATAATTTCTTTACTCAAACGGCTCCGAATAGTTCAACTAGTTACGTCTTTTTTGGCAAGTGTTTTACGTCGAGTCAGAAAAAGAAAATGTAGAACCTCCTCAGCCAACTGCTCCTCAAGAAAAAGCGACAGAAACAGAATCAAAAGAAGTGGAGCAAAAGAGCGAAAAAGTTTCTGACGAGTCAGCTTCTACCCAAGAAACGCCACAAGAAAAGGAAGATACATCTCAAGTGAATTAAACCTTTGTTTTCAACCACTCCCAAAGATTCGCGTCAGTAAAATCATCAATAACTCGATCGGCTCCTACTTTTAAAAGATGCTCGCGATCGTGACCAGAAGCAATACCAATAGAATAAATTCCCGCTCTTGTAGAAGAAAGCAGTCCTGAAGGAGAATCTTCAAACACGATCGCCTCGTGATTTTCTATTTGCAAATGAGTCAAAGCTAATTGATAAGGAGCTGGATCGGGTTTACTTCTAGGAGCATCTTCTCCTAAAATAACTGTGGGAAATACCTTTTCTAAATCTAACGCTTTTAACATAAACTCAGCATTAGCTCTCGGAGCATTGGTGACTACAGCTTTTTTTAGTTGATTGCTCCCAACCCAATCTAGTAAGGATTGTAAACCTGGTGTCGGTTTTAATTCAGTAGCTAAGGAGCGAAAACGAGCTTCTTTATTATCTGCTACTTTCAACCCTTCTTCTAATGGTAAGTGCGATAAAATGTCTTTGACTATTTCTTCGTTTGTTCGTCCAGAAATGTGTTTATTATAGAAGCTTCGATCGATATTAATTCCCAATTTAATTAATGCTTCCTCCCAAGTTTTATAGTGTAAAGGATCCGTATTAACTAAAGTTCCATCTAAGTCAAATAAAATCGCTGATAGCATGACTGTTTGTTGTTGGCTGTTGGCTATTTGCTATTTGCTGTTGGCTGTTGGCTGTTTTTTTATAAATCTCTCCCTCATCTTCCTCATCTTCCTCATCTTCCCCGTCACCCCCTCACCCCCTCTTTTTCTCTGCTTTACCAATATACATAACTGAAAGATCGTTATTAATATTTATTTGAAAACCTTTAGTTTTTTGATAATAGAAATAAGTAGATATATTATCTAATAAAGATTCTCCGAAAATATTAAATCCTTTTATATCAATTTTTCCTAAATTATTTTCTTGTAGTAATTGGGTCAATTCCTCTGGCTTGATAAACTTTTCCCAGTCGTGAATTCCTTGGGGAATTTGCCGCAAAATGTCTTCTAATAACCAAATCATTATCAATTTAGATTTAAAAGTTCTGTTGATGGTATCAAACCCAAAAAATCCCCCTGGTTTTAAAACTCGATCGATTTCTAATATACTCTGTTTGAGGTCGCTTACGTGTTCGAGAACATCTACGCAAATAACTGCGTCAAAGCTACTATCTTCATAAGGAAGGTTTTCAGATTCACTATTTTTATACTCAATTGTCAAGCTGTTTTTCTGCGCGTGTTCTCTAGCTTTGGCAATACAATTTTGCGACTGGTCAATACCAGAAACAATTGCACCTCTTGCTGCTAAAAATTCGCAAGTAAAGCCGCCACCGCAACCTACATCTAAAACTTTTAAGCCATCCCAGTTAGTTATGTAGCGATCGAAATATTGAAAACGCGGTAAATTAAGATGATGAAGAGCATATATTTTTGCTCGATCGTCCCACCACTGATCAGCTACTCGATCGTAAAACTCTAAATCATTGCGCTTTCTCTTTACCATCTGTTAATGTCTTCTGGAATTTCAATTATTATCCCTACTTTAAACGAAGCAGGTTATCTAGAAAGGACTCTGCGAAATCTGAGTATATTAAATCCTCTTCCTGGGGAGATTGTAGTTGTAGACGGAGGAAGCAGCGACGATACTGTAAAAATTGCTCGCTCTGCGGGGGTTGACGTACTTATTTCCAATGTACCAGGTCGATCGCTACAGATGAATTTAGGTGCCAAAGCAGCAACCCAAGACATTCTCTGTTTCGTCCACGCCGATACTATAGTACCTGACGATCTAGTGGCGATCGTAGAGAAGACTTTAGCAGATCCTACCGTTGCTTGTGGCGGTTTTATTTCCTTGATGAGAGGGATAGAGAAAACTCGCTGGAGTTTTACTCTCAATAACTATTTAAAAACTTACTACGCGCCATTACTATTTAGACCGCACTTGTTTTTCTTTAGAGGGTTGCGCGTCCTTTTTGGCGATCAGGTAATTTTTTGTCGTCGCAAGGATTTTTGGGACTGTGACGGTTTCGATCCAAATTTACCTATCTTAGAAGATGCTTCCTTGTGTCTGAAGCTGCTTGAATACGGACGGATCCGTTTAGTCGATCGCGTAGTAGAGTCTAGCGATCGCCGCGTCGCTAAATTGGGATTTTTCAAAGGTCATGCTATGTATTTCTATGTGGGTTTTTTGTGGGGTTTTGGCGCTTCTGCTACTTATCTAAAAAAGTTTTATGACGATATTCGCTGATTTAAATTCCAGTCGTAGTCTAGGTATCGAATGGAAGTAGACGAATTAAGTTCGACTTGGGAAGATAGATAAGTCTGAAAATATTCTGGAAGAGAATTAGCTACTTTGAGGAAGTCTTTTCCATACCATTTAAAGATTTGGCTGCAGTAGAGAGTATTAGTTTCGAGGTTGTAATGTACTTTGTCGGGGTTGTTGATAAAGCGTTTAGCATCTTCATATAATTGGGTTGGCAGTTTTTCGGGGAAATATGCTTCATTACGCAGCAGAGGACAGCCAACAGCAGCGCAAACTAAAGCAAAATGTATGCGAGGTTCGTTAAACTGCTGTCGAATAATACCGTGTTCGATGTTATTGAGACTGTAGTCTCGATCGCCTATTTTATAAACCCGACGGGAGAAAAATCTCAAGAAGGCGATCGGGTTGGGGACACCTAAGAATTTAGGAAAGATAGAGTCTATAGGGTATTTTTCTAGCACTCGATCGATTACTAAGGCATTGTAGAGGTTAATCCACAAGGCTAATTGTTGGTTAGGGTCGGTGTATTTTTGGGGGTCGATCGAGGCTAATTGTTCTAGCCAGTTGGTTAGTTTTTGTTTTGAATGTGCTTTCCAAGCTTGATAGTTAATTTTTCCTTGGGAGTCAACGTATTGTTTTAGTAATTCATCCCAAGGTTGAAAGTCTAGCATCTTTTTTTTCTAAAGAAACAAAATAGATTAGAGAAGTTTTGTTATTATTTAAAATACTTCAGATATTGATAACTTTATAGCCCATTTTTCTCCTGAAATCTATTTTTAGTGCGATCGAAGCCGCATTTTTTCTTATAAATACGTAAGTACAGAATATAATTTTAACGTAAATAATCCAAAAACACCCTTCTATTTTCGGATTGACGCTGAACTAATTAAAGACTTATATTTTAATTGAATTATTTAGCAATGTGAATGAAAAACATAATTAATTCTACTCTTAACGGTCTAATACCTAGTCTTACAGAAAATGTTTCCACAGCAGCAAAAGGAGCTATAGATGGAACTAAAGCAATGGTTCAACCTGGAGCGGGTCTTATTAATAAGAACGGTCAGATAAGTCAAAATACTAAAGCTTTTAGTTTTGCTTTTGAACATTTACAAGCAATTGGCTTTAACATTAAAGCTGGTTTGAATCATTCAGATCTTCGTGCTTCTCAAATACCTGTTGATGGAACTAAATATGGTTCTGATATTCATGTTACTGATGAAGTAGGTAGAATTGTTGCAGAAATTCAAGCAAAAGCAGGTCAGTCTAGTTACGTAAAACAGCAAGTAAAATCGGGTAATTATCAAGGATATATTCTAACTAATGCAGAGAATCAAGGTATTTCAGGAACTACTATAAATATTAATGTAGATGGTATAAAAAGTTTTCCTGTTAATGTAGATTTTGCTAAATGGGTAGCAGAAAATCCTTATCTGGCTGCAAATCTAATTCAAGCAGCAGCAAATTTAGGAGAAATTGGCGGAGCTGGAATACAAGGAGCAGCTATTAACTCGACAATTAATATTTTGCTTGAATCTATTAAAACTGTCGGTTCTTACTGTCGAGGAGAAAAAGAATTAACTCAGAAAGAATTAGAAAAATTTCTTGAAGTAGCTATAGAGGGCTTAAAAACTGGATTTGTGCGTGGTGCTGCTATTAAAATAATTCAAAAAATTACCAAAAGTAATGCTTTTGCTGCTCTTGGTTTTATCGTAGGAGTTGAAGTTATTCCTGCACTAATTAAAGTTTTAAATAATGAAATAACTATTGAGCAAGCGAGAGAAGAAGTTGGGACTAAAGCTTTTACTTCAGGGGTTGTTACTACTTTAGTTATTCTATTTCCACCAATAGGTACAGCCTTATTAACTGTATCTATCCTTCAATCTATTTGGTTAGAAATTTCTCCAGAGTGGAAAAAATATTGCTTGAATGTAGCTCAAAAAACTGTAAAAGCTACAGAAAAAGGTGTTAAAGCTGGAGCGAAAAATATTAATAAAAATCCTTGGGAATTTTTTGGTAGTTCAGCCGCATCTTCTGCTGCATCTTCTGCTGAAATGAAATCTTTACAAGGTGAATTAGATATGCTTTTAGAGTAAATATTGTTGTTGCAAATTAGTTTAGTTTTTATCAGTAAAGGTTTTTGCAAATGTCAAAATTTAAACTCGGACAAATTGTCAAACAAAATCATCGCGGAGTGACCGCTCATTACGCCATAGTAGTAGCAGAAAATCGTACTATTGGCTGGGTAAATAGTTCTCAATTAGAAGTAAAACCAATAGAAGGACAAGGCTGGGAAGCAGTCCCTTTGAGAGAAAAAGCTTTTGAATTTGAACAAATCAAAAGGAATATCAAATCTTTTAAAGAAGCTTTAGGACAAGAAAATACTCGTAAATACCATCTTTCAGAATTTAACTGCGAACATTGGGCTACTTTAATGGTAACAGGTAAATCTTATTCTACTCAATCAGGAGTTATCAAATTTGGAGCGGCTGAAATCGTTGGAGGTACAATGATAGGAGTTGGTGCTTCTGCTGGTACAGTAGTAACAATTGCTGGTTTAGTTGGCGCAACTGCTTCAACTGGTACTGCTATTAGTGGATTAAGCGGTGCTGCTGCGACTAATGCGGCATTAGCATGGTTGGGAGGTGGTACACTAGCCTCTGGTGGTGGTGGAATTGCTGCTGGTGCGGCAATTGTAGGAACTGTTTCTACAGGAGGTGCGGTAATAGCTATTGCAGGAGTTGGTATTATTGGTAAAAAAGTTTGGGATAATCTAAACGAAGCACAACGTCAAGAAATTATTGAAAAGATAGATAACTCTACTCCCGAACAAGTTAAAATAGCTTATGGCGTTACTGTCGAAAAAGCCACTCAAATATTTGGAATTAGTTCTAGCTGGATTGGAAAACAGACTACTGAAACATCAAACTATATTGAAAAAATAGCTAATTCAGAGAATGTTAAAATAGCTTTAAACAAAACAACTGAAATTACAGATATAGCAGGAAAAACGATTCTAAAACAAACTACAAAAGTAGGAGAAAGTGTTAGTAATTTTTGGACATCTTGGCGGAAAAGTTTTTAAGTGAATGCTATCGCTACGGGAGCGAAAATTAGATTTACCTGGTTAAAGGAGTTTTAAATAGTTTTAAATAATAAAAAAAGTTATCCAGTCTATTTTACCCGCCCTAGTTTTTTAGCGCAGAGGTGCATTAGAATGTTTCTCTTGAGAAGAGTCGCTTGGGTATTTATCAAATTACTTATTAAGTATAAATTTCCAGAAGTACAGCAGTTGACAACTAGAGATTTAGCTATTTGGTTGGGAAAAGAGGGAGTCGAGAAACCAAAGCTTTTGGATGGAAGGAAGCAAGAAGAATATTTAGTGAGTCATTTGCAGGATGCTAAACTCGTCCCCAGTTGTCTTGAAGATTTGGTTAAGTGGGAAGGGTTAGATTTTTCTACTCCTATTGTTGTTTATTGTTCCGTGGGATATCGATCGGCTAAAATAGCTACTCGTCTTCAATCTTTAGGGTATAAACAGGTGTTTAATTTGCAAGGATCTATTTTTGAGTGGGTCAATGAAGGTCGATCGCTTTATCGAGGAGAAGAAGAAGTAAATAAAGTCCATCCTTACAATAAGTTTTGGGGGTATTTAGTGCGGTAAGTTGTCCCTATGTTCTATGGAAAAGTTAAAGGGTAAAGGGATAATCTTGTCCCCCTTACCCTTTAATCATTTGGACAATCGCTACAATTTATTTATTTATCGCAGCCACACCTCGCTCATAAAGTTCTCGTGCGTAATCAGTCCAAGTACCTTGTCCCCAGTAGCGGAAACAACTTGTTTCTACCAATAAAAGATATAACAAAGCTTCTTGATACTCAGCACTCTTGGTAACGGAAGGATCTTTTTGCACCAACCCATCGTATTTTTCGTGGAACATGGCGCTAAGTTTATTCATAGGTTCCAAGACATTTTCATAGCCTTTAACCCAACTTAAATCGTTCGTCCAAGAAGCGCCATCGATATGGAATTGATGGTCAGTTTCTTTCAACTCGGAGATAGCTTTTTCTACTGCTTCTGTTGTAGCTTTATTTGGATCGACTTTTTGCCAAATTTTGTGTTGACCGATCGCCTGACAAGTGGGATAGTCTTCTGGATTTACTCCTGATGCTTCAATCAATTCGATATATTCAGTTCCGTTGAAACCAACTACACCCGAACCACTGTCTTTGATTTCATACCAAACAGGCTGAAAATCGCGGGGGAATTCATTCATCATCACCCCACCATTTTCCCCATCGGCGATTTGAGAAACGCAACTGGGAACGCTTAGATTACCAATTTGCTGTTTTCCTCGTCCTTTGGCTTCGTGATAGGGCTGCATTTGAGCAACTAATTTAGTATCAGATCCTTGCGTTTTAATCAAGGCTGTGATACTAATCGTTTCGCCCTTAGAATTGCGAGCAACTAAACGGTTAGGAAGGTATTTATCATCGTGGTGCAGTCCCGAACCATCCAAACGTTCTACCGAATGTTCTTGTACCAAAAGCCAGCGATAGCCGCATTCTTTGAGGGCTTTAATGTATTCGTAGAGGGTATCGGGGTGGTTGGGTAGGTGCATTTCCGGTGGCGAGAAGCCTTTAACCCGTTTTAGTGCATCATAGCCAAAAATAGCTGCAAAGTAATGTTGCCAAGCTTGTATTTGCAGTTTGAGGTCGGGAATTGGGGTTGAAGGAGCAACTGCGTGAGACCACATTGTCCCCAGCCATTCTACATGAGGTTGGTACTGAGGGTCGCAGGTAATGAGCTTGAGATTATTGAGGACATCTTCTCTTCCCATTTGTACCAGTCCCCACAACAAATTGCCAGAGTAATCTAACATGATGCGAGGATTGCAACCATTTTTCACCAATTCAGGAATAAAATCCCCAATGCGCTTGTAGCACCAAGCAAATGGTTCGGCATTGTGGTTATCTCCAACACCTGGATTTTCAAACATGTGCTGAAGGTTACAGATTAATTCACCATTTTGCCCCGCTGGAATGGTAGGTTGGTGCATGTGCAGGGCACAAGCAAATCCTGCATTAATGTTTTCTATATTCAGACTCGTAGTCGGTAAAAATATTGGTTCGTTGTGGTTGACAACCGAACTAATTTCTGCTTCCCAACCGCAAATATTGGGTAAACCTGAAGTAGATTCTTCCAAAGCAGGTAAATTTGCAGATGATGCTGTTGCAATCATGTGTTTGTCCTTTATATTTGCTGTTTAGTGGTACTCCTCACCACACACCAGCCCTAATTTCCTGCTCAGATAATATAGGACAATCCGGCAATGTCGTACTTAAGACATAATTAAAGATATTAGCCCTACTTTTTTTGATGAACGATCGATTTATTTATGTCTGTTTTGCAAATACTAATTGAACCCTTACAATCTAGTTTCATGCAGCGATCGCTTGTAGAAGCGATTATCGTGGGAATTATCTGCGCTGTAGTTGGCAGTTTTTTGATGGTGCAGCGACTTGCTTTATTGGGAGATGCTATTAGTCATTCAGTATTACCTGGTTTGGCGATCGCTTTTATGGTAGGAGCAAATATTTTTGTCGGGGCATTTATTGCGGGGTTAATTAGTACTGTTTGCATTAATATAATTAGAACGCGATCGAATATTAAAGAAGATGCGGCAATGGGTATTGTTTTTAGTGCCTTTTTTGCCCTCGGCATCACTTTAATTACTATTATTCAAAAAGATAACAAAATCGATCTCACACACTTTTTGTTTGGCAATATTCTCAGCGTTACTGCTTCTGACGTTCGAGACACTGCGATCGTAGCTGCGATCGTATTATTGGTAGTGGCGCTACTGTACAAAGAATTACTATTTTATACTTTTGATAAATTAGGCGCTCAAGCTGCTGGTTTACCCGTGCATTTATTAGATTTAGGTCTGATGATGCTAATTGGTTTGACAATTGTTGCTAGTCTCAAGACAGTGGGAGTGATATTAATTTTATCCTTGTTAATTGCTCCAGCAGCAACAGCTTATCTGTTAGTTAATAGACTGCACCACGTAATGATGTTAGGGGTCGGTTTTGGAGTTATTTCTAGTATTAGCGGTATGTATCTGAGTTTCTACTATAACTTACCTTCTGGCCCCGCTATAGTGTTAGTTGCATCGGGATTATTTGTTTTAGCTTTGTTATTTAGTCCTAGTCAAGGAATTCTTACTCATCCTGGTTCTAATTCTTTTCAGTCTCCTATTTGGAAAGAAATAAAACGTTTGACGCGATCGGGCTCTTAAATACTTGCTTGCAGTTATTTCATATAACATTAATCTATAATTAGGACGTTTCAGTAGTGGTTTAAATCCATTACTGAAACATTGATAACTGATGACTGATTAATGATAACTGATTTAAGTATTTCAACTTATCATTTTACATTTACAGTTTGTTTTGCAAATTCTCTAACTGTAAATTTAGCAGGCATTCGATCGACTGGATAAATAAAGAGATTTTGTTGCAAGTTTTTTAGAGAAGAACGACCATTAACTAACTCCCAATCAAAATAGCGTATTAGCATTGTTAACATTACTGTTGCTTCTAAGATGGCTAAATGTTCGCCCAAACAACGATGAGAACCAGAACCAAAATCTATCATTAGAAGTTGATTATTTTTGCCATCATCTCCTAACCAGCGTTCGGGAATAAATTCTTCTGGGTTGGGATAGATTGAAGGATCTCTTCCAGCAGCGATCGTCGACCAGAATATTTTCGTGCCGCGAGGAATAGGCTGGTCGGCGATCGTAGTATCGCGTTCTGCTTGCAAAGAACTCGAGCCAGAACCAACTGAATAAATACGTAAAGTCTCTTTAAAAATAGCACGAATATAACTCAAATCTTTTAAACTTTCTAAAGTGATACCGCCATAAGTTTCCCAACTGCGATCGACAATAGTTCGTGCTTTTTGAAAAATATTTTGATTTAAACTTAATTCTGCTAGAGCAAAGGACAAACTGTGAGCAGTTGAATCAGTACCACCTATTGATAATTCAATCGATTCTGCAATTAAAGAAGCTCGATCGTATTTGGGTTCTTTAGCAGCTATTTTTACCAACATAGATTGTTTAAAGAGAGGACTGATTTCTGACCAATCCTTATTGGGTTTATCTCTCATTTGCAAAGCTAGATCGATACGAGGAGTTAGAAACTTTTCTAAATAGTGTCTTGCTTCCCAATACTCTCGCGAAGATTTAGTCGGTAAATATTTCATCCAGATTTTCTCGCCAGTTGCTACTCGTAAAAAACGATAGCTAAGAACTGACATTGCTTGATAGACTTTCTCGATTTCAAGAGGTGGTCCTTCAGAAGTAGAACGGTTTTTATCTACGGGAATACCAAATAGCAAACAACAAATTACTCTCATCGTTAGTTCTACGAATAATGAATCCGCTTTAACTTCTATTGGTGATGGAGTTTCTTTAATTGTTAATAATGGTACTTTCAATGAGTTTGGGGTCGCTCAAGATGACAGCAGGTTTACTTCCAACCCAGAAAACATACATCGAGCCTAATTCCTTCGCCCAATCAAATAATAGTTGAAAGTATTTTTTTTCTTTTATTGACCCTAATAGTTGAGGCGCATTACCCAATAACCAATGACCGCCAGATGGAGTTGGAAGCGATCGCAAACTACTATAGAGATTTTTTTGTTTCCACCACAGAACAAGTAAGACTACCACGAAAACAATAGCAGCCCCTAATATTTCGTAAACAAGTGACGATCTAACAAAACTATTCACCTGTGTATTCAGCAATAAAGACATATTCTTGAGTTCACTAGGTTGATTTAAATTTTCAGTAATTTTACTGTAGACGTGTTTGAGATTGTTTGCGGTAATTTTTCTTTATCCAGTTTTCCCTGTCATCTTATTTAGTACTTAGGTACCAAATTCAACCCAAGCTGAGAAAAAGTGAGAAAAAAACAATTTAAGATGGCATTGGCTGTTAAAATGTCTTAACTTCTCAATATCCTCGTAGATATCCTTCCACATAAAACAAGCAAATAGATAAGGGAAAGAGTTGAGAAGCTAGTAAATTAAATTAAAGTGATTTGAAGCCCAACACATGGCGGATACAATTTTCGCGGGTATTTCCCCTTACTCAACCCTATCTTCCTATCCTCTACTAGCAACAGAAACAAACCCAGAAAATGCTTCCCTCGTCTTAGCGGGAGTGTTGGTAAGTTTGATCGTTATTTATTTCGCCAGCAAACTTGGGGGCGAAATTTGCGCTCGTATCAATTTACCCCCCGTTTTAGGTGAATTAGTTGGTGGTGTGGTTATTGGAGTTTCTGCCTTACAGCTGCTAGTATTTCCCGAAAGCGGAAACAGCGCCAGTGACTCTCTAATTGTCAACTTTTTAGAAAAAACCGCTCATCTAAATCCCGAAGCTGCCGAATCGGTTTTTAGCTCCCAAAGCGAAGTTATTTCCTTACTCTCAGAAATTGGGGTAGTCATTCTCTTATTTGAAATTGGCTTAGAATCCGATCTCAAAGAATTGATTCGCGTTGGTCCCCAGGCTGCTATTGTAGCCGTTGTTGGAGTAGTTGCTCCTTTTGCCTCAGGTACGGTAGGTTTAATTTACTTATTTGGCATTGCTCCTATTCCAGCAATTTTCGCAGGTGCGGCTCTAACCGCAACCAGCATAGGTATTACCGCTAAAGTACTGGCAGAATTAAACCGCCTCAGTTCCAAAGAAGGACAAATTATTATCGGTGCAGCTGTTCTCGATGATATTTTAGGAATCATCGTTCTAGCTGTAGTTGCTAGTCTGGTCAAGACTGGAGAAATTCAAATAATAAACGTTGTTTATTTGATTATTAGTGCTGCTGCTTTTACCATCGGAGCAATTTTAATCGGTCGTTTGTTCAGTCCCTTCTTTGTCGCGCTGGTAAAAAGAATGAAAACTCGCGGTCAACTATTATTGACTGCGCTCATTTTTGCTTTCAGTCTCTCTTATGTCGCCACAGTTATTCAACTCGAAGCAATTCTCGGAGCTTTTGCTGCGGGTCTAGTTTTAGCAGAGACAGAAAAACGCAAAGAACTCGAAGAACAGGTGGTTCCAGTTGCCGACATTTTAGTTCCAATTTTCTTTGTCTGTGTGGGAGCAAAAACAGATTTAAGCGTATTGGATCCAACAAATCCCACCAATCGCGAAGGTTTAATTGTTGCCGCTTTTTTAATTGCGATCGCTATTGCTGGTAAAGTAATCACTGGTTTTACTCTCTTCGGTCAACCCGAGCTCAATAAACTCGCTATTGGGGTAGGAATGATTCCTAGAGGTGAAGTAGGATTGGTATTTGCTGGTGTAGGTGCAGCTAGTGGCGCTCTCTCAGAATCTACCAACGCCGCCGTTATTATGATGGTTATCTTAACTACCTTTTTAGCACCTCCCTTACTGCGGATAGTTTTTAAAGAACCACTCCCCACACCTTCACCAGAAAATGTTGCCGTAGAAACAGTTCAAAACTCAGAGAACAAATAGATAAAAATAGCTGAAATGCTGAGAAATCCCTTGACAACTTTGATAATTTATATCAACTCAGAAACTTTTGATATTTGACTTTCGTCCCATTTAGTTGATAATTGCACCAGGATGGCATACCTAAATCAATAAATACCGAAACAAGACTACAGCTGCGTAGGTAAAAATATGTTTCGATCGAGTCTGACTCACTGAAAATACTTACGTATTAATTACATAGGCAACCCCAGACGAGAAAAGGTAATGTCAAGAGCGCAGCAAATTTTCTGTGAGGAGTAAAAATTGTGAGATTTCACTGGCTACTGCTAAGTTCGATAAGCTTTTTTCTCTTCTGTTCCCCTGTCCGAGCAGGTAAACTACTATTTTGGCGATTCGATACTAATCGCAATCAATTAGTTTTTACTACCGACGAGGGCGTGCAACCAAAGGCAAAATTAATAGAGAATCCCAGTCGGCTGGTAATAGACTTGCCCCATACCAGTTTGGGAAGTTCCACAGTCAATCGATCGTTTGGGGGAAATGTCAGAAGCATTCGCCTGGGTCAGTTTGACTCTCAAACTGCTCGTATAGTGGTAGAATTGGCGCCTGGATACACCATCGACCCAAAACAAGTAAAATTGCGAGGTGTTTCTTCTACTCGCTGGTTAGTTCACATACCAGAACCGACTAGAGCAGCACGATCTCTTCCCAATACCCTAAGCAACCAACCTAACAACAGCGATCGCTCCCCTAATCCGGTTACTTCTAGATACAGTGGCGATCGCTCCCCTAATCCGGTTACTTCTAGATACAGTGGCGATCGCTCCCCTAATCCGGTTACTTCTAGATACAGTGGCGATCGCTCCCCTAACCCCGTTACTTCTAGATACAGTGGCGATCGCTCCTCTACTCCTCTTACTTCGAGAAACCAAGATCCATCTTCATATCTCCAAATTAGGGGGAATGAACTAGTGGTAAAAGTTGGTGGGAATAACGCCAATAAAATTACCGTCAGACGCAGTCGGGATCGCCGTCGCATTAATTTCTACCTCGAAGGGGTCTATCTTCCAGGAGCCCTCGAAGATCGATCGCTCCCATTAGATATTCAACAAACCCAACGTATAAGATTCTCTCAAGACTCAAACTCTCCCCCAATAGCTCGCATTAGCTTAAATGTGGACGAAAATAGTCCTGATTGGCGGGGATATTTCAGTAGAGATGGTAGCTTAGTTATGCTGCCCGAAAGATACGCGGCTAATAACAGACAAGCCTATCCCCATTCTTATTCAAGACCTCGTAACGATCGTATTGCTCCTGCCGTCGGAGGAGGTTCGATAGTTAGTTCCATAGACTTAATCAACACCCATACCCGACAACCTCAGTTAATAATTCAGGCCGATCGAACAGTTAAAGCAAGGGGTATTTGGAATCCTCGTCTGGGAATCTACGAAATTAAAATTCCCAATGCCAAACTAGACGATCGTTTTCGCGGTCCCAAACTAACTAGAAATAGCCCGATTTCCCAAATGAGGGTTCAGCAGGGAGATGCTGGAACTGTAAATATTACAGTAAAGCCAGCCAGAAATTTTCGCATTGGGGAACTCTACGAGCGCACTAATCAACTTGTTGTACTCCAACTGCAACAGTATCCCAGTCCTATAGCCTCGGCCACTCCACTTCCCAATCTAGCCAACCGTCTCAACCAAAGGGGGGCAGGTTCTCGCCGTCCCGTTCCCTCAGGACTTTTAGTAGTTATCGATCCAGGACATGGAGGAAAAGATCCAGGGGCGATCGGCATTGGGGGCTTGCGAGAAAAAGGCGTGGTCATGTCAATTTCTAACCAAGTGGCTCGTCTTTTGCAGCAAAAAGGCGTACAAGTGCGAATGACCCGTTCTAGCGATTACTTCGTAAGCCTTCCAGGACGGGTACAAATAGCTAATCGAGCTGGTGCTGACATATTTGTCAGCATTCACGCCAATTCTATGGGGATGAGTCGCCCAGATGTCAATGGTTTGGAAACATATTATTACAGTACTGGGTCTCACCTGGCCCGTACAATTCACAACACTATATTGCGGAGCGTCTCCATTGGCGATCGGCGAGTACGACGAGCCAGATTCTACGTTCTCAGAAAGTCTGCCATGCCTGCTGTTTTAGTCGAAGTAGGATACTTGACAGGTCGCCAAGATATAGTAAATTTAAGAAGCTCTCGCTATCATACTCAAATGGCAAGGGCGATCGCTGATGGCATCCTGCAGTATATTAGGCAAAAGCGATAATGGTAATTTTTAAGCCCTAATCAATGAGAGAATTTCCACCCAATCGAATTGGCGTTTTTGATAGCGGTATTGGCGGTCTTACGGTTTTGAGAGAACTGTATCGACAGCTACCAAAAGAATCAATTATCTACTGTGCAGATAGCGCTCGACTCCCTTACGGCAACCGCTCTCCAGAAGAAATTTTGCAATTCGTGCGAGAAATTTTAACCTGGATGAATATTGAGGGCGTAAAAATGATTGTCATGGCTTGCAATACTAGCTCAGCTCTGGCTCTAGACACCGTACGTTCTGAATTTTCTCTGCCGATTTTGGGCCTAATTTTGCCAGGAGCGAGAGCTGCTGTTAGAGCCGGTAAGCGTATTGGGGTCATTGCTACTCCAGCTACCGCTGCTAGCAATGCCTATCGTCAAGCCATTCAAGAAATTGATGCCACTGCTAAAGTTTGGCAAGTAGGTTGTCCGCAATTCGTTCCTCTCATTGAACAAAACCGAATTCACGACCCTTATACTCTTGATGTCGCAAGGCAGTATTTGGAGCCTTTACTAGAACAAAAAATTGATACTCTTGTTTATGGCTGCACCCACTACAGACATTTATCGACCGTCTTACAGAAAATTTTGCCAACTTCAATAGAGATAATCGATCCAGCTCAATATGTAGTTGCTGCTGCTGAGCAAGAACTCGAACTTATGGGACTAAAAAACAACAGTACATCCTTACCCACTCGCTTTTGCGTTACTGGCTCCTCTGAAAAGTTTGCTCAGTTGTCGCGGCAGTGGCTAGGATGCACTCCAGTTGTTGAAAAAGTGTCTCTCCAAGTGTCATCTACTATAAAGATGACCTTGGAATCGAGAGAATAGAGTATAATAATTGAGTATGGCTAAATTACAGTAGTTGTTTAACCTACATCGCGAGTTGAAGTCGAGCTTACTTTTTTAGAGCGCCGAGCTAATATCAACAACAAATAGACGGTAGATAAATAACCAGCAGCAAGAAGCAGAATGAGCACAGGCATATTTCCGTAATACATGGGATGGACAGCTACGAATCAAAATGACAATTTTCTCAAGTCAAACTTTCAGAGCAAGCAGTAAACTTGAGCATTACTGCTCAGCTCAAATTTATGAGACAGGGTAAATCCGCCGACTTTACCTCTGCTCGTAAAGTATTATGGTTTAGTGACATCTAGGCGAACCAAACTCACTACCTTAAAAGATAGATGTTTGAGTAAGTTACCTATGAATAGGTGTTAAGGGGGGTTTTTGAGACGGGAATTTGCACTTTGTCAGGAAAAAAATTTCCCTATTAATAAAGTTTTAACCCCTAAAGCGGACTTAACGAACAGTGTTTGTCTCGCTTTTAGCTTATGTGAAAATTCTTATAAGCCTCATTATAAGATTAACATAAGATGTGTAGATTTAACCCAGAATATAATTTTTTTCTTGGCTTTTTTATAAAGCGATCCCGCAAACAAAATTTCCCACTTACGGAAGTATAGCTTAAAATTAGTATAAGGATATGTAAACTTTCTTAACTATACTGCCAAAGCTGGCTGACCTATGATCTCAGTGACCTCAATGTTTGCCCCAGTCGATACCGACCTACAAATATTATCAGATAACCTCAAAAAACTAATTGGCGCCCGCCACGAACTCCTAAGTACTGCGGCAGAACATTTATTTGGGGCAGGAGGAAAGCGCCTCAGACCAGCAATTGTTCTGTTAGTGAGCAGAGCAACCATGGACGATCGAGACATTACTCAACGTCATCGACGCTTAGCGGAAATTACGGAGATGATTCACACTGCTAGCTTGGTACACGATGACGTAGTAGATGAAGCAGAAATACGTAGGAATGTACCTACGGTAAATAGCTTATTTGACAATCGCACGGCAGTATTAGCCGGAGACTTTTTATTTGCTCAATCTTCTTGGTATTTAGCTAATCTAGATAATTTATTAGTAGTTAAGCTGCTCTCAGAAGTAATTCGCGATTTTGCTGAAGGAGAAATTCAGCAACTAATAAATCGATTTGATACCAACTTATCTATAGAAAGTTACCTAGAAAAAAGTTACTATAAAACCGCCTCGTTAATGGCTAATAGTGCCAAAGCTGCTGGGGTATTAAGTGAAGTTGCTTCTGAAGTAACACAAAGTTTATATGCCTACGGACGTCATTTCGGTTTGGCATTTCAGATTGTCGATGACATTCTAGATTTTACAACTTCTACAGAGGTATTAGGTAAACCAGCAGGTTCGGATTTAGTTAGCGGCAATCTGACTGCACCAGTTTTATACGCTATGGAAGAAAAACCTTATTTAAAGACTTTAATTGAGAGAGAATTTAGCGAAGATGGAGATAAAGAAAAAGCGCTCTCTTTAGTTAACGAAACTAATGGTATCGATCGCGCTCGCGAATTAGCTTCTCATCACGCTCTCAAAGCTAAAGAAAGTTTGGTTTGTCTGAAAAAATCGCCATCATCTCAAGCCCTAATCGAACTTTCAGATTACGTTCTCAAACGTATTTATTAAGCTGGATTTAGCAAGGCAGAAAAATACGCTCGCAAAAATATAGCTTTGCTTACCCAGCCTTATTTAACTCCTGTAGCAAATATTTTCCCCATTTTGCAGCCATTGAGATTTGAGTAAAAGGAATTTCGATCGCAGCGGAATTATCTGCGAAGCTAAATTCTAAAACTGCTGTACCTTTACTGGGAAGATTTTCTAGATCGACTGGTTGTCCGTCGACCAACAAACGAATATCTCGAACCATTACCAGAGAGAAAGTTTTTAATTCTACGGGTCCGGAGCGAGTTGGTTTTCCCCAAGTTAATTGTTTGCCTTTTTGTCCTAAAACAGAGTAAATATCGTACTTGGCGCGATCGTACTCCTGTTCCCAGATACGGTAAGCTTCAACTTTTTGATATTCATTCCAACCGCTCCAAGCAAGCCACAAGAATACCCCCAATAATGGCAACCATAAAAGACCTCTTTCCATAGTGCGTTTTCTACTTAAAATCACTTGTCAAATGGCATACTTCACAACAATAGCTAAGTTTCTTTGTATATGTATCTGAGTCCAAAAAAAGATTGCTAGGATCCGAAGTAGAATCAGATTGGAAAAATATTCGATACGGGCAGATTATTCATGACATCATACGCAACCTCTTCTGCAAGAGCTGAGATGAGCGAACTTCGTCGCTTAAAAACTTTACTACCACCAGAGTTACAAAGCTGGGTGATGGTAGAAGGTACTACAGAAATCAATCCCCCCTTAATTCGTTGCGAAGAAATCGGAAGAGACGAGGTAGAAATACAAATAGACCTGGCAAAATGGGAAAACCTGTCGATCGACCAGCGTAATTTGTTGTTTTGGCACGAAGTAGCTAGAATTCAAAACGACACTATTCCCAGAGAAGGCTGGGAAATGGCCGCTCTCGCCATTGGTTTAGGCGGTGCAGTCGGAGAACTGTGGGTTCAAGATGGTTTATTATTGTTGTTAGCTCTCGGACTGTGCGGAATTTCTGGCTACAGACTCTGGCAGAAAAATAACGGAGAGCGCACTCTAACTGAAGCGATCGAAGCAGACGAAAAAGCTATATCCCTGGCAACTCGTTTTGGTTATCCTCTCGAAAATGCCTACAAAAGCCTCGGTAGCGCCCTGAAAACCTTGGTAGAGCAAACTCCCAATCGCCGTCAGCGCAAAAAATACGAATCTCGCTTACAAGCTCTCAGACGCAGTGCCAAAAAAGCTAAAGAGAGAATCAAGACTAAAGGCAGAGTAAATCTCGATTCTGAAGGAAGATCTTCGAGTAAAATTTGACTAGGTTGTAATCCCACTATACTCCCAAAGTGGGATAGCTTAAAAAAAGGTTTTTGAGAAATTAAAAGACAATTACTCAAAAAAAATAACAATCTTGGGAACATTATAGGTGAAACTCGATCGACAATTTAAAAAAGAACAATTAAAATTAAACTGATTGATGAGTAATAGCCAAACTTCCAACAACAATTTTCCAATTACCACAAGTGAAAATACTGCCGTAATTGAGCTACCCGAACGCTTGAGCGTCCTAGAAGCTGTAGACTTTAAAAACACTTGTCATCAGCTTCTAGAAGGCAACCATATTCCCACGCAAATTGTTCTAGATTTCGACAAAACTGGATTTATCGACAGTAGCGCTATTGGGGCTTTAATTCACAATCTAAAAGCTACTAAAGAAAAACAAGTGGAATTAGTTCTCTCTAACGTCCACTCCCCAGTGATGGCCGTGTTATCCATGACGGGACTGGACTCGATTTTTACGATTAATGCCAAGTTCGAGCAAGATAGCAAAAGCAAAGCACGAACCTCAGACAAAGATTTACCAGAGACTCATCCCTCTATTCGCTCTTGGGTCAAACGCTCTCTCGATATTGTTGGCAGTATAGTAGGATTAATCATAACAGGAATTTTATTTTTCCCTTTAGCGATCGCTATTAAAATGGATAGTCCAGGCCCTATCTTCTTCGGTCAAACTCGCTGTGGTTGGATGGGCAAGCGCTTTCGCATTTGGAAATTTCGTTCCATGTGTAACGACGCCGAACAACTCAAATCTCAAATTACCAATGAAGCTGTTGGGGCTATCTTTAAAAATGAGAATGACCCCCGTATCACTAAAGTTGGTAACTTTTTACGTCGAACCAGTTTAGACGAACTCCCTCAATTTTGGAACGTGCTTAAAGGCGAAATGAGTTTAGTGGGTACTCGACCCCCAACTCCTGACGAAGTCGAAACTTACGAAGTTCCAGAGTGGCAGCGACTGGATGTCAAACCAGGTATGACTGGTGAGTGGCAAGTTAACGGTCGTTCAAATGTTAAAAATTTTGAAGACGTGATTAAACTAGACTTACGTTATCAGCGAAACTGGAGTTTGCTATACGACGTTCAGTTAATCTTAAAAACAATTTCGATCTTATTTAGAAAAAATAGTGGCGCTGTTTAAACCAACTAAACAAAAAGAAAAGTTAATTAAACAATTCCGTCTTCAAGTGAAGACGGAATTAGAAGATTTGAATTTAATATTTGATTGGTTTAGGAAAAATGCTCAAACCATACTATCAGAACAATCTTACTGGCAGTGTCAAGTAGCTCTGGCTGAAGGATTTTCTAATACAGTCAAATATGCTCACCAAAATTTATCTCCAACAACCCCAATAGATTTGGAAATAAATGTGTTTGCAAACTACTTAGAAATAAGAATTTGGGATTGGGGGGAAGAGTTTAACTTGAAAAACACGATGATAACTCTTCCGCAAATAAATAGAGATCCATTAGAAAGAGAAGGAGGTCGAGGACTGCAATTTATGAGTCAATTTACTGACGACCTCCAATACATTCGCACTTCAAACCAACGCAATTGCTTAATACTGAAAAAGAACATTAAATGACGAGAGATTAAATTTCCGCGATCGCTCTCTCTATTAAGCTTCTGGCTAAGGTTTGAGTTCCCGTATGTTCGTAATAGTTAGTAGTCATATCTAAAAAGCCAGCTACATAGTCTAACTTGTCGTCAGAAAATTCAATAAAACCGTGTAGGTGACTCATAATTACTTGCGGATCTAAGCCGCGATCTTCGACAAAACCACTCATCCAACCTCGAACGGAGGCAAAACTGTCATTAATAAAACCCAACTTACTACCAGAGTCCTCTCCAGGAATAGCTTCGCCAATGCGGTTGAAAGTATTATTTTCTTCTAAGGTTGAGGTAGAAAGGTCGTCGAGAATAGAACCTACTTTAAGCAAAAAGTCAGGTCCTAAAGGAATCAAACCGTCAAAACAAACTAGTGCAGCCATCCGCATTAAAGACTCTTTACTATAATTATCAGTAAGAGAGCCAACAAAATCGCCGATACTATCTCCAGGAAGACCGTTGATTTGGCAAAAAGCAACAACTTCCACTACCAATTTTATACATAAATCGATCGCCTGAGCCTTATCAGGATTAGGAGTGATGCGGTTTAAGAAACCAAATAAAGGAATTGTTTCTCCGACTTTATTTGCTAAAGCAGCAGTAGCTAAAGCTCCATCTGTGCGATCGACAGTTTGATAAAGCCACAGGGCTCGCTGATATCCTTGAGACTTATCATTATATAACCAGATAGCGCGATCGCCGATCGCCTGAATCATTTCTTCGTCGGTTTCTCCTGTTACCTCGCGAATCGTATTTTCAAAACCAACTAGATTTTCCCACTCCCCAGGCACCACAAAATCGAGCGCTCGCAGCGCCATAATTGTAATGTTATTCTGTGGCAGCTCGTCAACAATTTCGTATATGGGTTTACTCACAACTTAACTCCTGGATTTTTACGTGTTAGAAAAGTTATTTCAATCGAGCCAAACTATTCAAATCAAATTTATCTAACCATTCCTTGCGTTCGTCCTCTGTTAAGGTCGTAGATCTGACTTTTACTTGATAGCGATCGGCTACTAAAACTGCTGTTGCTGTCTTTCCTTGGTTAACGACCGGATAACCGTCAATTTTTTCAGTGCTTTGCTTGAATTTGTCTTTAGCACTAGAATTGCTGATAATATCGTTAATTGTTAGTACTGCTACATCTTTGCCATTCTGTTGTAGTTTAGCTTGAGCAAAACCCTTTTTCTCTTGGCTAAAAACTAACTTATAGCCCTCACCAGCAGCAGGAAAAAACTTATTAAAGCTGCCACCTTCTTCAGCTTCTTTAGAAACTGCTTGATTTCTTTGAGTGCCTTGGGTGCTTTCTTTTTGCGCCTGCTCAAAACGAGAAGGCGCTTGGGTACAAGATGTTATCAGCAGCAAAAATGCTAGTAGGACAGGAGCTATAAATTTTCGTAAACTCAGCATAATTTACTGTATCTATAAGTATGAGCCTTGGTGTTTTAATTTTGGCTCAATCAGTCCGACCTGTCCACAATATTTTTAATAAGTATTTGTTGCTAAGCAACGGCTCAAAGGGGTTTAATTAATTAACTCAAGGCAATTTGACAATTTACTTAAAAAAATTTGTATTATGCGCGTCCTGATTTATTCATATAATTATTATCCAGAACCTATAGGTATAGCTCCGCTGATGACCGAACTAGCCGAAGGTTTGGTCAAAAGAGGTCACGAAGTTAGAGCACTTACGGCTATGCCTTGGTATCCTCAGTGTGAAATCGGTCAACTATATCAAGGGAAGTTATTCGTAACAGAACAGTGTAACGGCGTTCAAATCGAACGCTGTTATGTTTGGGTGCGCCCTCAAAGGAGTTTAACCAATCGAGCATTATTTGAAATTAGCTTTGTCAGTCTTAGCTTTTTGCGAGCCCTTGGAGGTTGGTCTCCAGATGTAATTCTCCTCACCGTACCTGGGCTGCCAGTTTGCGTACCAGCAGCAATGCTGGGATGGTTTTACCGCTGTCCGGTCATTTTAAATCTTCAAGACATCTTACCAGATGCTGCGATTCACGTAGGTTTACTGACAAATGAACGACTGATTAATATATTTAGAGCTTTAGAAAAATTTGCTTACCGCAGCGCTACAAAAATTAGCGTTATTGCTGATGGTTTTACCAAAAACCTCATCGCAAAAGGAGTTTCAGACGACAAAATCGTGGAGATTCCTAATTGGGTTGATGTTGACTTTATCAAGCCTTTAGCGTTGGAAAATAACTATTTTCGCGTTAAAAATAAACTAGAAGGCAAATTTGTCGTACTCTATTCGGGCAACATTGCCCTCACTCAACCACTAGAGACTTTAATCGATGCCGCTAAAGAGCTCAAAGACATTGAAGAAATTACCATAACGATCGTCGGCGCAGAAAAGGCACTAGCACGATTGCAAGATTATCGAGAAAAACAGGGACTGTCCGCGCAAAAAGTTTTGTTGTTGCCATTTGAACCCAGAGATAAACTCCCAGAAATGCTCGCAGCGGCTGACGTAGGTATGGTGATGCAAAAACGGGACGTAATAGATTTTAATATGCCTTCTAAAATTCAAGTACTGCTGGCAAGCGGTCGAGCAATAATTGCTTCAGTTCCGGCTACAGGTACTGCAGCTAGAGCCGTCCAAAATAGCGGCGGTGGAATGGTGGTTCCTCCAGAAGATCCCAAAGCTTTAGCTGAAGCGATTAGGAAATTATACTCCGATCGCGATCTCGTAGCTACCCTGGGTCAAAAAGGCCGACAATATGCTTGCGATAATTATTCGTTTGAATCAGCCTTGGAACGCTATGAAAAACTATTTGCTACAGTTACAGGTCATTGAGATAAAATAAAGAAAAATATTATTATCTTAAGAGCTGTTACCACTATTCAAATCTTGCCTACACTAACCAAATCAGATGAGATTAGCAATCTACAACAAAAAACTACAACAAATTTAGGAATTTCTAGCCATTTTCACTCTCGCAGTCGCTCTCGACCAAATAAACAATAGAAAACTGGGAATATATAGACAAAAAGATATTACTCTCGATCTCATCTTTTGCCCCAGGCACCTACAAAGAGAAGGAATAAGTAGTATATATCGATCGCAGATGCTATATATTGAAGTCAAAATTAGACTACCCACAAAGAAAATAAACAACCTATTTGGCTCCAAGATCGACAACAAGAAATTAAACGGCTAAAAAAGAATGATAAATCAAAAACCAGATCGACAAAATGACTCTTATAAAATGACATCAATCGATACTTTGCCAAAACCAACAAGCCTAGAACTAGCTCGAACAATTGCGGAAGCAGCAGACGAGCGCAAAGCAGGAGATATAGTGTTATTGGGAGTGGCAGAAGTGTCTTATCTAGCAGATTACTTCGCGATCGCGACTGGTTTTTCTCAGACACAGGTACGAGCAATATCTGATTCTATAGAACAAAAAGTATTAGAAAAATACAATTTACATCCCTTGCGGACAGAAGGAAAATCCCAAGGAAATTGGATACTGCAAGATTATGGAGACGTAATCGTTCATATATTACTACCCGAAGAGCGCGAATATTACAATTTGGAAGCTTTTTGGGGTCACGCAAAACGCATAAATTTCTCTGTTACCTCAGAAAAAGTGGGAGAATAAAACCATGAAACAATCTCCTGTTAAAGTGTGTCCTGTTCCCACCGAACAGCAACCACTCAACGAGTACGAACAATTAAAAGATTCTTGGCCATATCATTGGGCAACTTTGGATACTTTTTCATATGGAAGAAAGCTGTTTTGGGTTTGGGTTTTGGGATGGATTCTTACAGGTCCGATCGCTGCCGACAGTTTTTCTCTCCATAAATTTCCCATACACTTCGCAATATTCGCCGGACTCTTGTCAGTAATACCAGTAGGGTTAATCTTGATTCAGCTTTATTTGAGTTGGTCTTATGTAGGCGATCGCCTCAGAAAAACAACAGTATCTTACGAAGAGTCTGGCTGGTATGACGGCAAAACTTGGGAAAAAACTCCAGAAGTACAAAGCCGCGATCGGCTGGTGGTATTTTATCAAATAGAGCCAATTCTCAAACGTCTCAGACAAACTAGCCAGATTCTAATTATTTTAATAGCAAGCAATTGTCTAATTTGGTTAACTGTTTTATAACTAAACTAAATTTCGCTCGATAAAAATGAAGCGATTGCCCGCAGGCAGATTAAAAGGAAACTTAAACTCGAATGACAAGAGCAAAACGCACATCTGCATCAAAACTAGAAGTTCATTTGCTACGGGAAGGGATTGTTGAATCCCTTCATAAAGTTGAGGCAACTGTATGCGACAGTCGCGGGCGAGTTATTCTCTTAGCAGGCAGCGCCGAAACTAACGCTTTTATTCGTTCTGCCCTCAAGCCATTTCAAGCCCTAGCAGTTACTACTACCGGTACTCTAGAACGTTATGAATTAAAAGATAAAGATTTAGCTATTATTTGTAGTTCTCATCGAGGCACTATAGAACAATCGCGACAGGTATTTAATATTCTATGGCGTGCTGATATCGATGCTAGCGCTCTTAAATGTCCCATTCCAGAAGGCAAACAAAGTCCATTGCAGTACAATTGTTCTGGCAAGCACGCGGGGATGTTAGCTGTTTGTCAACAACGTCACTGGCCTATCAATAACTATCTAAGTCGTTCTAACCCCGTGCAGCAGATTATTTTGAATAAGGTTGCTGAATTATTGGAAATGCCAGGAGAAGAATTGATTAGCGCCCGCGATGACTGCGGCGCGCCTACTTACTCCATGCAGCTAGGGCAAATGGCTGCTTTGTACGCCAAGCTGTCTTCAGGCAATAATTTAGACTTAGAGCGCATTGTGCGGGCAATGACTAATTATCCCGCAATGGTCGCAGGTGACGGAGCTTTTGATACAGAATTAATGCGATTAACAGAAGGAATGTTAGTCAGCAAATCTGGTGCTGAAGGAATTCAATGCGTCGGTCGCGTCGGTGAAGGAATGGGTTTAGCTATCAAAGTCGTAGATGGATCTAGTCGGGCGAAATACGCTGTAGCTATTCACTTACTCAAGCAAATGGGTTGGATTAGTCCGAGTGTCTCGGAAACTCTTGCCGAAAAATTTATGAATTTAAGCGATTACAAGCGTCTAGAAGTGACGGGCGAGTTATCGATCGTCTGAACAGCCCGCAGATCGAATATAAGGGCAAATATTAAATAAAACAAAAAGGTGGTCGAGATCGGCGATTTATCGCTATACTTAATAAAGACGACGCGGGGTAGAGCAGTCTGGTAGCTCGTCGGGCTCATAACCCGAAGGTCGGTGGTTCAAATCCGCCCTCCGCCA
Organism: Prochloraceae cyanobacterium; assembly: GCA_030065755.1. Taxonomy (GTDB): domain Bacteria; phylum Cyanobacteriota; class Cyanobacteriia; order Cyanobacteriales; family JASJDA01; genus JASJDA01. The sequence goes on along the minus strand of JASJDA010000068.1, from coordinate 222 downwards.
CCAAATATTGACATAATAAACTCCTGTAGGAATTTTACCCTCCAGGAGTTTATTTTATTATTCATCGATCGCCCTGTTTCCTGATTGTGTAAAGTCTTTCGCTATTGCTAGTGCCTATTCTTGCCATTTGATTGTCTCCTTCTCTTGAAGTCAGATGTTGTAGGAAGAGTTTTATATTTTTAACGCTTAATACTTTTAACGAAAAACCCACAAAAAATATTC
>JASJDA010000354.1 GCA_030065755.1 Prochloraceae cyanobacterium | reverse complement strand
CTTTTATGCTTCTCTTAAAAAGAGTGATGCTCCTTTATCTCCGGTTCATCATACGATGGGAAAAATAGGTGATGGAATTGAAAGTATATTTGGTAAAAATCCTTTTTTTGTCTATGAAAATAAGCTATTTTATTCCTCATTGAAAATGAACGATACAACCGTCACTGTGGGAATATTAGGTCATGTATTTGTTTCCCCTGCAGCCAAATAGATTAACCTATTTGATTACTTTTAAAATCTAAATATTTCATGTCGAGCGCCATTTCCTCTTCTCGATTCTACTGATGAGTGTCTTGTATACTGTATCACTTTCCTCGTTAGGGCTCAAGATTTACACCAAATTAGGTTGACATCGTATTGGTTAAATACTGAGTCTGCCGTTACGATCTGCATCTGTTCTATTTGGGATTGAGCAATAATCATTCGATCGAAGGGGTCTCGATGATGATAGGGCAAAGAAGCGGCAAGAATTGCGTGAATACCTTTGATATCAACTGAAGTGACACCTAACATCATCATTCGAGAGGGAATGTACTCGGATGGTGGTTCTGGTAAATTTAGTTTTCCTAAAGATACTTTGATAGCAATTTCCCAGATGCTAGCTACTGAAAGATAAAGTTGGTTTTTCTCGGAGCCGAGCGATTCTATTGCTTCAGTATTTAAACGTTCTGGATTGGCAAACCACCACAGCCAACATTGAGTATCTAGCAGTAATTTCAACTATCTCCACCCTCAAAAGCATTCAAAAACTCTTCGGGCATAGGTGCGTCAAAATCTTCGGGGACGCTAAATTTACCTCGATCGCATCCCAAAGTCTCTTTTCTGTTAGATGTTTGAGGCAGTGGCACTAGTTTAGCTACTGGAACTCCACGGTTGGCAATAATAAACTCTTCTCCCATCTCCACGCGGGCGAGAAGGCGAGATAAATTGGTTTTGGCTTGGTGAATATTAACAGTTTCCACAAAACTAAACTTAGTTGATAAACTAAGTTTAGTTTAACTTACTTGTAGGAATCTTTTGAGAAATCAAATTAAATATTAACTTTTAATCTTTCATTCGATGATAACTATCGAGCGCCATTCTTTTAGCTATTTCTGGATGATATAACAACCACAGTAGCTCTAACTGTTTGATGAGGTTGGGGCGATCGTACTTAACAAGCTTGATAAATTCAGGACTCCAGATCTCAGACTCTCTAATCCCTGGCCAACTTTGGCATAATTTAGCTTTCATTACCTCGCAACGCTTCTCCCAGCTAGCATCAAAGCCTATGCTTAAATCTGTATCGTTTAAAGGTCGCTCCCTTCGGGAGCAGCTCTTTGGCGGCGCGCTAGCATTAAATATATCATTGCTATTTTGTTCTTTAACTGCTGTTTTCCCCTACTTTTTTGGTAGATTTGTTTTATTCTCAGGAGAATCTTTTCGGGGTTAGCCTGGGTGGTTTGGCTATCCAAGGCTAGCTTCATTTCTTTATGAAAACACTTAGATCTAGAATATGCCAATTTCTCGATATCCGTACTGCGAGAATCAATCTCGATCGCGTTTCAAACTTAATATCTTCTAGACGTTTTTGGGGAATCTCATCAATATCCCCATCTTCTTTCTTTACTTGACCCCACCAGGCTACCTTGACCTCTTTTCCCAACTAACGACCAGTGCGCGCGTTCTATAATATGCTGTTAAAACTAAATCGTTTAGTACTGCCCCAGCATCGGGATAAAGGACAACTCGCGATCGTCCCCTATGTTTGAGATAAGTCAAAAAGCTTTGAGGAGAGCTGACAAAATCTCCGCCACTAGCCCCGTTGAAGAATTCTTTTTGGAAGGATAGAAGTTTATTTTCTGCAAGCTTCTTAATTTAATAAGTTCTGTGGGTGTTTTCTCTCACTGTGAAGCGCGCTCGGAGATACTGAGTGATTTTTGTTCGCCTAATCCATTAGATTTTCTACACCTTTTTCTCATCTGTCGATTGCGGCTCTTGCTGGAGAGGTAAGAGTTTTTTTAATGCAGCTTTTTTGAGCAGCGAAATCATCTGTTGAGAGACGTTTAGTTGTTCTGCCAGTGCTGTTTGAGTCATTCGCTTGCCATTATCCAAAGCGTAAAGATGGGTAATTATAAATTTTTCTTTTTCGTCAAGTAAGCTAAGTGCCGCTTCAATATCACCATATGTTTCGATAAACCATTGTCGTTTATCTACGATCGTGCCACGACGAATTCTAGCTCGTTCTCTTTGAGATGCCCGTCTATCTTCTCTTGCTTCGTACTTCTTGACAGCTTTTTTTCCGGCTGGCGTTTTTAAGTAAGCTTCTTGTCGTCCATATAAATCGTCGTATTTTTTAGGTCTTCCCATACATAATTTATACCTCTATAGATAGCTAATATTCTATCTATTTAGTTTGTAAAGAAATATTACAAGGAGCCTCTTCTGCTTGTATTTTGTATACGACTACGCTATTATTAAGTTATAGAAAACAGTTAACCCCCAACTAAAGACTTCAGCACATTCAACTGTTACCCAAAAATAAGAACCTAGATAACTAAATAAAAATCCTTTTCGCGAAACTAGCGTGTCAGGTGAAAACCGTTGAACGAAGAGCAAGCACTTGGATGAGTGAGATTCCCAAACAAAAATGAGAGCAAATAGCTATAAGCAATAGCTAGCCGCTCTCACCACAAACTTTATTATTGATATCAATCATGACACAGTTTTCAGTTGCAGAAATCCCCCAGTTAACCGATTTAACTGTTGCTACCGAATCTCAAACAACACTACAGCCAGAGTTAGATCTTTCGCCTGATGCGGCAATAGGCGCCATTCAATATTACTATCGAGGTTTAATCAAACCAGAAGCCTTAAAACAAGAGGTGATCATCGATCGCGTTTCAATTGAAGGCGAGCGCGTAACCATCGAATTTCACGGCTGGCTAGGCGCAACAGGACAAGAAATATATTTAGCGCTTGCCGATTACAAAGCAGTTACTCAACCAGTAGCAGAGGAAGAAGACGACCAACAAGCCTTAGCTAACTATCTACAAAAACACGACGCATTTGTTAAACCAATCTCGAACGTTCTCCCCAATCTGGATATTTATAAGAAAGTGGGGCTTTCCTACCAACGCATAGGGCAGGTAGGTACTGATCCTTATCATCGCTGGTTAGCAACCGATCGCCACGGCTTCGAGGTGACGCTCGGACAACCAAGTAAGTACAGCGCGATCGTCCAGCTAATAGATTATCACTACAACAACCAGCACTAACAGTAATAGGGCTACTAGGAATTATCCTAATAGCCTTAAAAATTACCGCTTGCAGAGATACATTCAATAGCGATCGTGAAACTTTAAAAGCATAAATAGGATATATTGTGAAACCACAAACACCGAGAGAGAAAGCTAAATATCTAGCACAAAAGATTGCCGATTTTATTGAAGACAATCAAATTGATTTAAGTCAAACTCCTTTAGAGATTGTAGTTCAAGAATATTTCAGATTTTCAGCTAAAAATCTCACTCAAATTGAAGATAATCTAATAACTCGACTGCAAAAAGAGGGAGTAGAAAGTGTTATTTTGGAAAACTGCAGAATGACCCTCAAATGAGTTATTTAAACTCAGGAGAAGTCAAAGCCTGGCTCGCAGTTAGAAGAAAGCATGAAAAGGGATGTGATTTGTTCCCCATAGAAATGTGGAATAACTTAGCAATAAAAGCTTTAGAAGATACTTGTGCGGGGAGTACGATCGCCATTTAAGGAGAACTGCTCATAGATCGAAACCTTCCACGTCCTTATCTCAAAGTAACTTCTTGGTAAGAGTTTCTTACGCAGTATCTTATTTCTGACGTACCACGAGAAAAAAAGGTTGCTAATTGGGAAATAGTTGCAAAATAAATCCCCTGACCGAGGATGAATCTATTTTTAATAAGGAAGTCCTTTTCCAACAACTTATCGGCTAAACGCAATAACTTATCTATTATAGAGGACTTCCTTATTAAAAATAAACATTTGGAGACCAAAGAGAGAATTTAATTGACTTAACTCCGTCGATAATTTCAATTACTTCAGTCGAACTAATTTGTGCCAATTCGGAGTTACGAGCTGCACTGGATTCTCTTAGAACTGTTGCTGTTATGACCATAGTTCTGATATTTAATTAATAGTAAATTTGACAATGAAGAGAAATTTGGTTCATTTAAATAGTAAAATATTAGTAGGAGTAAAAGCTCAAAATTTTACTTAATTTAATATTCTTTATTCTTGTTTTACTTACAACTTACAACTTGTTTATGGTAGACCACGATCGACTATTTAAAGAATTACTCACAACATTCTTTGTTGAATTTATCGAATTATTTTTTCCTACGGTTCGTGAATATTTAGAACCAGATTCACTGACTTTCTTGGATAAAGAAGTATTCACCGATGTCACGGCTGGAGCTAAATACGAAACCGATCTGTTAGCCAAAATTCGCTTCGCTAATACTGACTCATATTTTCTCGTCCATCTGGAAAACCAATCTTATTCTCAAGAAGATTTTGGCAAAAGAATGTTTAGATATTTTGCTAGACTTCATGAAAAATTTGATTTGCCAATTTATCCGATTGTTGTATTTTCTTTTAACCAACCAAAAACCCCGCAAGATAATAGTTATTCCCTTAAGTTTGAAGATCTCGAAGTGCTACAGTTCAACTATAGGGTTGTGCAGCTTAACCAGTTAAAATGGTCAAATTTCATCGAGATTCAGAATCCGATTGCTTCGGCTTTGATCGCTTTGATGGCGATGAAGCCTGAAGAACGCCCCTTTGTGAAGTTGCAAAGTTTGCAATTATTAGCATCTTTAAAATTAAACCCAGCCGAGATACAACTCGTTTCTGGGTTTATTGATAGCTATTTGAAATTAAATACAACAGAGCAAGAGATATTTCAACAAGAAGTCGATAAAATTGAACCAGAAAGGAGGGAAATTGTTATGCAGATCATGGGAAACTGGATGGAGAAAGGGCTTGAACAGGGCAGACAAGAGGGAATCTCACAAGGACTTGAACGAGAGACTAATCTAGTTTTACGTATGCTCAACTCAAAAATCGGCACACTTTCGGAATCATTAGAACAGAGAGTACGTAACCTAAAAATCGAGCAGAAAGAAGATTTAGGTTTAGCGCTTCTAAATTTCAATAATTCCAATGACTTAATTGCTTGGTTAGATGCTGAAGATAAGAAAAGCATCAGCAATTAAAGCACACTCTGTGATGAGTAATTCTACCACTCATCACAATTCTCCATTCGCTTATCCTCATCTGAACTAGTAATTGTAACCCAATGGGAGGAATAATCATGATGAGTATAACTAGTAACCAAAATTCTTCTCCTGACAAAAGTTCAATAGAAACAATCAAAGAAACAAGGAAACGAATTGAAGCTTCTCAAAAACAAACCCAATTAGTTATCAACCTTTCTTACTTCTTAATTGCTGTAATTTTTTTCGGTCTTTTCTTAGAAATCTGGCAACATTTAAGCAGCTAAATACAGCTCCCCGCTGCATCAAGAAATTGAGCGGTGACCCGCAGGCTCTATTAACACCAGATTTACTCCAGAAGTTGACGCACCAGGTCTTAGGTAGTATCCTTCGCCCTGGTGTTTTTTTTTGCATTGAAAAAGTAGAATAAGAATCCTCAGTTGATGCCAAATATGCGTTGCAGTTAAAGAAGCCTCAATTCGACGTATCTTTGTAAGGGTAAAATCGCAGAATATAGCACCAGTCAGATTCGTGCTGACAAACAACCCCAAGTGGGGTGTTAATGCCTGCGACAAAACCTAGAGGGAAGAAAATACCAAGTGAAGCCGTAGCAAAGCAAATGATAAACACCCAGCTATTAGCCAGACTTCTAGAGATATTAGCAGCTTTTTTGAGGGTTTCTATGCGCTCGATTCGGTTCTGTTTCTTTTTTGCTATTCGTATTTGTTCAATTTCTAGGAGTTGGCGCGATTTTAAGATTGTGAGTCGTAATTGCTGTTGGATGATTCCTTCGACGACTTGAGCCAGTTCAGAGGGGACGGGGATTGCTGAATGAGTTTGTAGGTATTTTCGCAACTCGTCCAATGTGCCTCGATGGTTTGCATTTCTTCTTCTTTTGACTTCCCCTCACCTAAAGCCTCTTGCCAAACTTTGAGATATTCTTGTTTCATTTGCCCGCTTTCAACCAACTGTTTGACTCGAGCTAAAGTGGCACGGGGAAGCATTTGTTTGATTTTTTCCCCTTGTGCGTAGGAAAGGATTGCGATCGATGATAATAACTCCTCATCTAGATTCGTCGCTGTCGGGGCCGTTTCCTCTTGTGCGGGTTTCTCTGGGGGTGAACCAACAGCAATAGAGCCACCATAAATAGTAGCTATCTGCTCCATAGTTGCACCACCTGATTGGTAAATTCCCGATGCTTCCAGGATTAGATCGACTTCAGGTGGAGAATATTC
>JASJDA010000067.1 GCA_030065755.1 Prochloraceae cyanobacterium | reverse complement strand
GATATCTAGGTTTTTATACAGGTTGATTACCTTTCCTGTTATGGTTTATGATACCGAATATTTTACAGTAGTCTTTACCTAGATATAAAACTATTATTAAAAAGCTGGCAAAGCCGCCCTTCTAGGGCGGGGCTTTAAACCCATTTTTTTCGGTAAAGAAATTCTATCACAGCTTGTTTATATTTAAGCAAACTAAGGAGGTTAATTCTCGTCAATTGTGCTTAAATTCAGTATTTTCACTGATTTAGATCATTTAGTCTTGTATAAATTTTTGACAAAATAAAAAGTCTGCCAAAATCAGCTTACTTTTTGATTAATATCTGTAAAAAATTTAACAAATCTTTTTGACATATTCCGCTGTTAGCGATCGTCATTGCTCTAGCAAAAAGTTGGAGGATTTTTTTTAGTAAGGGAGTTAAAACAATGAAAGGTAAAGAAAATATTATAACAAAAATCGGGAAAAAGATTTTATTTTCTGGTGTAACTTTAATAAATTCTCTAGCGATCGCTACCTTGGTTTGGGAAACTAACGCTTACGCTGCCGATTATCAGTGCGTAGCTGCTATTGCTCCCGAAGCTGACTTACAAGGTTGCGACTTGAGCAATGCTAACTTGACAGGGGTTGACCTCTCCAAAGCTAACTTGAAAAATGCAGATCTCAGCGGCGCCATTCTCAAAGAGGCTAATCTAGCTGAAGCAAATTTGGAAGATGTCAACCTAACTCGCACTAACTTAACTGGTGCCAATTTATCTAAAGCACGACTCAAACAAACTAATCTAACTAAAACGATTCTGCTAGAGGCTAATCTGTCTGAAGCTTATCTTAACGGATTAAAGATGAAAAATGCCGATGCAAGGCGTGCCAACTTCACTGCGGCTCAATTTACTCATGCTATTGCGATCGACTCGATGTTTGACGGTGCTAACCTAAGTCAAGCTCAACTCAAAGCCATATATCTAAGCGGGAATAGCTTTAATAATACTAATTTGAACCAAATTAAACTCGAAGATATTAAATTGAATGGGGTTCGTTTGAAACAGGTTGGACTAAAAAACTTCACCGATATGTCGATCGCAGGTGAAAACAACTTTAACTTTTCTAACGCGGCTAATTCTATTTTCCTCGGTGCAGGTTTAGCGGTAGGACTGGCAATATTCTCTAAAATACAGACAAAAAGAAAGAGAGCTGATTAATATTCCCATTAGGTTGTTTTTGTACCGCTAGCTCAGCCTGAAGTGACTAGCGGTAGTTCATTACCTTTACCTTTTTCTGGTAGTTGTTCAATAGTCTCGAGCGCTATTTCTTTATATTTGCCCAAATGAGATGCTCCCTATTAATAATAAAAATTTGTAAATCTATCATTGCTTATCGTCTTAAATCTGATAGCTTTATTAGAAAATAAAGGCCATAAATTGTCAATGAATAACGAAAATCCAGAAACAATTATACAACCAAATCCAAGTCTTTCACTAAATGAATTTACATCTAAACTTGGCCATATTATTATCATTGGTATTTTATTGTTTTTGATTTTTGTTACTTCTCCAATGCGTCTTAATAAAGATCTCTGTTTGGATCCTGTTTATCTGTCATTAGAAGGCCTAATAAATAACGAGTATAAGTGTGAAAAAATCCATAAAATCCCCACCTAGAATCAATAAAAAAAGATAGTTTTGCTGGTCAAATAATTCTCGAACAACTCCAGAAAGCTAATAAAGAAATTGAGGCTGAAATTCAGCAAGAAATTTCTTGGTTCCAATTAAAGTATTCTTTAGTAGGAGTATTATTTCTTGGCTTTTTTGTTAATGCCTTTTTAGGTCGAGATGTTTTGATAGTCAAACAAAATAAAGAGCAAAATACCAAACAAATTGAATCGCATATTCAACCTAGTCAGCAAATAGACAAGGCTATTAAATCTCCCGCTACATCTTTGATACTTGCAATAAGTACAATTATTGCACTTACAATTGATATGCAAACAAGGGCAGGTAAAATTATTACAAATCAGTTAGGAACTTGGATTAGTGAAGTTATCGAACCACTTCTTAAACAATACGGATTTATTAGTTGGGAAACATTTTTGAGAATCTCATCTGGGTTTCATTCAAGTACACAATATTTAATGATTCGTTCGCTCAATAATTATTGGATAACTATAATTTTGTATTCACTTTATCTTTATGCTACTTGGTCTTCTAATCGAGATAACATTACTAATAATATTAAAGCTCAGTTTGAGAGAAATATTTATCTTTTATTGATGGGATTGTTTTCGGTATTTGCAACTTTATTTGTTTGTGCTTTATCCTATCATTATGTTCCCCCCAATTTTGAGGTTATACCTTTTGCTCCTCTTAGTATCTTCATTCCAGATAATCAAATTACTTATCAACACCCATCACTAACTATTCCAGTTTATACTGGGTTATTTTTGGTTGTGATTGTTGAATCAATAACTTTTATACAACTTCAGCAATCTATTGCTTTGTTACAGCAGAAAAATAAGAAAGAAAAAAATAACAGAAAAATTTGGCTTATACGTCCATTTCTATGGATTGTCAAAAAATGGTGGTCGATACGTCTATTTCTATGGACTGTATTTTTGATTACTGCTTTTGGTTTAAGCTCTAGCTTGATATAAATTTAGAATGAAATAGCCCTGTAATTATAACTAAGTTATTAAACCTAAAGGGGAATCTCCGCACATAAGAGTGCGGAGAGGATGTCAATTTGATACTTTAGATCGAGGAAAGATCCACTCGAGCATCGGTGAATTGAGCAAATTCGACTCCGCTAAGAATATCAGTAACTCCGGTACTTATTTGAGTAATGCCGATCGTTCCATTATTATTTCTGGCAATTTGGAACCCAGAGCGCGAGCCAAATGAGTATACTGCAGTATCTATACCCAAACCGCCAGCAAGCCGATCGTTGTTGAAACCGCCGTTAAGTCTATCATTCCCATTACCGCCAAAAAGGAAATCAATACCGTCAGATCCTAAAAGTACGTCATTCCCATCATTTCCAAAGATTCTGTCATTCCCATCATCTCCAATGACTATGTCATTACCAAAACCCCCGCTGAGCGTATCATTACCAAAACCGCCGCTCAGTCTATCATTACCGAAATCGCCGCTCAGTCTATCATTACCGAAATCGCCGTTAAGCCTATCATTACCAAAACCGCCGTTGAGAAAGTCGTTGCCAAAACCACCACTTAAAAAATCACGTCCCCGTTCCCCAAAGAGGCGATCGTTGCCTTTATTACCTGTGAGAGTATCATTACCCAAGCCGCCAAACAGGTCGTCAGGATTGTCAGTTCCTTGTTTGCGATCGTTAGCGGTACTCAAAGAGAAGCGGAAAAAAGCTGGCCTTAGTTGCTGTTTTCTCAACCTTTGCACTGTCATGTTGTTAACTTCTCGATCGAAGCGGGTAAACAATACTACATTATTGTTCCGATCGTTTCTTGCTAAGAACTGTATGGTGTTAAAATCGCTAATACCTAAACCGGCAACAGAAATTTTGTCATTTTCTCTTTGAAAATCTCGAACAATGTCAGTATACCTATTATATTGAAAAGAACCGTCAAAGGTGTGTCTAAAGACGAAAGTATCAGCTTCTTTACCGCCAAAGAGCGTGTCATTGCCGGAACCGCCACTTAAAACGTCATTTCCAGATTCTCCAAAGAGGACATCGTTGTTCTTATCGCCTACAAGAACATCGTTGCCTAAACCACCTCTTAGTATATCGTTGTTATTGCCACCAGATATAACATCGTTGCCATTATTGCCGTTAAGGTTATCATTGCCGTTGCCTCCAAAAATTCGATCGTTATTATTACCACCGCTGAGAGTGTCATTACCATCTTCGCCAGACATAACGTCATTGCCATTGCTGCCGCTAAGAGTGTCATTACCATCTCTGCCAAACATAACGTCATTGCCTAGTCCACCGGAGAGAATATCGTTGCCCCGATCGCCATTGAGAGTATCGTTACCATCTCCACCAATAAGAGTGTCATTATTAAATCCGCCAATCAAAAAATCATTATCCTCTTGACCCCATAAACGATTTTGACCTCCTCTTTCAACTTTAAGAATATCCCTGCCAAAACCGCCAACAAGAAGATCGTCACCACTGCTTTCACTCGTTAAAGTATCATTACCAGCACCGCCAGCAAGAGTATTGTTATCATTAAATCCAAAACCACTTTTGAGGTTGTCATTACCAACACCGCCAAAAATAAGATCTTTGCCTTGACCGCCATCGAGGGTATCATTACCATTACCACCACTCAAGGTATCGTCACCATAATAACCCTCCAAACTATTATCGCTATTGGTACCAATTAAACGATCGTCATTGAATGAGCCAATTACATTTTCAATGTCACTAACAGTATCTCGCTCTATCTCGATAATCGTATTATTTTGCTTTCTTGTGATAATTGCTATTGGGCTAGCTAAACTTAAGTTGAGATTTACTGCTCCTCTAGCATTACGGTAATTAATAGTATCATTGCCCGCACCACCTTGGAGAGTATCATTACCTTCATCGCCTTCGAGGAAATCGTCTCCTAAATCTCCAACAAGAATATCATTACCTCGATCGCCTTCGAGAGTATCTTTTCCATCACCACCTCGGAGAGTATCATTATCATTACCACCTGCGAGGAAATCGTCTTTTAAATCTCCAACCAGACTATCATCTCCATCACCACCTCGGAGAGTATCATCCCCATCACCACCATCAAGACTATCATTTCCATCATCACCGTTAAGACGATCGTCGCCTACAACTCCAACCAGACTGTCATCGCCATTACCGCCATCGAGGGTATTATTAAAGTTGTTGCCAAACAAAGAATCATTGAAACTTGAGCCAATTATACCCTCGATGCTATTAAGAGTATCTTTTTGGGTAGTTCCAACAATATTTACTATTGGGTTAACAGCAGCTAAATTGACAGCCACTGCTGAACTAGCACGAGTATAACTAGCTGTATCGTTTCCCGTACCCCCATCGAGGCTATCATCGCCAGTTCCCCCACTTAGAAAATCATCACCACCTTCTCCTTTAAGAGTGACATCACCCAGAGTGAACCGAGAAGCATCGAGGTTGTTGCCAAACCTACCTCCAGTTAATTGAACCTCCTCAATACCACTTATGGTATCCGTGCCTAATCCTGTCAGTCGATTATTGGTCAAAGTGAAGCTAAAAGTGAACCTAGAACCTGTTTCTACAACTCGATCGATACCTGTTCCTCCGCTCAGGGAGTCAGAGCCATCTCCGCCTCTTAGAGTGTCATTACCAACTCCTCCGGTGAGAATATCATCGTTTCTTCCTCCAACTAAAATATCGTTGCCTGCTTGCCCATCAAGAATTACCGAACCACTAAAACCAAAGGCATTGATGGTATTAGCAAGATCGCCGCCGATAAGTGTAGCTTTTTCAATGCTACTAATAGCATCAATACCTAACCCTATAAGTTGAGAATCGTTTAGGATGAAGTTTGTATTTGCTATTTCCACGATTTCGTCTGAGCCCGATCCACCCTCAATAGTATCGTTGCCAGTTCCACCGCTGAGTATATCATTACCATTTCCACCACGGAGTAGATCGTCGCCCTCTTCTCCACGAAGAAAATCATTTCCGTTTTGCCCGAGGAGAACATCGTTGCCAGCTAAACCATTTATCCGATCGTCAGCTCCAGTTCCAACTAAAAAATCATTGCCTGGAGTACCGTTTATGACAGCCATAATATTAACCCTTTTAAATACTAGTGGGATCTCACTGATTAATTAATTTGACCAAGCCGCTTCGGGGCGGGCAGGGGGCAGGCGGCAGGGAGTAAGAAATAACAAGTGACAATCGAGATGGCTTGCCACGAGATTCAATAATTCCTTGTAACAAGCTCCTGACCAGTATGAATTCACAGTGCTTTCAAAGGAATAACTATTTCCTAGGTCAACACTACGGGAATGTTAATGAACTTTGGAGATTAATTGTGGAAAAAGATAACAACACTTTTTACACAGCTTCTACTTTTTTTGGAAGTGTTATTTTATACTTTTCGTAGAAGGAGCTTCTGCGTTCGTGGAAACATGATGATTTGGGGTATGGGTGTTTAAATCCTGCTCCAAATCTATAGGACAACCCCCTGCTCTTAAGGAAGACAGTGAATCAAATTGTGTTAAGAAAAGTAGAGCGGTCTCAACAAAAATAATTCGTTTTTTCAACCCTAAAATTTTGCGAAGGGAATTAATATCTTTAAACTTCAACTCCGATCGCCTCACCTGGAGAGATAAAGGGTTTAAAATAGAGGTTTAGAGAAAAGTTTTGTCTTTATAGTCTAGGTGTTTACACTTTGATTATGGCACCATATTCCCTTTAGTACTATTAAATATTATTAATTAATGCTGCTTTCAGCTGATATTAATTGTAGCAATCGATCCCATGACTAAATAATAAATTTTAGACAGGGTTTTCTTGCTGCTTATCTAAATTTTTTTCGACTTGAAATGGAGAATAGGGGATTCGAACCCCTGACCTCTGCGGTGCGATCGCAGCACTCTACCAGCTGAGCTAATTCCCCTCGAACGATCGGGTTTAATTGTAACATACTGTAGCAGGGTAGAGGGGGAGATTGGGGGAGTGGGAGAGGGGGAGAAACAAATAGCAAACAGCTTATGCTGCTTGAGCGAAGATTTGTTTGACTCTGTCTAAATCTAATTCGTTAAGATAATCTACAACCCAATCTGCTTTGCGTTGAAGCAGGTGAAGGGGATAAGTATTAGCTACGCCAACTACTTGTATTCGAGCATTTTTTGCTGCTTGAATGCCTGCTGGAGTATCTTCGATCGCCAGACAATCTGACGGTTGTAGTTTTAGGGTTGTATTTTGGCGATTGAGACGTTCTACAGCTAAAAGATATCCATCTGGTTGTGGCTTACTTGCTTGGGTTTCGTCTCCAGCAACGATAACATTAACGTACTGTCTCAAAACAGCGCGATCGAGTACCAATTCTACTTCTTGTTTTAGCGCTCCTGTTACCACTGCGATCGCCAGCCCTTGCATCTGGATTTTGGCCATTAAATCCTCAATATCTGGATAAATGGGCAAAGTTTCTAGTTGTTGTAGTCTTTGTCGGTAAGCTTGCGTTTTAGACTGAATTAACCTATCTAGATAATTTTCTTTCACTAAGCGACTGCGATTAGAGAGAATATCGCTAAGACAAGCGCGATCGCTTCGACCGAGACACAATTGTTGATACTCTAATTCATCAGGACGGAGATTTTCCTGAATCAGAATTTCATTAATCAATTCCTGATGAATTGGTTCGTCATTGATAATAACTCCGTTGAAATCAAATAAAATAGCTTTTAAACTCATTAAGTCAATCTAATACGCAAATGCAGGATTTTCTAATTCGTTCATATCCTCTTCTAGAGTATTAGTTGTGTGACTTTTTTGCACGGGTAATGGTTTAATTCCTCGGGTTATCTGATGCACCATCCATACATCTTCTGTACGCACCGCTTCAAAACCTGCTGACCCCATCCAAGCGTCTACACTTCCTGCTGCATAGTCTTTTAAATATGGTTCTTCAAAAATATTGGTCAGCCACTCCGCATAGCGAATAGTTTTTTGATTGCCATCGAGGATAATTACCTGTCCTCCTGGTACCAGTAAGCGGAAACATTCTTTTAAGATGGCTTCGGAGATTGACGGAGGGGTTTCGTGAAACAATAATGAAGCAGTTACTAGGTCAAAAGAAGCTTGTGGTAAGCTTGTTGCTTCTGCTAAACCGTGTCGCCACTCAATATCTAACCCAGCTCCTTTAGCTTTATAGTCTGCCATAAATAGCATATAGGGTGACAAATCCAGTCCCGTGACTTGGGCTTGGGGAAATGCTTGTTTTAATATTAGTGTTGTCGAACCCGTACCACAACCTAGGTCGAGAATTGTGCGCGGTTGTCCGCCAATAGCATCAATTAATGCTTGACGCACCCAAGTTTCATTAGGTGGGATAGCATACTGAGTAATGGGATCGTAAGTAACGGAGGCGCCTGGGTTCAAATAGCCGCCTCCGCCTTCGATACCGTGAAAATTCTGAGATTTGTAGTAGTGAGGATAGATTAAATTTGGTTGTCGGAAGCGATCGCTTTCCTTTTCCCAATCGATACTGTGGTAGAATTTTGCCAGCTTCTCTTCATCGATAAACGAGCGCACGATCGGACTCAAGAAAAGTTCCCATAAATTATCTTGACGAACCGCCATAGTTAAATAACCTTATTTTTTATTTTACTGTTATTCAAATATCTTATTTTTTTTTTACTAAATTTATCTATCTTAATATTATTTAACTTCTTATAATACTTCCACTGAGGCTCGCTCGACAATATTACGAGTATGACTTGGCAAATTTCAAGCTAGTTCTCAGCAAAAATTCATCTCCTGTGGGTTAAATAAAATTATAGTCAATGACAAGAAATTTTCTCATCCTTGTCCGAACGTTAAGCCAGAGCAAAAAATTTGAATTTGTAAGAAAATGTGACTTGAGAAGAATTTGGCGGCAACTGTATCCGAGTTACTCTTATTAAATTCATCTGTTTGCCAGGCGAATGTCAAACTATTGTTAGCGTACTTAACTTAAATAGAGAAAAAAAGGAAAATCATCTGTGACCGAAATTGCTCCTACCCAAAAACAAATAAATTCATCTGTCGGAGTAAGCTACGATATCGAAAGCGAAGTTTTAGAGAGATATCAAGCTGGTGCTAGACAGCAGCAGCCTAGTTTGTGCTGTCCTACGGAATACGACGATCGCTACATCAAGATTTTGCCCCAAGAAATTATCGAAAAAGACTACGGTTGCGGCGATCCTACCCGCTACGTTAGCGCTGGAGACACCATAGTAGATTTAGGTTCGGGTGCGGGGAAAAATTGCTACATTTTGGCTCAAAAAGTAGGTGCAACAGGTAAAGTCATCGGCGTTGATTTTAACGATGAAATGTTGAACCTAGCAAGGAAATATCAACAAGAAATTGCTTCTCAGGTTGGATATTATAATACCCAATTTGTCAAGGGTAAAATTCAAGATTTGAAATTGGATTTAGAACGGACACAAGCGTGGTTAAAGGAAAATCCCATTAACTCAATAGAACAATTGAGTGCTTTTGATGCAGAATGCGATCGATTGCGTACCAAACACCCCCTCATTGCCGATAATAGCGTCGATGCAGTTATCTCTAACTGCGTCCTCAACTTAGTTCGACCTCAAGACAAACAGCAGCTATTTCAAGAGATATACCGCGTTCTCAATCGAGGTGGAAGGGCGATAATATCTGATATAGTTTGCGATGAAGATCCGACTCCAGAAATTCTCAACAATCCCGATCTCTGGAGTGGTTGTATTGCTGGTGCATTTCGAGAAGACCGTTTTCTTAACATGTTTGAGGAAGCAGGTTTCTACGGCATTGAAATTCTCAAGCGAGAAGAAAAACCTTGGCAAGTAGTAGACGGGATTGAATTTCGATCGATGACCGTGCGTGCTTTCAAAGGTAAATACGGGCCTTGTTGGGAACGCAAGCAAGCTATTATCTATAAAGGTCCCTGGAAAAAAGTAGAAGACGACGACGGTCACGTGCTTTGCCGAGGAGAAAGGATGGCAGTGTGCGATAAAACCTACCAAATCTTAACTAATCCCGACGGCCCCTACGCTCAAAATATCATTGCCGTGCCGCCTTATGAAGAAATTCCCACCGAGCAAGCAAAAGAATATAACTGCAAGAATAAAGCAATCAGACATCCACAGGAAACAAAAGGTTTAAATTATCGATTGACTGCTAGTAACGACGATAATTCCTGCTGTAGTCCAGGAGAGTGTTGTTAGTTGGTAGCTGGTAGTTGGTAGTCTGAATTAGCTACTGACTGCTAACCACTAACCAAAATTAAAGAGAATGTTTTTTACAGGATTTAGTAATGGTTGAAAGTCTGACAATAACACCTTTTGAAAAAAAAATAGAAGCACCTTTAACGAAGCAGAAAATAACAGTTTTACAAATCAATTTAGGCAGGCGTTGCAATCTGGCTTGCAGTCACTGTCACGTAGAAGCAAGTCCGAAACGCACTGAAGAATTATCTCCAGAAGTTTGCCAGCAATTGATTGAACTAATCGCTCGCTTTCCTCAAATTCAAACCGTAGATTTGACTGGCGGCGCACCAGAAATGAATTATGGTTTTAAACCTATAGCTGAAGCGGCTAGAAAAGCTGGAATGGATGTTATTGTCAGGTCTAACTTAACTATTTTTTTCGAGCCTGGATTTGAAGATTTACCAGAATATTTCGCCAAAAATAAACTAAAAATTGTGGCATCTCTGCCCTGTTATTTAGAAGACAATGTAGACAAACAAAGAGGTAGGGGTGTTTATCGTGCTTCGATCGCGGCCATAGAAAAGTTAAATCAGCTTGGTTATGGCAAAAAACCTAATTTAACTCTAGACTTAGTTTATAATCCGACCGTACCTAATAAAGAGGAAAACTTTTCTCTTACCCCCAATCAAGTCGAACTAGAACGAGACTATAAAAAGTTCTTAAAAGAAAAATTTGACATTGAGTTTAACCATTTATTTACTATTACCAACTTGCCGATCGGCAGAACCAAACAATATCTGGAATACAAACACCTCTATTACCCATATCTCAAGTTTCTAGAGTCTAATTATAATAGCTCGACTGTTCCCAATTTAATGTGTAGAAATCAACTGTCGATCGACTATCTGGGCAATGTTTATGATTGCGATTTTAACCAGATGGAAAATCTACCTGCAACTACATTAAATGCCAAAAAATTAACAGTTGCCAAACTATTAGAGATAGAAAATCTCGACTCGATCGAGGAGGTAAAAACCGCAGCCTATTGCTACGGTTGTACTGCTGGAAGTGGTTCTAGCTGTGGCGGTTCTTTGGTATAAAAATATTGTCTTTGAAACCTTCTCAATACCAGAAAACGATCGACAAATTCTACTATAAAACAGGCAATTAGAATTATTGGTTTACTGCCACTATAATGGTAAAAGTATCGGCACCAAAATTATTACCAAAGCCTTGGATAGCTAGATGAAAAATGAAAGCCAAGTTACCCCTGAGATTAAAGGTCAATAAAAAGCAAGGTAAATTGAGATTTTATAGGGGATTAAAAAAGTTAGTAAAGTGGGGTAAAAATCCCCGTTTGTGCCTGGCGACAGCGTTGTTTTCCCTAGTATTTCTTATTACTATTGGTCCTCTAAAATTTCTGTTAGATAGAGATTTCTTACTACAGCAAGTTTTAACCGATCCTTGTTGTCAAGTTATCCTTTACGTTCTCTTGTTTGTAGTTTTGACGATCCTCGGCATTCCTGGGACAATTTTAGTCATTGCCGGTGGTATAGTTTTCGGTCTTTTCTGGGGAACTATTTGGTCAGTAATTGGGGCGACTTTAGGAGCCTTGGGAGCATTTTGGACGGCACGTTATCTGTTGCGAAATTATACTAAACGAAAGTTTGGCAAAAATAAAACTTTAGCCAAATTCGATCGAGCAGTTGTCAACAAACCTTTTACTTTTGTCTTTATAATTCGTTTAATTCCTCTTTCTCCTTTTAATCTAGAGAATTATCTATTTGCACTTACTCCCGTTCACTGGATACCCTACATTCTTGCTACCTTTTTGGGAATTATTCCTGGCACCTTAGCTTATACTTGGCTGGGAGTGACTGGAGATCGAGCTTTGCGAGAAGGCGATATTTTACCTTTTTTCGTGGCTATAGGTTTTCTCATATTTTTATCTGTATTGCCTATTTGTTTAAAAAAGAATATCTAAGCTAAAAATAAATTAGGGAAATAATAGCTATAAACTCAGATTTTTATAAATCTTATTTAAATATAGTAATATGAGACTATGGGCAAAATTATGCATTATTACCGTGAAGGCTTAAACCCACCCATAGGGTCAGACAAAAGGCTTTATTCCTAATATAATCTAATCTTCTGCCCTCTCCCTTGTGACATGACGCCTTCCCCCGCAGGCGGTTAAAGTGATATATGTGAAAAATAATATAATATCTTTTAGGAATGAATGTAGAAGACGCATTAGCCTTCACAGACAATTTAGTCTTTACGAAAACAGGGAAACACTTAAATACTCTACAAAAAGCTGTATTTACGGGTGCTTGGTCGGGAGAGAAGTACGATCGAATTGCCCAAAATTGTTACTGCTCTGAAGTTCATGCCAAAATGACGGGTTCAGCTTTATGGGACCTAATCACTCAAACCTTGGGAGAAAAAGTAACCAAGAAGACATTTAGAGCTGCAATAGAAAGAAAATTAAAATCGAACAAAGAGGCAATTAGATATGACAGGAGATCGGGACCTACAATCTCAGAAATTAGTAAGATTGCCGATCGGCTACAAGAATTAGAGTTACCAGGTGGAGCGGTCAAGATCGGCTCTAATTTTTATATAGAAAGACCTCCCATAGAATCTTTTTGTTATCAACGGATTGCAGAGCCAGGAGCCCTAATTAGAATCAAAGCCCCCCCAAAAATGGGAAAAACCTCCTTGACGATGAGAATTCTCGATCGTGCTGGGGATCTCGGATATCAGAAAGTATATTTAAATTTTCAGGCGATCGATAGGGAAATTCTCTGTTGCTTAAATAAATTGTTGCAATGGTTGTGCTGCAATATTGGCTTGCAACTGCAATTGAGCGATCGCGTCGAAGAATATTGGAAAGATAGTTTTGGCAGCACAGCAAATTGCAATCAATATTTTGAAAAATATTTATTAGAGCAAATCTCACAACCTTTAGTACTAGCTTTAGATGGATTAGATTCTCTTTTTGACCATCCAAAAGTAGCTAATGAGTTTTTTCTTCTCTTGCGAGCTTGGTACGAAAAAGCCAAAAATATTGACCTGTGGAACAAGCTGCGCTTAGTTTTAGTTCATACTGGAGACTTTCTTCCTATTAATAAGGAAAGTTCCCCATTTAATATAGGACTTGGTATTAATTTACCAGAATTTAGATCCGAACAAGTAATAGAGTTTGCAAACCGATACGGACTCAATTGGAACGAGTTTGAAAGCACTCGACTAATAACTAAAGTAGGCGGAAATCCCTATCAATTGCACCTTGCTTTATACAATCTGGTCAAAAGAGATCCAAATGTTGAAGATTTGTTGAGCGCAACTAAAATCCAGCCTCGAGCACCTCGAAAAGTTGGAGAGAGTACTTTAATTGAAGGAGTACCCGATCGGCTAAATTATCAACCTGGTTTGATTATTATTCATAGTTCTGGTAAAAGATTTACTATACACGAGGCAAATGAATCTGCCGATCGAGCTTCTAATAAAGTTTATTTAGGTAGGAGAGGTGGAAGGATTTCTTCTCAACCAGAAATAGACTTGACGGATATACCGAACTCTCAAAGGATTTCTCGTTCTCATGCTTATATTTTTTGGAATTCTGATTTTAATAGTTACGTGCTTGTTGACGATAACAGTACAAACACGACTAGTTTAAATGGTCAAGTCCTAAAACCAGAAGAACCTTATCCCTTAAATGATGGAGATCTACTTGAATTTGGCAAAGAACATCTAATTCAATTTACAGTTGAATTAAAAGAGTAGATTTAGTAAATAGCAAACGTCGAGTTACCTGTTGTTTTTTTCTAATTTCATAACTTCAACATTTTTTTGAAGCGATCGCCTTAGTTAATAACTGGTTTCCCATTGACAGTTTTTACACCAATAGCATTAGTCCATTTTGTCTCGCTATCCTGTTCGATCTCTTTGAGGTCTGTTTCTCGCAGGTCTACACCACTGAGATCTGCACCGCTGAGGTCTACATCTCTTAGCATTGCACCGCTGAGATCTGCGCCACTGAGGTCAGCCTCGCTAAGATCCATGCTAATCAGAAGTGCGCCACTGAGATTTGCGCCTCTGAGGTCGGCGCTGCTGAGATTAGAACCATTTATTTCTGTAAGGCTGAGATTAGCATTTCGGAGAACTGCACTGTTGAGATCTACCTCTTTCAACTTAGCACCTCTAAAGTTGACACCTCTGAGGTCTGCTATTCTCAAATCCGCACTTTTCAAGACAGAATCACTCAAATCTAGACCTTTGAGATCCAAACCTGTCAAGGTCGCGTCGGTGAGATTTGCTCCTCGGAAGAATCTTCCGAGTCTTTGATTGAAAGCAAAAGCTTCTAGAGAATAACTGTAGGTCGCGATCCGAAGTAATCGAGTTTTGTCAAAGTCTTCAGTGTCTGGTTGACCGCAGATATAAAAGATAATTTTGTTTTTTAAATCTTTTCTAGACTGAGCGTAACGGTGTAACTCTAGCAGAAAAATAAAAATATTTAGTCCGGCATAAATATCAACTTCTCGCTGTCCTCTCGATATTTTTTGTTTTTGTAATTGTCTCGCTTTTCTTTGAGGAAGAGTGTCTTGGGTTACTTCAATATAAACTCCTTCACTCCAGCGCAAATAAAATTCATGAAGCCTCTCAAATAAAATAAGTAGATCGACCTCATTTTTTTCGAGCAAACCTATTAAATATTGAACGAGATCGGGATTTAAGATGTTGTAGCCAAAGATATCGTAAATCTGCCACTCTAATCTTTCGGTAGAGATGAGATAATTTTCGCCTTGTTGTCCAGTTCGATCGGCCCACTTTTGTATAATTTTTGCCATGCTTTCCGCACAGAAAAATTCGCCGAAACTATTGTGAGAAAATTCTAGCGCGCGATCGACACCACCTACTTTATTGTGGTGCAAAGTGAAGAGGGGATTGTTGAAAGCTGTTTCTTGAGATTGTTGATAGACTCGACTAATTAACGCCCTAGCTACCTCATCATTTTTTTCTTTTAGGCGATCGAAGATCGCGAAGAGAGGAGCATATTGTCTTCCTGATTGTACTGCGCACAATCCAGCTTCGCCCATAATACTTCGCAAATCTTCTATATCTCCAATCTTAATATTTAAGCTCGTGCCAGATTCAAAGATTTGTTTCTTCAGTAACCAATCGACGGCTTTTTCGTAGAGTATTGTTTTAGTTGCTGCCATGCTTAGGTTAGCAAATATTTCTACATTCAATTGATTGTCTTCGTTTAGTAGTGACAGCAAATGTAATGATAAAGGTTCCTTGGCTAAGATTTTAAGTTTTTCTGGACAGCGCGGATCTTGCAATACATTCTGTAAATTATTCGATTGAGTTTCACTCATATGTGGTTCTGTATTTACTATTGTTTCCCACCTATTGAACCATTTTTTTTGAATCCCCTCACTCATCGGGATAATTTCTACTCGATCTATGTTGTTCGGCATTAACCTTTCAATGCCATACAGACTTAAAGGTTTACCCGTAATTAATACCCGATGACCTAATTCGCTATTTTTTTGGCATTGCTTCTGAAATAATGCTATCTTTTGCAAAAACAATTTCAGATCGCTGCTCGCTTTTTTTGCTAGTATCAGTTCGTCAAACCCATCTAATAAAAACAAAAAACGAGTATTCGAATTTTTTAACCAACCACTACTACCATTAGCAAAATTCCAACCCAAAGTATTATCTAAGATTTTCTCAAAATCAGGCTTTAAATCTTTTACATCCTTGAGAGAAATAACGATCGGCGTCCAAATTGGAGCTAATTGTCGTCGTACCCAATCAGCAAATATACGACAAAAGACACTTTTTCCCATGCCAGCGCCAGCTTGAATTAGTAGTATTCTTCCTTGTTTTCTCTCATTTAAAAGTGTTTTTTTTGCCCAAGTTTCAATATCTTGGCTTTTGGAATAATAATTTGATTTACCGTCTTTTCTAACTGGTTTTACTTCCAGTGGAACGTATATATTATTATAGGTGAAATCTTCGTGGAGAAAATATTCCCAAGGTTTCTTAGCAATTACCTCCTGTAAATAAGTATCAATAACTAAATAAGTTTCTAAATCTTTTTGCCATCTATCCCCATAAATTGCTGTCAAACGAGGAATAGCCTCTTTTACTTCAATAAAAGTTCGCTCCATGTGGCGATGAGTGCTGCGACAAATGCGATCTGTTAAAGTTTTTGCCTGCTCGAACTCAATCCCTGAATCTTGTAAGCGAGCTAAAAGTATTTGATTAAAAACTTTAGCTAATTTAGATTGATGGAAGCACATCAAAGTATTTTCTGCTTCTTCAACTTCTAATTCAATCTGTTGACTGCCTAATCGGGGACTCTCTCCCAGTTTTTTAATCTCGTGGGCAACTGCTTTTGATGCAGAAGTATCGTTTAATTTCTCTTTTATTCGTGGATGTTGTTGGAGAAATTGCCGCAGACTTTCTAAATATGCTGCTTGAGTAGTCAGTATAAGACAGGTTTCTAAAGTGGGATCTTGTTTAGTTTTCTCTTTAATTAAATTTAATATTTTTGTGGCTAAAAAAACAAAAGGGAATGAGGCTGTTGCGACTTCAACTAGGGGTAAGTTTAGTACGTCTAGTAGTGAAGAAATCTTTCCAATCTGAGAACCTAATTCGGTATCGCTTTGATTCTCATATAATGCTCTTGCTAGTTTTAAGACTTGTTTCCCCGCCTCTCGACCATCTAAAACTCCATCATTCCAATTAATCTCAATATCAATGTTGGGAGAATTCCAAATATTTTTCCAGAGTTTCATAGTGATGTCTTACAAAGGTTAGAGATTGAGATGACTGGTTGAGTAAGTAATTCGATCGTACAGAGTAGAGAAGTTTGGTCGAACATCTTGACAAGGAGCGCACCGCCTAGGGGATCTCTTCGAGATCGCGATCGCGATAAAATCGCTTCGCTCGAAGTCAGAAGTGTGAAGTCAGAAGTCAGAAGTTAAATATTTTTAACTTTTGACTTTAGACATTTTATTTTTTAGTTCGAGCTGTGGGTTTAAGACCCCATAGCTTAATTATGTTTAGCGGCATATTTTTAGTTGGCGATTACAATCCCCAACTAAAAAAATACTTCCTCCTTCTGACTTCTGACTTCTGACTTCTGAATTTTTGAACTACATCCATAGGAATTGGGTAAGTCCTTCTTACTATAATATTCATAATTTGACACAATAGAAACCTCAGCTGCTTCTATAAGCTATTCGTGGCAAGGCAACAACAACAAGCAGGTTAAAAAAATCGTTACGATCGCCCCTCTATTTTACATCCACGCCACAAGATAGTTATTATCTGACGGAAGGAACAGGCAACAGGGGGAAACTATTCCCTATTCCCTATTCCCTATTCCCTATTCCCCGTTCCCTTTAACTTTTGACTAATCAATGGATAAATTTCGCGTCGAAGTAATAGCAAAAACGAATAACCCCCAACAAGTTGTTTGGACGGCGATGCACCAGGATTATTCGGAAAATTTTGTCTGGGATAGGCGCGATCGCTTTCCCGTTGAAGAAAAAGCAGGAGAGTTAATAGTCAAGCATTTATTAGCCGGAAATAAAGGACACTACGGTTGCTACGATGAGAAAACTGAAGTTTTAACTTCTCTGGGTTGGGTAAAATGGTCAAAAGTCCGAGAATGGCATAATTTGGCTGCTTTCGATCTAAATACTCGACAGATCCAATTTGAAGTGCCGATCGCCCTACAAAAATACCAACATACAGGTCAAATATATCGCCTCCTCGGAAAACAACTCGATACAGCAGTGACCTTAGACCACAGAATGGTAGTAGAGAGTCCCACTCAAGATGGATCTTGGACAGATCCTTATTTTGAGTATGCTGCTGAGGCGGTTAATAAACCGAGAAGATATTTAAGATCGGGTTTTTTAGCATCAAGCGATCGCACCTCATGGCACAATCCTTGGCATATTGAAAAAACAAATTTTGCTAAATTAGTCGGCTTTTTTGTTAGCGACGCCATAAAACCGCGATCTGCCGATCGAATTAGTTTTAAACTGAGATTAAAAAGACAAATTGATTTTCTCTATTCTCTCAGCATTCCTGTCGAACAAAATGCTGAAGATATATATACAATTAATCTCCCTGGAATTGGCAAGTGGTTTCTAGAAAAATGTTACGAAGTTTCAAGTGAGGAAAAATGTTTGCCAAATGGTTATCTAACACTTTCGACTCTGGAAGTAGAAGGTTTATTGGAAGGACTGAAAAACAGCAGTAAGAATATTCTTCAAGAAAATTACCGCTATACTAATACTTCTGTCAAATTATTAGACCAAATTCAAAGTATTTTACATTTAAATAATCTCTCTGGAATCGTCTGCAAAGACAACAACAAACATAAAAAAGACTACTATCTCGAGCTTTGCGATTCAAGCGATTCGATCGTAGAGGTTAATTGTCAGCGATCGCCTTCTCATACAGAATCGCTTGAATTTTACAACGGTTTTGTCTATTGCGCCACCGTCTCTACAGGTGCCTTAATTGTGCGTCGCAACGGCAAAGTCATGATTTCTGGTAACTGTATCGAACATCCACAAATTACTTTTAATGTCGGTTATTTTCCTCATTCTTTGATGCAGCAAATCCGCACCCATCGCGTGGGAATTTCGTTTGACGTACAATCTTTTCGCTATACAGGACAAAGAATAATTGATGTTGTCGAAGGTAAAAAAGATATAGAAGATGTTTTTTATCTTCGTCCAGTTGGCAATTATACTAATCGCCAGGGCAAGCGTTATTTTTATTCTGAAGAACAACGTCAAAGAGATTTAAAATGGTGTTTAGATGCTTGTAAATTGTACAAAGAACACGTCGATGAGGGAATGGCAGAAGAACAAGCAAGAAGTATAATTCCTTTTGATGCTAGACAGCATTTTATCGTGAGTTGCAATGCTCGATCTCTGATGCACTTATTAGACTTGAGATGGAAAAAAGACGCTCAACTAGAAGCACAAAAGTTATGCGAATTAATCTACGTTCATTTTGAAGAATGGATGCCTGCTATTGCTCTTTGGTATCGAGAAAATAGAGCTAAAAAAGCCAAATTAGCACCTTAATGGAAGCTATTTGCTGTTTGCTGTTGGTTGTTGGCTGTTTGTTACTCTTTTGCTTCCCCTATTAAATGCTAATCCTGTAGCGTTATTTAATCGATCTTGTCGGGAATTATATATGTGTAGACTTTATAAAATAAAATAAATTGTGTTTGGAATACTCGTAAATTTACTGACCACATTCGCACCTAAAATTGTAGATTTTTTTACAGATAGTCGTGACAATTACGAACTGAGATCGAGTCTATTTATAGACTTAATTGAAACAAAAAATTAAACATATCGATAAAATTCAGGGATTAATCAATCTCCAAGCAAAAGAAAACGCAGAAAAAAGCCCATAGGCAACAATCCCAATTTTGATTTACGTTCCTTACTTTACAAGATGGCCTGCGTAGATTTTACACTTATAGATGATCTTGATGCTTTAACTGTACAAACTATCTTGTCAGAAATTGGATTAAACTACAAACGCTTCCCTATAAGCACGTGCAGGAAGTGTTTCTTCAGAGATAGTTAAACGCCATTCACTCGCCACGCCAGAGCTACCCTATTTAGAATAATATTGGCCTCGATACTTCAATTTATGAGGTTTGTGGCTATCAGAAGAGGATGGAGGTTGATTTTCTTTAAGAATTTCTCTTCCTCGATATTTAAGTGTAGTTTTCTGTTTATTATTGGACACAGGTTCTATTAGGGCTTTTGCATCACTGTCAGCTTCTACTACTTTTAAATCTCGCTCGGTTGCGAGGCGATTTCGTAAATACTGGCGATACAAATCGCACAAAGGCATTACTGCATTGCCCTGAAACTTGACCAGTCCCATACTGCGTAGACACAGTAAAGTAGCGCAGCTTGAGCCCTAATGAGAATCAAACTAAATGGATATCAAATTACCAAGCAATTATATGAAAGTAGTAAATCTTTGGTATATCGAGGAGTTAAAGAACAATCAAATCTACCTGTAATCCTAAAGTTTCTCAAACAAGAATATCCCAGTAGAGAAGAACTGATTAGATACAAACAAGAATATGAAATTACTAAGAATTTAAAAATTAAAAATGCGATCGCAGCTTACGATTTCAAAAGATATCAAAATACTTTTGCAATTATTTTCGAGGACTTTGGTGGATCCTCGTTAGATATCTTAATCAAAAAGCATTCTTTAACAGTCAAAGAATTTTTAGACATAGCTATTAAAATAACTATCGGCTTGAAGGCTATTCATCAAGCTAATATTATTCACAAAGATATCAATCCAGCTAATATTGTTTATAATCCAATCACCAAAGAATTAAAAATCATTGATTTTGGTATGGCGACAATTCTGCCAAAAGAAAATACCAAGCTGCAAAATCTAAATATTTTAGAAGGGACTTTAGCTTATATTTCTCCAGAGCAAACGGGAAGAATCAATCGACCATTAGATTATCGCACTGATTTTTATTCATTGGGAATAACTTTTTATGAACTATTAACAAATCGCCGACCTTTTTTCAAAGAAGATTTATTAGAATTATTATACTCTCATCTGGCAGAAAAGCCCTTATCGCCCCACCAATATTCTGCAAAGAACCCCTCAATTTTATCAGATATTATCATGAAATTGATCGAGAAAAATCCAGATGATAGATATCAAAGTAACTGGGGACTTCAAAAAGACTTAGAAAATTGTTGGCAACAATTAAAAGAGAAAGGTGAAATAAACAATTTTCAGTTAGCCACTCAAGATATTTACGATAAATTTCAAATTTCTCAAAAACTTTATGGGCGAGAAAAAGAGGTTGAAAGTTTATTAAAAAAATTCAAGCAAGTATCTAACCAAGAAAATCACCCCAGTCAAGTCATGTTGATTTCTGGTTATTCTGGAATTGGTAAATCAAGACTAGTAGGAGAAATATATAGACCAATTACTGAAGCTAAAGGTTATTTTATTAAGGGAAAATTTGAGCAATATCAACGAAATATTCCCTACATGGCCTTCAGACAAGCTTGGGAAGAATTAATTGATTATCTATTAGTTGAACCTGAAGATGCTTTAAAGCAATGGCGAGAAAAAATCTTAAAACTTTTGGGTGATAATGCCCAGATAATTATTGATGTAATTCCTAAATTAGAATTAATTTTGGGTCAACAACCAAAAGCACCTTCTTTACCCGCTCAACAAACAGTGAACCTCTTTAATCTTTTATGGCAAAAGTTCCTTAAAGTATTTTGCCAAAAAGAACATCCATTAACGATATTTTTGGACGATTTACAGTGGATTGATAGCGCCTCTTTAAGTTTAATGCAACTAATCGTAACTAGCTCGGATATCGAGTATTTATTTTTGATTGGAGCATATAGAGATAATGAAGTAAATTCAGTACATCCTTTGATGTTAGCTATAGATGAAATCGAAAAAGCAGGAACCCTCGTCGAGCGCATTTCACTTTCGCCTTTAGAATTATCTCACCTCACCGACTTAATTACAGATAGTCTTAGGTGCGAGCGAGACAGAGCTAAACCTTTAGCGGAATTGCTTTTAGCTAAAACGGAAGGAAATCCTTTTTTCACTAATAAATTTTTGTATTCACTCTATAAAGATAACCTTTTATATTTTGATTATAAAGATAAAATTTGGCAATGGGATTTAGAAGAAATTAAAGCTAAAAATATTACCGATAATGTAGTTGAATTACTGTCTTTAGAAATTAAAAAATTAAACTCGGAAACACAACAAATTTTACAACTAGCTGCCTGTATGGGCAATCAATTTGAAATCACAACCTTAGCAATTGTGGCTGAGTATGAGATTCAAAAAACAGCCCTACTATTGCGAGAAGCGCTCGAAATAGGGTTAGTATATCCCCTCAGCAATGCTTACAAATCTATTGAGTTAGAGGTGTCACATAATGAAAATCAAGGAAAAATTGAATATAAATTTGTACACGATCGTATCCAAGAAGCAGCATATTCTCTAATTCCCGAGCCGAAAAAAACTTCAATTCATCTCCAAATTGGACGACTACTGTTAAAATCTACCAACCTAAAAGAACAAGAAGAAAAAATTTTTGACATTGTCAATCACTTGAATATCGGACGAGATTTAATTATCAAGGAAACACATTGTTATGAACTGGCTCACCTAAATTTAATTGCTGGACAAAAAGCTAGAGATTCTAGTGCTTTTTCTACAGCTTTAAATTATTTCAATATTGGTCTAAAACTTTTAGCTTCAAATTCCTGGCAAAGTGAATACGATTTAACTTTAACTCTACATACTAAAACCGCAGAGGCTGCTTATCTAAGCGGTCAGTTTGAACAACAATTTGAGTTCAGCGAACTGATATTAAAACGAGCTAACTCCCTACTAGATCGAGTTAAAGCTTATGAAATTAAAATTCTCGCCTCCATAGCTCAAGCACGACCAGTTGATGCAGTCCATATCGCTTTAAAAGTTTTACGACTCTTAGGATTCAATTTCCCCAACAAACCAAGTAAGTTGAGAATTTTACTAGCTTTGGTGACAAATAAATTGACCTTAATTGGTAAAAATCCAGAAGATTTAATCAATATAGGGATAATGAATGAGCCAAATAAGTTAGCAGCTCTAGAAATCATTGGTATTGTTGGTTCTGCAACTTATAATTCAGTTCCAGAACTAGTCCCACTGCTGGCTATCAAAGCAGTTAATTTGTCAGTTAAATACGGCAATTCACCCATGTCTGCATATGGCTATGTTAGTTACGCAGTAATTCTTTGCGGAGGTCTAGGAGATATTGAAAATGGCTATCGCTTTGGTCTACTAGGTCTAAATTTATTGGAAAAGCTTAAGGCCAAAGAACTTAAAGCTAGAATATTGATGGTTTTTAATAATTTTATTAGACATTGGAAAGAACATATTAGAGAAGGACTCAAACCTTTGCTAGAAACTTACGCTTTTGGAATAGAAAGCGGAGATCTAGAATTTGCCGCTTATTGTGTGTATATATACTGCTACCATTCCTATTTTATCGGAGTGGAATTGCCAGAACTTTGTGAGCGAATGACCGACTATATTAATCTCACTGAGCGACTGCGACAAGTAACAGCATTTAATTTGCTTAAAATTTATCGTCAAGTCATCTTAAACTTACTTCAAGAAACTCCCAGCTACTCTCAATTGATTGGGGAAAGTTTTGATGAAAAAGTGATGTTACCTCAATTTATCAAAACAAATCATCAAAGTTCAATATTTCATTTGTACTGTAACAAACTGATTCTATGTTATTTATTCGAACAATTCTCTGAAGCTCTAAAAAATTCAGCTACAGCCCAAAAATATTTAGATAGCGTGCGCTCGACTCTTCTCATACCTGTCTTCTATTTTTACTATTCTTTAAGTCAACTGGCAATCTGGACTGAGGGAAAAAAATCAGAACAACAAGAGATTTTGAAAATAGTTAATGCCAACCAGAAAAAAATGAAAAAATGGGCCCATTATGCTCCCATGAACTATTTACATAAATATTATTTAGTAGAAGCTGAAAAATATCGAATTCTGGGACAAAAATTTCAAGCAGCCGAAAATTACGATCTCGCTATAGCCTTAGCTAAAGAAAATGAATTCATTCAAGAAGAAGCCTTAGCAAACGAACTAGCAGGCAAGTTTTATTGGGCAGAAAAAAAAGACAAACTTTTTGAAGTTTATCTTAAAGAAGCTTATTTTTGTTACCAAAAATGGGGAGCACAATCTAAAGTCAAAGCCCTCGAAGAACGGTATCCACAGATATTTTATCGAGAAGAATCAAAAATGACAGAAAAAGTTAAATTTACCCAGACATCAGGGTCTACTTCTAATAAAATAACTTCAGAAGATATAGATTTAGCTACTTTAATTAAAACTTCTCAAGCTTTATCTCAAGAAACTAAACTAGAAACATTATTAGACATTCTTCTCAAATTTACTATTGAAAATATAGGTGCTCAAACTGGGTTAATTATTCTAAATGAAGATGATAACAACCTGGTTGAAGCGGTGATAAAATCTGAGACAGCTATCGAAAAATCAGAAGGAAAAGACTCCTCGATAATTTGTTCAAATATCAATTTACAAAATAGCGATCATTTTCCGATTTCCCTGATAACTTACGTACAAAGAACTAGAGAGGCTGTTATTTTAAGTCAGGCCTGTTCTGAAGGAATATTTATCAAAGATGATTATATTATTAAACACCAAATAAAATCTATTTTGTCCTTACCTTTGCTGGGACAAGGTCAATTAATTGGAGTAATTTATTTAGAAAATAATTTAACAGTTGGAGCCTTTAATGCCGAACGATTAGAAATCTTAAAATTAATTTCTTCTCAAGCTGCTATTGCTCTTGAAAATGCACTATTAAGAAATAAACAATCCGAGCCATTATATCAATATCAAGTTGGGGGTTGTTTAACACCCAATTCTCCTAGCTATGTCATTAGACAAGCCGATCGAGATTTATATAATGCTTTAAAAAAAGGAGATTTTTGTTACGTACTCAATGCGCGACAAATGGGAAAATCGAGCTTGCGCGTGCAGATCTCCAATAAATTAACAACAGAAGGATTTGCTTGTGCTACTGTCGATTTAACTGCAATTGGCTATGAAAATATCACTCTAGAGGAATGGTATTTTGGTTTAATTGACGAATTGTTATATCAATTCCAGCTAGATCAAAAATTTGACTGCGAAACTTGGTGGGAAAATTTAGAAAAATTTTCCCCAGTTCAAAAATTTAGTAAATTTATCAAACAAATTTTACCTCAAGAAATAAAAGAAAAAATTGTTATTTTTATCGATGAAATTGATTGTGTTTCTAGCTTAAATTTTAATACGGATGACTTTTTTGCTTTAATTCGCTCTTTGTACAATCAACGGGCTGACTTTCCCACATATCAAAGGGTTACTTTTGTATTATTAGGAGTAGCCACTCCGTCTAGTTTAATTCAAAATAAAGATCGTACCCCCTTTAATATTGGTTGTGCGATCCCTCTTTCTGGATTTGAACTGCACGAAATACAACCACTAGAAAAGGGCTTAGCACAAAAATATACCGCTCCTCAAACTTTGCTAAAAGCAGTATTAACGTGGACTGGAGGTCAACCCTTTCTAACTCAAAAACTGTGTAACTTAATTCTCAAATCCTCGACGAAGATAACAGAAGGAAAAGAAATAGAGTTCATAGAAAAACTAGTACTAGAAAAGATCGTTGAAAATTGGGAATTTCAGGACGAACCCCAACATTTGCGAACCATACGCGATCGACTTCTCAACAAACAATCTTTTTCTAGACAATTATTAGAACTATACCAGCAAATTTTACAGCAAGAAGAAATTGACGCAAATGGCTCTCAAGAAACTACAGAATTACTGTTATCTGGGTTAGTCTGTCAACAGCAAGGAAAACTTAAAGTTCACAATCCTATCTATCAAGCGGTCTTCAATCGTAATTGGATCGCTCAAACCTTAAAAAATATAGGATAAACGGGGGTAGTCCCTCCACCCTAGCTGAACTAACATTTTGCACCAGAGCGAACTGCTTGCAGGAGCGCTTGCGCTCCCACCACGAAAGAATAAGGATTTAAGCGAACCACAAACAGACTTCAAGAAACAAATCGGCTATAAGGGTAGAAATCAAGTTTTGGAGAGCAAAAATTGCCCGATTTATCCAAGTGTGTTCAAATCTTATTTACTAGCTTATTAGCTCTAATGCCAACCATTTATCAAAAAGAAAGTCTCGAAGCTATTTTAGGATTACTTAAAAATCGCAACAGGTATTTCTCGTGTCTCTAATTGTCCGGTCAAATCTGGCAGTTCTATGTCGAGATTTTTGAATAAATACAATTGGTCAACTAGAAGGTTAATTAGTATTGTATTTATAGTGGTAGTGACAATGGAATAAAACAGTGGTCGCTAGATACAAAAGAAGCAATTAAGACCTTTAGAGGTTCTTTTTTGTGGGTTTATTCTCTTGCTATGAGTCCCGACGGACAAACTTTTTTTAGCGGTAATAGCAAGAATACGATCGATATATGGGAAACGAGTACAGGGGAAAAAATACGCACTATCAAAGAACATTCTTCGATGGTATTTGCACTTGTTATGAGTCCAGACGGACAAACCCTTGTTAGTGGTAGCAGCGACAAAACTATCAAAATTTGGCGATCGATCTAACTGTTTGTTAGTGGTTAGTGGTTAGTTGTCTCCCCCTCTCCCCCTCTCCCCGTCCTCCAATTGTCATATTTATGTGAGAATCATCCTTCAAACTGTTAAGTGACAGTTACTGGAGGAACCAAAAAAACATGAAATCTAAAGTAATTGCCGCATTAATAGGCGCGATCGCATTTACAGCGATCGCTCCCCTTGCGGTACAAGCTTGCGGTGACAAGCAAGGTTCAACATCTACCTCTTCCGAACCAGTAGAAGTTGATACGACCTCATCGTGATATGAGCTCTTAGTACTTCAAATGCTAGTATAGCCTGCGACTTAATGTTTTGGAGGCGAAAGGCATTCAAACCTTTCCCTCTTTTCTTAAATATGAATCCAAAAAAAACAACCAAACTACCCAGGATTTTTTCGCTCTTTTTAATTGCTGTTCTGACTTTTCTCTACATAATCACTGATTCTTCTGGTTTTGATCATTCCAACTCGATTTTAGATGGAATGCTCTTTCTCCGGTAGTTGTTCAAAACAATCAAAGACGTCCTCAAGTAGTTCGATCGACAAGAATTGGTCTCCAAGCCTTGGTTAAATTTGCTTGAATTTTCACTGCAACTATCGTGCTATGATTGAACTAAACCACCAAAATCTCTGATTTAGTGGATCGTAAACTCGATTGGGCAAGGCTTGAATTTGCCAAAAAG
>JASJDA010000353.1 GCA_030065755.1 Prochloraceae cyanobacterium | reverse complement strand
TTTTTTGGGTTCATTAGATTTCTTGTAATTCTACAAATATTGGTTAATTGAGTGCTTTATATTTTTAACGAAACAGCGAGAAAAAAAATTCCCTCATTAAGAAAAAATTTACACTTAGAATTTTGAGCAGGAAGCTAATAAATCGGAGCGCCCCTTTCTATTACTTGTCAGGAAACTGGTCAAAACTTACGCCACAATTGAGAAAAGTTCACAATGTTAGGTACTTCAGAATGAACGTTCGTTATAAATAAGTCTCTCTAAAAAGCGATCGCGATCCTTTACAATTATCTTATACACTTTACAATAGTCTTGTTTGGCTCCAGAGAAAAATCACCAAAAGTTGGAGGGAGTGATTTTCTACTTTTGGGTAAATTTCACACGCCATAAACAGGCCAGCCATATACACCCCATTCACGCCTAAGTATATTTACAATATTATCTATGAAGAAAAGTTAAATGTCTATTGATTGTTTTATCTAATTTAG
Organism: Prochloraceae cyanobacterium; assembly: GCA_030065755.1. GTDB lineage: Bacteria > Cyanobacteriota > Cyanobacteriia > Cyanobacteriales > JASJDA01 > JASJDA01. Next base: position 5,959 of record JASJDA010000353.1, on the reverse strand, counting down.
ATAAGATTACAACATAGAATAAATGAATTGGCAACTTTAACAAGAATTAGGAGAAAATCTGACTTTTTTTAGATTTCAGGATTTCTTATTAAGAAAGTTGTTAGTCATATATTCTATCGTTCAAACAGACTTTTAAGAGAATAATTTACTCCTAGGTAGTAATAAACAATTATCTATCCCCTGGTATTTGATAACCAATTTAAATAATAAAGATAAAGTTATCAAAATATTTTCGGCTCGTGTCGGGATAGAACCAATGTGATCGAGATTATTTAGTTTACGAATCTGCTATAAGGGAATGTGCATCTACGTAATTCTAGAAAACGCACATTTTATGTAGTAAATAATAGTAACTACCTACTGCAATCTCAAGAAAGAGAACGATTTTTTGGTAGTCCCTACAAACTGATGCAGGTAGGAAAAATCAGGGGTTTCAGAGCTTTTAGACTCTTCAAGTTGCAAACCTTTGCAACCAGTTTACTCAATTTCAGCCCACAATTGCATAGTAATTGTAACGGCTTGCAATTACTTCCATTGATTTGTAGGGACTACCCACAATTGAGATAAGGAAGTTCGGTAGAGCCCATAATTCATGGGTTGAGGAAAGCTAATTAGTAAATTTGTCAAAGTCAAAGTATATGTGGAGTATATATGGCTAAATCAGGTATTCATCTGCCCTATGTTGACAAACTCCTCGATAGATTTTCTCAAGCAGATCATGACTCAATCCTGGCATTTGGTCGTCATATGCATGCGGGCTATTGGGCTGACCCTGAGCAAGCAAACAGTTCAATTGAGGATTTTGCACAAGCAAGTGAAGAACTTTGTTGTCGAATTTGTCAGATCGCTAAGGTAAGGAAAAACATGGCTGTTCTGGATGTAGGTTGTGGTTTTGGGGGCACCATAGCCAACATTAACAGCCGATTTTCTCCCATTAAGTTAGTAGGTTTAAACATTGATCCTCGGCAACTTCAAATCGCGTCGCAACAGGTTATTGCTCAACCTCTTAACAGTGTTGAATTTATCGAAGGAGATGCTTGCCAGCTTCCCTTTGACGATGAATCTTTTGATGTTGTTTTAGCTATTGAATCTATCCTTCACTTTTCTAACCGCTCCAACTTTTTTCAAGAAGCAAAGCGAGTTCTTCGTCCAGGTGGGCGTTTAGTCTTGACTGATTTGGTTCTAAGCGGTCCCACACAACCTTTGGGTCAAATCATGGATCTTGTTTCTAAAAGGTATGTGTTTCGCAGTCATGGAAATTCTGATTTAAGCTGCTCTCTAAAAGATTACCAAGCAATAGCAGCAAGGACTGGGTTGGTTTTCCACTATTTCGAAGACATAACAGCAAACACACTACCATCCTATGCAGTGATTCAACAACTGAAGCGTAAGCGTAGGGAAAAGTTTCAAGATCGAGAAGGAGCTACAACTATGAGTATCTTATACTGGCTAAGTCGTCTCAGATTCCTACGCTATCTGATTTGTGAGTTCCTTGCACAATAGCAAAGTGATTAAGAACTGGAGTCTAGACTAGACTCCACACAGGCAGCATACTAAACGGTTTAGTTAGACAGCAAAAACCCATGAAAATCTGACTCAGCTTGTCTAAAAAGCTGAAATTAATAGTAATAGTTTGGTGGCGAGTGAATGGCGTGTATATTTTGTTTTTTTGTTGATTATTAAGTCTTTGTAGCTCGGAGAGAGCAATTTTATTGCTCTACATAGGTTTTGGCTGGCGTGTAAAAAATCCCGCTCGAAGGGTCAAATTGATGTGGGGGGTTGATGGCGTGTGAAATTTGACGAAAAGTGAAGGCTCCCTCCATCCAACTTCACCAGTATAGAGGTAAGAGGTAAGAGGTAAGTACCTCAACAAAATTATTTGTATATTTTTCTGAGCATTTTGAGAAGCGATCGAGGCAGTAGAAAAGCGATTGAGGCGGTAGAAAAGCGCTCGGGCGATAGAAAACGCGCTCGAGACGTTAGAAAGGCGCTCGAGGCAGTAGAAAGGCGCTCGAGGCAGTAGAAAGGCGCTCGAGGCAGTAGCAAAGCGCTCGAGGCGGTAGAAAAGCGCTCGAGACGAGAGACAAGCGCTCGAGACAGTCGAACCAAGGGATGCGATCGCTTAAAGAATAAGCAAAACTCTCCATTTTTATCTAGGTTAGCGGATGCCGTCCGCGTTCCTTGCAAATATCATCAATATAGCTCCTCAAACAGGGTCAAATAGAAAGATATCTTGGCAAGTTGGGAAGCAAGTTATATAAGAGGTTCACCGCAGCGATCCGGCTTGCCGGATCCGCGTAGCGGCGCGACCGTAGAAACCAACTACAGAAATTAGAGAAAATCTACCAAAAGCTATTGGCGATACTCGAATGCCGCTAAGTTAATAGGCGATCGCCACGAACTAAAAACGCTTGCACTATTTGCTATGACTGGGTTTGAGTCCAATTTACATTGACGTATTTGATGAAAAAAGACAAACACCCAGTTGAGATTTTGATACATAAGTTTACAAAAACCTTTGGGTTACCATTTCAAGAAGTATTACCAAGTTCAATAATTGAACAAGTTTTAATTGACATAGGTCTAAAATATAAAAATAGAATATACAATCCAATTGTCATAGTATGGTCATTTCTTTCTCAAGTATTAGATGCCGATCATAGTTGCAAAAATGCTGTCAGTAAAATTATCGCTCACTTAGCAGAAAAAGATTTAAAAACCCCATCACAAAATACAAGTGCTTATTGTCAAGCTAGAAAAAATCTGCCAGAACTTTTATTTAAGAAACTGTTAGATATATCGTCAAAAAATCTAGAAAACATAGTAGATAAAAAACATTTGTGGCGACAGATGTTTTTATTTTTTATAAAGTACCCCTTTACGATAAGTTATTTGCGAAGAGACATAATTAGAAGCTATAAGAGGGGTACTTTATAAAAAATGAACTTCATTGTAGGCACGGTCGCACTGTTAAAAGTATTGACTGTTCTACAGTATCAATGCCAGATACGATTGAGAACCAGAAGACTTATCCACAAGTTAGTTCACAATAATGTTGGTTGTGGATTTCCTCTCGCTAAAATCGGGGTTTTATTTAGTTATGCTACTGGAGCAGTGATGGGAATAGCAATTGATATTTTCAATACACATGATATTAACTTAGCTCGTGAATTAACGAAGTATTTAGAAGCAGGTGATATTCTTTTAGGGGATAGAGCTTTTTGTGCTTATTCAGATATTTGTTTGTGGATAAAACAAGGTTGTGATGTAGTGGTAAGGTTACACCAAGCTCGATTGCTTCAAGGGAGTAAAAAGCCAAAATATACTGTAGATCCACCATTTAAAAAGAAGAAAAAAACCAGAAAAGAACTCCCCGATCGCTTAATTTATTGGACCAAACCAAAACAGAAACCTGATGATATATCTCAAGAGGATTTTGATTCTTTACCTGAGGATTTGGTTTTAAGAGAGGTTCATTGTTATATTTGTATACCTGGTTTTAGAACTAAAGAAATAACTGTAGTTACCACTTTATTAGATGCCATTGAATATCCAGGAAGTGAGATTTTAAAACTTTATGACGCTCGTTGGGAAACTGAAGTCAATTTAAGACATATAAAAACCACTTTAGGTATGGACATTTTAAGTTGCAAAACTCCAGAAATGGTGAGAAAAGAAGTCTATGCTTATTTATTAGCTTATAATTTGCTCAGAACCATAATGTATCGTGCAGGTACTAGATTCAATCGTAATCATATGCGTCTGTCTCTACAAGCCTCCAGACAGCATTTGAAAAATTTACTACCAAAGCTTGAAAATAAAACTCAAGCTCGTCGAGAAAAATTATACAAAACTATGTTAGAAAAAGTAGCAGATAGTTATACAAAGAAACGCTCTAAAAGAGTCGAACCTAGAGTTAAAAAACGTCGTCCAAAAGCTTATCCATTAATGCAAGAACCTCGTCATGTTCTGAGAGCAAAACTTCTATCTGCTTGAACTTGAAACGGGAGTTTAGAATAAACTCCCACCCCTAATGCTAAAACTAAACGTTTTAGTTTACATAAAAGCTCATATTCCTCAATTTGCTTGCACGCAAGGCGCGGCAGGAGTTGTCACGTCTCGATCGCTTGCTGAATAGCTCAATTATACCCCAATTAACTTTCCCTAACTATAAAACTAAACCGTTTAGGTTTAAAATTAAAAATCACGGTTTTCTAAACGTCAGTTGAGAGAAGGGTTTTCGAAGATCTTAGCGGCATTCGGCTTTAACCAATGTGGCCAATCGAGTTTGTCAAATTCAGATACCCCTGGCTCAGTTAGAAGTTGAAGAAACCAACTGGTATGACTTGGTGGGAGGTAGAGGCTGGATAGCCGAGCAGCAAAAGCTTTCTCTTACTTTGGCTCCCTATGATGTCGTCTGGCTTATTCCCTTCATGGAATTAGAAAGAGACATTGAAAGGTAGAATTGGGGAAGTTCGCCCCTATTCCCTACTTGGGTGGAGAGCTATTAAACGTTGCCACTCTGCTGCCCCATTCTAATAATTCTTTAGAGCAATCATCTCTTTCTATTTCTAACTCAATTAAACTAACGTGAGTTCGACGAAGTTAGAAGGGCTGGAATTAAGAGTAGTTGGGAGTATGTCTCCGCAGTGCGTATCGACATACTCCCCTTCTTTCAGACTAAACGGTTTAGTCTGAAAGAAGGGGAGGGGGAGAGAACTGCGTCCTCTCTCGTGGTGACTAAACAGTTTAGTTTTTTCTATGAAGTTAGAAAAGAGCTGCTGGTATTGCTGGCAAACTGGCAAACCTTAATGCCTCAAAACCTTGGGTTCCATCTCCAATCTCCCTTGCCCCCCGAAGGATGTCTTTATTTTTATAGAGGGAACCCTTCTATAGTAGTAAAGTTAATTGTCACAATAGATAAGTTATTGAAAAAGGGTTCCCTCTATAAAAATAGCAATCTAAGGACCCCTGCCTCCCCTGCTCATAAGCGTTTCAGCTTATCTTAGTGGCATTCGATTTCAGCCCTTTTTACTTCGTCGAAAAGATTGAGGTGGGTGCGATCGCGAAATAACCAACTAATAAAAATGAACTTTTCCACCTCTTCATAAAAATGAACCTTTTGCAGTCCCTCTATAAAAATAAAGACATATGCACGGGGCAAGGGTTTTCGGGTGGGATGGATGTCCATTTAATTATGTCCGACCACTTAAAGCCGATTAAGCGAAGACGATTTAACGATATCTTTCCACTCTCAATTTACTAAAAACCTTTTTTACTTTGCATTAGCAGATTTAAAAGACATAATTATATCTAATTGGCTGAAAAATGGTTTAGGTACACTTGTGGTTAAAGCAATTGCTTCTACTGAACTTAAAGCCTCTCTTGCTTCTGGAGTAACTGAGTCGGACTGGTCTTCAAATACCCGCTCGAGTACTTCTATAATTGTGTCAAAATTGTTGATATAAAAATAACCTTCATTTGTCTCTGGCAAATAATTGGCAATGGTAGTAAAAGTTTTATCTTTTGATATGGAATTGTTTGCTTGGATATCTGTAGTTCGCTCGGGAGGAGTGCCAACAGTTAATATGAAATATTTATCGTTTAGCCAACGATAAGAAAAAACTTTTTCTCCTCGAACATTTAACCATTCAGTTATTTCTTTTCCATTAACAGTACTTGTTTTTACCGAGACATCGTTGAAAGATTCTGCTTTTGCTTCTAGTTTTTCCAGAGTTTCTTCAGCTTTCGATCGCTGACTAGTCGTCCACATTGCCACTGCACTTAACCCGTAATCAGCTAAAAATCCTCTATTTGTGGGAATAACTGCAACAGCAAATTCTCCATCCATCCAGGAAAAAACATCCCGCTCTAGATCGAGATTCATGCTTGTTTCAAAGGACTTTTTGTATTTGTTAAAATTGAATTTTACTATGCGATCTTTAGCTGCTGTAGAAAG
>JASJDA010000066.1 GCA_030065755.1 Prochloraceae cyanobacterium | reverse complement strand
TCGCCTTCGGCTCGAAGTCAGAAATAGGAAGTCAGAAGTCAGAAGTTTTTTCACTAACAAATTAATTGGTTGACTTTCTATTTCTAGACGAAGAAATTGGGTTTAAGACCCCCGCTAAAGTTTTTAGCGGTCTTCAGTTAGTGGCGGGTTCAATCCCCCAGTAAACTGGTAATTCTGACTTCTGACTTCTGACTTCTGACTTCTGACTTCTTGAATAATACGCGATCGAGTCTAAAGGTCAAACATAAATTATGACTTGCTTAGAAATCATTAATGCTCGCTTACCTGGATATTCAAATCTCTGCAAAATTATCATTAACGATCGACAAATAATTGAAGCTATAGAACCTACAATTAAAAATACTAATTCTTCTGCCGAGAAACAAGTTTTAGATGTGGGCGGGGATTGGATATCTTTAGGTGGGATAGATTTACAGATTAATGGGGGATTGGGTTTGGCTTTTCCAGATTTAGAGCCACAACACTACCCATTACTTGAGGATATTTGTCAGTTTTTATGGGAGCAAGGAGTTGATGGATTTTTACCTACAATTGTTACTACTTCAGTAGAAAAAATACGCCGATCGCTCTCAGTAATTTCTGATTTTATGAATCTTCAATCTCCTAAAAAGCAAACTGCAAAAATTTTAGGAGTTCATTTAGAGGGGCCATTTCTTAATTACGAAAAGCGCGGCGCACATCCAGCTGAATATTTATTATCTTTAACAATTGATAATGTCAAACTGGTTTTAAAAGATCGCGAAGAAATCGTCAAGATCGTCACAATAGCACCAGAATTAGACCCTACAGGAGAAGTTATTTGTTACTTACATTCTCTCGGTATCACTATTAGCCTCGGTCATTCTTTAGCTAATAGTTTAGAAGCCCAAAAAGCTTTTAAACTAGGAGCATCGATGGTGACTCATGCCTTTAATGCCATGCCTAGTTTACATCATCGTCAACCAGGATTATTGGGAGAAGCGATCGTTAATAATGAGGTTTATTGTGGTTTAATTGCTGACGGCGAACACGTGTGTCCTACGATGATACAATTACTTTTAAGTGGAAGTAACTACGATCGAGGCATTTTTTTAGTCAGTGATGCCCTTGCACCCATAGGATTGCCAGATGGTATTTACCCTTGGGACAAGAGAGAAATTAAAGTAAAAAATGGGACTGCAAGATTGCTAAATGGAACTTTAGCGGGGACGACATTGCCTTTATTAGTAGGGGTAAAAAACTTAGTAAAGTGGGGAATTTGTCCTTTAGAAAAAGCTATTGCTATGGCTACTGAATCGCCCAGGAAAGCTATTGGCACCCCAGGTATTTCCGCAGGTCAATCTGCTCAATTATTACGCTGGAATTGGGACAAAAGTAAGACTGAATTGACCTGGAAAAGATTAATTTAACGATTGTGAGCGAGAAGTCCCCACCCGAGGGGACTTCAAGTTATTCAGTAGGGTTGGCGTTGGGGTTGAAGGCTTGATATCATTCTGCTTGCGATAAGCTTTTGGTGTAATGCCCGTTACCAGTCGAAAATAGGTAGTCAAGTGGCTGTGGCTGTTGAAGCCACACTGAAGAGCAATATCGACAATAGACATCTCAGGCTGTAAAAGCAACTGTTTAGCCTTGTATACTCGCTGTTGAATTACGTATTGATAGGGGGTAATACCCATTGATTTTTTAAATAGACGGCAGAAGTAATACTTACTCATGCCGATCTGTTGGGCAATTTCGCTCAATCCAATATTGCCATCGAGATTGTTATCGATGTAGTTGAGGACTAGTTGCAGTTTGTAGATGGGTAGTTTGCTGGAATATTCTTCATTTCTCAATCGATGAGATACATAGGTAGATTGAAATGACGGAAAGTCTTTAGTAGATTCTTTTTGCTTGAATGTTTTAACGTATCCTTCAAATACTTCTTGAATTTTCACAGTAGTTTGTTTCATTTTTTTTAATTAAATAGATAATTGTTTTTGAATCAATTTTTAAATCTCAAACATTGAGAAGTTTCTTGCCAAAACCCCATTGTTTTACACTATTAGCAACACTAGATCGAGTTCTATTTTGATAAAAAGAATAAAATGAATATTCATCTCTAAAAAAAGCAGCTTTGTTGACGTTATAAATTATCTTGCGATCGACTAACATTTGTCCTAGTTGAATTGCTTCATTTTTAGTGACATTTTGCGTTTCTATCAACCAAGTCACAGCCTGACAGGCAACAAAGCTTTTGCGATAAACCCTGAATTTATGCCATCGGTCTTTAATTTTTAAGCCATTTTTACCGCGCATTTGGTTAACTAAGTTTGTTACTTCTACTGGACTAACATCGTGTAAAATCTTATTTTTTACAATTATTTTCCCTGTGATAAGTAGTTGTTTTAAATCAGTCCAAGATTGTTCTTGATGTTTAGAGAACCAATCTACAACTAGATCGAAAGCTTGATACGGATCGACATTGAAACGCATCATTAATATGGCAAATACTTTATTTTTATCCATATACTTTACCTGCTTTATACTGTCTGAATTATCTAATTACCGTTTAACTCAGTATTAATAAGGGATGCTTCTCGTTACCCTTATTATTAGGATTATTGTGGTGTTTGGCTATACACGATATACAGGTTAAGCGGGATCTTAAGGTAAATATGGATAAAGTATGGATCTAATCGCAAATGTGGCGATCGCTATCTTCTACCTCAGCATTTGTACGAAGATAATCTCGCGCCCAGTTGCAAGCATATTCGAGTTCGTTGAGATTGAGAATCTCGGTTAAATTCCAAAGAATGACGGTATCGTCATGACTACCAGAGGCGATAATTTTCCCGTCGGAATTCCATGCAACCCCCCTAACTCGATCGGTGTGTCCGGTGAGAGTTACGATTAAATTTCCGTTTATATCCCAAACTTTGACTGTTTGGTCGCTAGAAGTAGAGACGATTTTCTGCCCGTCAGGGCTAAATGCAACCCCCCAAACTCTAGCTTTATGACCCTTCAAGGTAGCGATCGAGGTTCCGTCACGCCGCCACAGTCCGATTGTTCTATCCCGACTAGCAGAGGCGATAATTTTTCCGTCGGGACTCCAGGCAACTCCCCTCACCCCAGCTCGATGCCCGCTGAAGTTACGAATAAAGGTTCCGTCGCGCTTCAATAATTTTACTGTATCGTCAGCAGAAGTAGCGGCGATAATTTTCCCGTCTGGACTCCAGGCAACTTTTCTCATACTGCCGCTATCCTGGATAAAGGTTTTCAGTAAAGTTCCGTTACGTCGCCATATTTTTACCGTATAGTCTCCAGAAGTGCTAGCTATTAGTTGTCCGTCGGGGCTAAATGCAATCCCTCTAACTTCTTCACTATGCCCCGTAAGGGTTTTTATAAGATGCCCGTTTCTATGCCACAGTTTGATAGTAAGATCGGAAGAAGCAGAAGAGATTATTTCTCCGTCGGGACTCCAGGCAACTGCCCTTACCCCATCCCGATGACCGGTGAAGGTAGCTAGCAAAGTTCCGTCCCGCTGCCACAGTTTCACGGTATCGTCTCCAGAACCCGAGGCAAGCATTTTCCCATCGGGACTCCAGGCAACTCCATCAACCCCACCTTCATGCCCGACTAAAGTTTTCCGCAAAGTATTCTCTAGCCGCCATAATTTAACTTTATTGTCACCAGAAGCAGAGGCGAGAGTTTTCCCGTCGGGACTGAATGCAACTCCCCAAACCCTAGCAGTATGTCCAACAAAGCTACGAACTAAGGTTCCGTCAGTTCTCCACAATTTGACTGTTTTGTCCTCACCAGAGGTGGCGAGCATTTTGGCATCAGGGCTCCAGGCAACCCCATAAAGACTAGTATCTGCATCTATGGTTTCTACTAAAGTGCCATCGCGCCGCCACAGTTTCACCTTATCGTCTGAAGAAGCAGAAGCAATCAATTTTCCGTCGGGACTCCAGGCAACGCTATTAACTCTGCCCTTATGTCCGGTGAGAGTATGAATTAAAGTTCCGTCAATTCGCCATAGCTTGACAGTTTCATCTTCATTACCTATAGCTATAATCTTTCCATCAGGACTCCATACAAGCTCTCTAATGTCCCCACTATCTGCAGCGAAGCTATGTAGCAAGGTTCCGTCAGTTTGCCATATCTTAATTGTTTCGTCCCTAGAACCAGAAGCAATAGCTTTTCCGTCAGGACTCCATGCAACTGCGAAAACCTTTTCACTATGTCCGCTGAGGCTGCGAAGCAAAGTGCCGTCACGACGCCACAATTTGACTGTTTGATCTTCACTAGCTGTGGCTAAAATCTTGCTGTCAGGACTCCAGACAATTCCCCGAACTTCAGCACTATGATCGGTGAGAGTATGAAGCAAAGTTCCGTCAGTTCGCCATATTCTAACTGTTTTGTCTGCCGACGAGGAGGCTATTAGCTCTCCGTCGGGGCTAAATTCGGCTTTATAGACTAAAGAAAGATGTCCTGATAAGCAATTGTACTCCTCTGCTCCGTCAATTATTATTCTTTGTAATGCCGATCGAACCTTAAGTTTTAAATTGGGGGTAACAACCTCTAACTTTTGCAGTTGTTTTTTGGCTTTGATAGCTTGTATGAGTCCTTCCAACTTTTGATGGGAGTCAAAGCTTCTTAATGAAGATGAAACTAAGGCTTTAATTGCGCTAATTCTTGCCTCTCGCTCGCTATTTAATGCTTCCTTCCTGGCAACTTCGGCTCTTTGATATTGCCAGAAAGTTGTCAAACCCAACCCTGAAACTACCAAGAGTGTTGTTGTTACTGCACCTAGAAATAACCTTTGCAGTTTAGCAGTTTTGTGCTGTTGAATTAGTTGTAATTCGATCGTTTTGGCTCTTTCTGCTTCCCATGCTTTTTCTATTTCTTGTCGCTCGAATTCTACCGATGCTGCTAAAAACTGATAATCTGCGTCACCGATACTTTTACCCTGCGCCCAAATTTGAGCGTCTATTAATGCTCGTCCTGTTAATAAACGGGATTCGTCTATTTTCTTCGATACTATCCAGGCATCCAATGATTGAGAATAGGGGCGCAAGTAACTTAATTGTTTTGTTACCCAATCAAGGTTAAATACTGCTTCATAAATTTTGTTCTTAACTTTGAGACAACCATTTTCTTGAATCGTTAAACCAGAAAGAATCAACTCAATTTGCTCTCGACTATCATCTGCGTCGATCTTATTTCCTAGCAACATTTGCTGATATATTCCTAGCAATCTTCCCGATCGCTCCTGATTTCGCAGGATTCTATCCCCAATAGTTTTTAAATGCTCTGGTCGATCTTGAGATTCCCAATCTTCTAATATTTTGCTTCTAACTATGCTTTCAACCCAAAATGCTTCATTTCCTGGAGGAATACTCAAGTTTCCGCTAACAGCATCTTGCTCTGAATAAATTAGTAAATTGCACAATTTTTGAGTTAAAAATGGCTGCCCATTTGTCCACTTGATTATCTGTTTTATTACTTCTTCTTTATTTCCTTGCTTTAATTGCAATCCTTCTGCTAGTGGCTTAGCTTCATCAGCAGTAAAGCCTTTTATTTCTATTTCTTTGCCAATATTAAAAGGTGTTCTACTATTATCTTGAATTAAATCTGATGGGGTTGCTACGCCAAAAATTGCAAAGGTTATGCGATTGTATTTTGGCTCGATCGCTCTTTGATTGTAACAAAATCTAATCAGAGCAAAAAAGTCATCTACAGAGAAATCTAGACTAAGAATACTATCAATTTCATCAATAAAAATAATAATATTATCTTGGGGGAATTTAGCTAATAATACTTCAGAGATAAAATAATTCAGCCTTTGAAGTAAAGATATATCTTCTTCTTCTCGCCACCATTTTTTTAAATTTACTTTGCCTAAGAGCTTTAAGCCTCGCCCTAATTCAACAAATATTCCCTTATACCACTGTTTTGCAGTAATATTTTCACTGCCGATACTGGTCATATCGAGGGTAGTGCAGATAAAGCCTTCTTGTTGCAGTCGATATCTTGTTCTCACCAGCAGGGAGGACTTTCCCATTTGACGAGAATTGAGAACGTAACAAAATTCTCCTGCTTTTAGAGCTTCATAGAGTTCTGTATCAGCCCGACGTTGTACGTAACTAGAGGCATCTTTTGTGAGGCTGCCACCTACTTGATATCTGTAATTCATTAGTCAAAATACAACTGATACAACCTACAACTCGGTACTACTGTATCTCCAACAATCTTAACTAATCCCATGCTATCTAACTTATAAGTTAGCATGGGGGCTATACGGATAGGCTCTTTGGCTTTTATAACCTGCTGAAAGGCTTCTGCTAATTCGGTCTGCTTTTGCAGCGCTGCTGACTGACTTCGCAAATGCTGGATATAGATTCCACTTTGAGTGGGTGCTTCTTGCAGCAGACTTTCTAGAAGGGTTTCTTGTTTTGAAAGGTAATAGAGGGCAAGTCTAATCAAATATGGATGTCCTCCCACCATTGCCATCAACTGCTTGGCTTCAGAAGCATCCTCTACCCAATTTAAACCGTGACGAAGAGCTAATTCTATAACCTGTTCTAAGTTAAACTCAGGTAAATCGAGAGCAAGCCCGACGTTAAAAGGCGACTGATTTATATTTAATGAAACGTAAACTTCTGTAGAATGAGCTACGACTACACGTAATTTTTGAAAAGTTTCGTCTAGTTTGGCTTGCTCGTACCAGAATCGTAATAACGGTAAAAAATCTCGCGAAATTTCTTCGTGCTCGAAAATGATATTTACTTCATTTAAGGCAAGTAGTAGGGGGCTGTCTATTTGTTCGAGTAAATATTCTTGAAAATAAACGGTGCAACTTACTTTACTGCCAATCTCTTCGTCCCAGTAATTATCTAAGTTAGGTTCTATACCTAGCTGGCGAACGATATTGTAACAAAACCACCGCAGAAATTTATTGGAATTAGCGAAAACTGCTTCATCTGCTAGCTGGAAATCTACCTGAACTGTTCGATAGTCCATGCTAGCAGCTACGTCGATCGTCCGAAGCATTAGAGAGCTTTTTCCCATGTGTCTGGGGGCTTTGATTCTCACTAGGCTACCTGGATGACGAATTTCTTCGTAAGCGAGATTTTCAACTGGAGGACGTTCGATATACAAGTTAGAATTAAGAGGTACTGGGCCACAAGGAAATCGATCTGGAACCCTTTCATTTCTAGAGAGTGATGCCTCGCTAGACGTATAATTTTGGTTGGGTACGATGTAATCTTGTTCTTCTAGTTCCAGGCTGAAAGCTTCAAAAAACATTTGGAGGGTGCGTCGATCGACTCCTTGTTTGCGACTTAATATTTTTGCCACCGTGCGACGATCTATATTGGCTCGATCGCTTAACTCCCCAAAACTATAGCGATCGCCCCAATTCGATTCCAATATATTTCCCTGTTGGAGTTTGTGCCAGCCTTTTGCTGTTAGGACTACTCCTCGTTTGCGCTTGCTTGTTTTTTCTAAGTTCATGAAAACCTCGCGGGAGTTTGGAAACCCCTATTTAAAAATAGGATCGCAATGATTCTATATACATTAACTAATTTTAAGTTTTTGTTTTTTTATTCCTCAATTTCTGTCTGTTTTTTATGTCTGTCTTTTGCGATATTTTGTTTCCGTTTAACTCAATTTAAATGTTTTTTTTATTTATTTGAATTTTACCTTTTACCAAATTAAGAAATAGTAAAAATAACAACGCTAATTTGTATTTATTACTCAATAAGATTTTGCATCTTGACAAATATAGATGTTTCTGATAAATGAATCAAAAAGGAGAAAATTTTACTAAATAAACAAAAAGGTATTTGAAAAAAGCCTGTAAACTATAGCAAAAATTTGAGCTTTTTATCGAAATCGCAACTAATGGAAACAATAGATTGGTCGATCGTGCTGCTGTACTTGGTTTTAACCATGGGTTTGGGATTATATTTATCCCGCAAAGCGGCTAGTAGTATGGTAGATTTTTTTGTATCGGGCCGATCGCTGCCTTGGTGGTTAGCAGGAATCAGTATGGCCGCTACAACCTTTTCGATCGACACTCCCCTTTATATAGCTGGAGTAGTGGGCAACAGAGGCATCGCCGGTAACTGGGAGTGGTGGAATTTTGGGATCTCCCATTTAGTTATGGTTTATATCTTTGCTCGGATGTGGCGGCGATCGGAAGTAATAACCGATGCAGAATTAACAGAAATTCGCTATGGCGGAGATATGGCAGCAATATTAAGGGGAGTAAAAGCTTTTATTTTTGCTGTCCCCATCAATTGTATTGCGATCGGCTATGCGATGCTAGCAATGGTCAAAGTAATAGAAGCTCTTGAAATTTGGCAAAATTTTGGCATACCAGAAGATGCAAACTACATCAAGCTTTTAACTGTAATTGGAGTAAGTATTTTTGTCTTAATTTATGCTGGTTTAGCTGGTTTGTGGGGAGTAGTATCTACGGATTTCTTTCAATTTTTTCTCGCTTTACTCGGCGCGCTAATAGTAGCGATATTTGCTCTCAACGAAGTAGGCGGAATTCATTCTTTAGTAGAAAAAGTCCCCCAAGTAACAGACAAAGATATCTTATCATTCTTCCCCCTAACTTTTAGTACGGATGGGGGCGCTTTAATTGAATTTAGTAAAATTGCAGGCATTAGCGCCAGCACCTTTTTTGCTTACCTCTTCATTCAATGGTGGTCGTGGCGACGCAGTGACGGAGGAGGGGAATTCGTACAAAGATTTGCTGCAGCTAAAAACGAAGGAGAAGCAGAAAAGGCAGCTTGGATTTTTAATATCATGCACTACATAGTGCGTACCTGGCCCTGGATTATCGTAGCATTGGCTGCTCTAGTAATTTATCCAAATTTACAAGACCGAGAATTCGGCTACCCAAAATTAATGCTAGATTTTCTGCCCCCTGGAATACTGGGATTGGTGGTAGCATCTCTAGTGGCTGCTTTTATGAGTACGGTTTCGACTTCGATAAACTGGGGTGCTTCTTTTATTACTAACGACCTCTATCGGCGCTTCTTCAGCCCAAATGCAGACCAGAGAGAGTTAGTTTTAGTAGGAAGGATTTCCTCTGTAATTGTTACCGCTTTGGGTGCAACTGCTGCTTTTTTCGCCCAAGATGTCGCTACAGTCTTTCGACTGGTAATTATTATAGGTACGGGATCGGGATTAATATTAGTTTTGCGTTGGTTTTGGTGGCGGGTTAATGCTGCTGCTGAATTGAGTGCCATTGTGGGGAGTTTCCTCGTCGGTTGTCTTACTACTCTCGTCCCAGCATTCAAAATTACCGACTTCGGTATGCGAGTGATGTTTGTCAGCGCTGTAGTTACTATTTTGTGGGTAAGTGTCATGCTACTGACCCCACCAGAATCAGATACAACTTTGGATAACTTTTATCAGCGAGTGCAACCTGGCGGTATGGGGTGGAAGCGACAAAGGGAAAGGACCGGAATTTCCCCAGCACAAAACTTGGGTAAAGATATAATGCGATCGATCGCGGCAATATTGCTTCTGTTTGGCTCTATGTTAGCAATTGGCGGCTTTTTATTACTTCAGTCTCTCACGGGCTGGATTTGTTTGACGATCGCTGTAATTAGCGGCTTTTGGCTGCGTCAGCTCAATAAAAGAGTCGTTTTGCCAATGCCGAGACCAGGTTTAGAAGATGAAGAGTGGTCTTATACCAATTCTCGAAAGTAAACGAAGTTTGGGGAGAGGGGGAGATGGGGGAGTGTGGGGAGTGTGGGGAGTGTGGGGAGATGGGGAGAGGGGGAGAGGGGGAGAGGGGGAGCAGGGGGAGAATAACAAATAGCAAACAGCAAACAGCAAATAGCCAACAGCCAACAGCTAACAGCAAACAGCAAATAGCCAACAGCCAACAACATATGTGATAGGTAAACTAGAAATAACCCGATCGAACTCTAAAAACCTTTAAAATTCCAATGGCTTTTATTCGTCAATACATAGCTCCACTATTTACACTTATAATCTTTTTAATTGCCCTAGTAGTAGTAAGCGCTCGTATCTTTTTGCCTTCAGATATGGCTATTCCAGCACCAACAGAAGATCTCGAGATAACATCAGATGCGAGTGGTAGCTTTGAGAGCGAAACTCCAAATTTAGAGAAGAATTAAAAGATAAAAATAGGTGTTACCACAAGGCTATCAATTGCGACGGGGTTCTGGAAAAGACCGCGCTAACTTGGTAAAATTTATGTGTTTGACTTACCAAGAGCTATTTCCTGACCAACAGGGATTTTCTCATTTAGCAAAAACAGTAGAACAATACTTTAGCGCAGACACACCTCTTTTGTGGGTCGAGCCAGTGTTAGAAAAACAAACACCCATAGCAGTATGCTGGATAGGGAATGCAATAGATCAAGTAAAAGGCGATCGCTATGCTCACATATTTTTACTCTATGTTGCCAAAGAACATCGGCGGCAAGGCATTGGCACAGCGCTGATGAATTACGCTCAAAACTGGGCAAGTTCTAGAGGCGATCGTCAAATTAGTCTCCAAGTATTCACCAACAATCAACCTGCCATCAATTTCTATCAAAGTTTAGGTTATAAAACTCAGTCTTTGTTCATGCTTAAACCGTTGTAACAAAAAACTAGCTAAAAAGGGCAAGATAAGATAACAATATAAGATATGCAAGATCGTGATGACCTAAGTATTCTAGATGCAGAGGACGAACTTGAAAGTCCTCTCGATAGCATAGAGCCAGTAGAGGAGGAATCCGAAACTCCACCTCCTGACCCAGAATTAATGTTGGAGCTACTGGTTCATCCTGAAGCGCCGCAAAGAATGCTGGCAGCAAGAGCTTTTTGCGAGCTAACAGACGCCAGAGCTATTCCTAAGCTAATCGATTTGCTTGCAGATGTTTGCCCTTTAGTAAGGGTAAGTGCTGCCTACGCTCTCGGACGTAACACCAGTGCTGAAGTAGTAGAACCTTTAATTGAAATACTAAACAATGATTGGAACGGTTACGTGCGCAAAGGAGTGGTCTGGGCGCTGGGAAATAGCAGCGATCGTCGTTGTTTAAAACCACTAATTCACGCTCTCAAAACCGATATATCCGCCGTACGCCTCTGGGCAGCCAGTAGTCTAGCTCAAATCGCTAAGCTAGAATATGAAGATGTATTAGCTGCTATTCCTCCTCTAATCGAAGGTTTAAGGCGAGATGAAATAGCCGCAGTTAGAAGTAATTGTGCTTGGTCTTTAGGACAGTTATGTCGCGAATTGCCCTCTAATGTAGTTTATGCTACTGCTATTGACGCTCTGATTGAAGCCCTAGTAGAAGACGAAGATGTGGGAGTAAAGGAAGACGCAAAATCAGCCATACTAAGACTGGGTGATCCTCGCGGACTACAAACGATCGAAGAATTAGAACTAGAAGGACTGATCTAAACTCAGGATTCGCCAAGTTACAACTAACAACTAACCGCAAATAACAACTTAATGACAAATAAACCCCTAATTTTAGGTATTAGTGGCGCTTCTGGTCTGATTTATGCCGTGCGTGCCATAAAATTCCTTCTAGAAGCAGATTACGCTATAGATTTAGTTGCCTCAAGAGCAGCTTATATGGTTTGGCAAGCTGAAAATAGCATAAAAATGCCCCCAGAACCAGACGAACAAGAGTTATTCTGGCGCGAGCGAGCAGGAGTGGAACCCGTTCGAGGAAAACTGCGCTGTCACAGGTGGAGTGATGTAGGTGCAACTATCGCTAGTGGCTCTTTTAGCACTATGGGAATGATTATTATTCCTTGTAGCATGAGTACGGTTGCTAAAATTGCTGCTGGTTTGAGTTCCGATTTACTTGAACGCGCTGCTGACGTTCAACTTAAAGAAGGTCGTCCCTTAATTGTAGTTCCCCGCGAAACTCCTTTTAGTCTCATTCACCTGCGTAACTTGACTTCACTAGCAGAAGCAGGAGCGAGAATTGTCCCCGCTATACCTGCTTGGTATCACAAGCCAAAAACTATAGAAGATTTAGTAGATTTTGTTGTTGCTCGTAGTTTCGATCAATTGGGAATTGATTGCATTCCTATCGCTCGCTGGGAAGGTCATTAGAGCTAGGGGAGTTGGGGAAGCTGGGGAAGCAGAGGAGCAAGCTAGCTTTGACCCTAAATCTGGCAAAAGAAAGGGGTATTAAGATCTAGATGGGAGCCTAATAAGGACGATTAGTTATGTTTGTGGGTGGTAACAGGCTGTTTATATTAACCCTAGTGCTGGTAGTTTCGCTCGTCTTTGTCATTCAAAATCAGCAACCGCTAGCTTTAGTATTTTTTGGTTTTGAGATTCCTTTTCAGTTGCCATTATCTCTGTGGATATTGTTGTTTGTGGCTGCTGGTGCTGTCAGCAGTTTTTGCGTGCAATTGCTTAATTTCAGTCCGAAGCGAACTAGTTCTAGGACTGTTTATACTCCAAGCGATCGCGAACCATTTTCTCCTCAACCTACCCCCAGAAATAATTCACACACACCCGATCGAGCGCCGAGATCTACTGAGTCAAGGGAAACAACTTCTGAAAATAGGGGCTCCTCTACTCATAGTTCTCCTACTGCTGCTGGGTCAAACACAGAAAAACCCCCTGAAGCGATGGAAGATGACAAGTTAGATAAAGAACAAAACGATCGTAGAGCGATCGAAAATGAAAATGCCAATGAGGAACGAGAGTGGAATATCGAAGAACCACCCGCGCAAACTACTATTAATAAACCCTTCGATCGGCCGTTAAAAGAGGATAAATCTGCTCCATCTAAAGTTTTTGAAGCACCCCAACAGCCTAAATCTGCTTCTCGTTCTGGATCTATATACTCTTATACCTATAAAAAACCTGGGGATACATCGGTAGGCAAAAGCGAAAATGTCTATGATGTTAAATATCGAGTAATTAGACCGCCATATCGAGATTTACCTCACGAACCTATAGAAGATGAGGACGAGGATGAGGATTGGATTAAATGATTACTGCAAAATTTGTGGAAACAATGGCTCTATACAATAAGTGGCAAAATGAGAATCTTTTTAAAATTTGCGATGAGTTGGGTGACGATCGAATCCATCTAAATAGGGGAATGTTTTTCGATTCCATCTTTAAAACTCTCAACCACATTATTCATGTAGATGAAGCCATTTATTCTTTTATTTATACAAAAACTTTTCCCCAATTCGATCTAAACTTCATCCCATATTCTGAGTATACTGAGTTAAAAACTGCGCGTTTTGAGTTTGACGAAAAACTTGTTAAAGAATCTCAAGGATATTCTCAGGTTTGGCTAGATGAGATAATTGAATTTTGGAGTGAGAATAGAAATAAAAGTAGAAGACTATCCAGAGCTTTCTGTTACGTGCAGATGTTTAACCATCAAACACATCACAGAAGTCAAGTAACATCAGAATTACACAAGGTAGGGATTGATTATGGAGTTACCGATCTTCCCTACAATCCTTACTACGAATTTTAGCTAAAAGCGGAGAAGCCTCACGTCTTTACCTGTTAAGGTCAGCGTGAGATGAATCCTTGCGAGTTGACGACAGTCTTAAGTGAGCGATGTGATCGCAAATATTATTTTTATCAAGGCAGTCCTTAGCAGATAATTTTGCCGCTAGTCCAATAAGTTTGTTCCATTGAGGACTGCCTTGATAAAAATAAAAATTTTCCTCGTGAAACGAGTGAACTTAAGACATGGGACAGTTCTTCTTATTTTTATAGGGGAACCCTTTCTGCTTTAACCTTTGTCTCTTCGTAAATAACTTATCGATAATAAGGGTTCCCCTATAAAAATAAAAGATTTTCCAGGGAGGAAACGAGCAAACCAACTTAATCTTTTTTTTATCAAAAAATAAGTTATCGTCAGAATAAATTATGATAACTATGTGCTATAATGCTCATATGTTGACACTGAATTACACTTATCGAATTGACCCAACAGCAGACCAACAACAACAAATGTGTTCTTGGCTGGAGACTTGTAGACGTTTATATAATAGATGTCTACGAGACCTAAAAGATTGGTTAAATTCACGGAAATGTAGTGTTGACTATTGCTCGATAAACAAGGAATATATTATGTCACCTGACATACCATTTCCTAGTTATATAGAGCAAAAAAAGCAGCTTACCCAATGGAAAAAAACTAATCCTTATCTTCAAGAGGTATATTCTCAAGTAACTCAAGATGTAGTCAAAAGAATGCACAATACTTGGGAGGCTTTCAGAAAGAGAGGTTTTGGTTTTCCGCGTTTTAAAAAGTTTGGTCAATACCGTTCTTTTTATTATCCACAGTTTAAGAAAAATCCGATAACTGGATATCAAATCAAACTTCCAATGATAGGCAATGTGATGATTCATCAGCACAGACCTATCCCAGAAGGATTTAAAATTAAAGCTGTGCGAATAGTTTCAAGAGCTAGAAATACTAAGTGGTATGCTGTTGTTAGTGTACAATCAAAGGTATCTGTTCCTGATGTTATTCCCTATGGTCGAGCCATAGGAATTGATATCGGATTGGAAAATTTTCTCACAACTTCTGATGGTTTCACTGTCAAACCTGCTCGTTTTTTCAAAGACTTACAAAGTCAGCTGAAATCGCTACAACGTAGAGCTAGTAGAAAAAATAAGAGGTCTAAAAACTACGAGAAAGCACAAGTACTAGTTGCTAGATTACACCACAAAATAGCTAATACTCGGAAGAATTTTCATCTGCAGGTAGCCCATGAATTATGTGACCACGCAGATATGATATTTGTAGAAGATATAGATTTTCGCTTCTGTGCTAAAGGGTTCTTGGGCAAAAATATGCTCGACGCTAGTTTTGGACAATTCAGAAGTTTATTATCTTGGGTATGTTGGAAAAGAGGTAAGTATTTCGCTGAAGTAGACCATAAATATACTTCCCAAATATGTCCTCATTGTGGGGCGCATACAGGTAAAAAAGAACTCAAGTACCGAGTGCATAATTGTCCAGAATGTGGTTATTCTACAACCAGGGATATCGCATCAGCCCAAGTAATAAAACAACGTGGTGAAAATAATGTAGTACCGCTGGACGTGCGGGAAAGGAAACTGCCTACTGACTGCGTACTGTCGGGGGTTAATCGCCTAGATAAGTGCAACGTAGGAATGCTTAACTGTGAGGTTAAGAAGCCCACACTGTAATCTCTGATTCAGTGTGGGAGTACGTCACATTGGTGCAGGATAACAGCATGAGAATTTGATAAAGCGGACGTGACAGAGTGTTGATACAGTTACTAAAGCTATTTGTTGCCGCTTATCTTAGTGGTTATACTGAGCTTTTTTTATACAGAAATAGCCTCGCGAGATTCTTGTTTAACCTTGCCTATCATTGCTGCTCGCTGTAAAATCATGAAGGCTTCAAAGTCCTCCTGACCGTACTTTTTCCTCAATAGTCTTCTTAGCTTTTCTTCTGATTCTACAGTTAAATATCCCGTTTCGAGAGCTTGTTGAACCACTTCTCTGATTATGCTCATTTATTCTGCTCCTAGACAAAAAAAAAATCTATAACTTTGCTTTCTCCAACTGTGTCAATTAAACTGTCGTTTTATAGAAAGACGAATATAGGATATAAATTGTTTCTCGATCGTAAAGTTTTTAACAAGATTAAATTAAGTTTTTTTAAAGTATATCTATATATACTTTGGTTATTTTGTTCTCGATCGTCAAATAAAATTTCCTTATCACTATTAAAAGGAAAACAAAACACAAAAAGCAAGTAAAAGTTGTAAGGGAGATTACATGAACAATTTACTAAAAGGAATAAACGTTTTTCTCATCGGTATGATGGGGTCGGGGAAAACAACTGTTGGCAAAATATTAGCTCAACAGCTAGAATATCGCTTTTTTGATACAGATGTTTTAATAGAGAGAGTTGCTGGTAAAACTATTAACGAGATTTTTGCTTGTGAATGTGAAGGTGAAGAATATTTTAGAGAGTTAGAAACTCAAGTTTTAGGTCAATTATCAGCTTATACTAGAAGCACAATTTCCACTGGTGGAGGTATTGTTTTACAGCAAAAAAACTGGAGTTATCTCCACTATGGTTTAATTGTTTGGCTAGACGCACCGCCAGATTTATTACTGGAACGCTTGGCTGAAGATACTACCAGACCCCTCTTACAAGACCCCGATCGATACCAAAAAATAGCTTCTATTCTAGAACATCGAAGATCTCTTTACGCGCAAGCAGACCTACACGTGAAAATAGACAAGTCACAAACTCCCGAAGAAATTGCCTCGCAAGTAATAGAAATGATTCCTACAGTTTTAAAGTCAAACTCCTTACCCTCAGTTGATAATTAATCCCATTTCTAGGAATAATTTTTAACCAACGAGCAGTGTAAAAACATCAAATTTCTGTTTGCACCCTAGAAAGCTGAAAGGGGAAAAACAAATCAAAACTATTGATTACATAATAGCTTGAGTTATTTACTACAAGCTCTATCCACTAAACTACTTACTAGGTTTTCGTTAAGGTTTATACGATCTTGTTTGTAGTCTCTTCGCGGTTATCCCTCAGTTCCATCAGTAATATTTTCCACTATTTTTTTAGAGTTGCTAAATATTACTTTTTATTTAATTTTTCCTCTTACCCCTGGTGCGATCTTTTTGTATTAATTATTTGCCAATTCGGTAGAGGAAAAACTTTGTCATGGACAAGGGATCGATCGAAAACTAACAACAGTATGTATAGTAGGTAATTGCCAAAGTTATCTAATATCTTTTACTAGCAATTGTGTATTTCAAAGTTTTGGCAACAAAATTACTATAATTGCCTTTTTCCACGCACTTAGGAGGGAGTGTTAGCCTAGATTCTTCATAGGCACTATTAGGGATTAATTTTTATCTAAATCAACTAATTGTCATTATATATATAAAAACTGGTTTTTATCGACCAAATTTAAAATTTCTTTAAAGTTAGCGGTTCAATACTCGACTTAAAAATAGTTATATTTTTGGTTGGGAGGCGAAACTTAACAGTTGTCAGCGAACAGTTACCAGTTATCAGTTGTGAGTGCGATCGAAAGTCCCCTACTTCTATATGTATAATGTCTAAGAACGTGGTTTAAATCCATGAGGGAGACTTGATAACTGATAACTGGTAACTGATAACTGTTTGAATTATCCCTAAACCGCCAATTCCTATTACGTCAGTGCCAAGTTCAAAATCCGTCCCGTCAACCAATTTGGTTTTTCTGCGATCGGCAAATTGAGGAAGAGACGCGACATTGGTAGTATCGATTATGTTGGGTTCGTGACGAGCGATTAAAACCCCATCAAAATCGCGGAAGGGTACTGCGACCATAACGGTAGTTTGGTCGTAGGGGAATTCCGCGCCTCCAATTATAGGTTTACAAAGTGATTTGATTCCGCTAAGATAATTAATATATAGCGGATAGCTTTTATGTTGTTGACTCAAACAGTTCGACTGAAACTGAATAATTCTCAAAAAGATATATTGACTAACCTGTGTCATCTGTCCAAAAATCTGTATAATGTTGGACTTTATACAGTGCGTCAGTACTTTTTTACTGAGGGCAAATATCTCGGTTATGAATCGAATTATCATCTGTGCAAAGAGAACGAAAACTATCAACTCTTGGCTACGGATTGCGGTCAACAAACACTTAAATATGTAGATAGATGCTTTAAAGCATTCTTTAAATTGCTCTCGACTCGGTGCGAAGGCATATATCAACAGAAAATTAATCTTCCTAGATATTTGCCAAAAGATGGACATTTTCCTTTGATTATTCCTATTAGAGCTAGACATGATTTTGTCAAAGATAATTGGCAATTTAAAATCCCTACGTCTCGCCAATACACCAAGGAACATGGCTCTGTCTATATAACTATTCCTCCAAATTTGAGAGGATATCGAATCAAGGAAATCCGAATATTGCCCAAACAAAGAAGCAAGTTTTTGGATGCTGCATTTATTTATGAATCTACTGATGAGAAGATTGATGCACTTGAAGAAGAAGCGATATCTATCGACTTTGGTTTGAACAATCTTGCTACAATAGTCAGTTCTACCAACGAGTCTTTTATTGTTGATGGGTGCTGGCTTAAATCTAAAAATCAGTGGTTTAACAAGCGCCGAGGTGACATACTCCTACGCTGATACTGACGTATACAGCGTAGGCTTCTCACCAACTCCAGCTATTGCTTCGGATACTCGCTAAATCCTTGAACTGGTTGTCCCTCAAAAGGGCCAGTGCTTCCGTTGGCAGAAATTGGCTCTCCATTACCACTATTAACACCAGATTGAGGCCCAGGTGCAAAAGTATCGGCTGGCAGAAAAGAAAAGCCTCTTAATAGAGTCATATACTATTTATCTCAATTAAGAAAAAATACAGCAAGCTTAATTAGAATAGCTAAATTTTTCCTGCTATTATTACTTTTTACCTAAGTTTAAATAGCTCTTATACTAAATTTAATTTTTTATCTACCAAACAATTAAATTATATATTTTTATACCATGAATTATTTCTTAGATAAGAATAAAAGTAGCTCCTATCCTTTCTCGTTTATAACTTTATTTACTTGTCAATACCCAGCTAATACCAATTAATAAATAACAAGTAAAAATATCATATTATTAATGGCAATAATCGTAATAACTTCCTAAAATATAATTCTATCGCTCATAATTATTAAGGCAGAAGCGATAAAGGATAATTGAATTTATGGGCAATGATAGGGAACAAGTCAGAGAAGCAGAAGCAATCCGCGTGAAAGTACTGAGCGAAGCACTACCCTACATTCAAAAATTTGCAGGTCAAACAATAGTTATAAAATACGGGGGTGCGGCAATGAAAGATAATACCCTCAAACAAGGGGTTCTTCGCGACATCGTATTTTTATCTTCTGTTGGGGTGCGACCTGTAGTCGTTCACGGAGGGGGACCAGAAATTAATAGCTGGTTGGGAAAATTAGGAATTGAACCTCAATTTAAAAATGGTTTGCGCGTCACCGATGCTGCCACTATGGACGTAGTAGAAATGGTTTTGGTGGGTAGAGTTAACAAAGAATTAGTCACCCTGATTAACAATGCTGGAACTTTAGCCGTCGGTCTTTGCGGTAAAGATGGTAATTTGATTAAAGCTCGCTGTGTCGATCGAGAAGAAATAGGCTTTGTCGGCGAAGTAAGTAGCGTAGATATAAAATTGGTCAAATCTCTGGTTGAAAGCGGTTATGTCCCCGTAATTTCCAGCGTAGGAGCCGACGAAACCGGACAAGCACTTAATATTAATGCCGATACGGTGGCTGGTGAGGTGGCTGCGGCGCTAGAAGCAGAAAAGTTGATTTTACTCACCGATACTCCAGGAATTTTAGAAGATTATCAAGACCCTTCTACTCTACTGACTAAACTACATATTCAACAAGCGAGGGAGTTGATTAATAAAGGAATTGTCGGAGGCGGGATGATTCCTAAAGTTAATTGTTGCGTGCGATCGCTAGCTCAAGGAGTTCGCGCCGCACACATTATTGACGGTCGCATTCCTCACGCCCTATTGTTGGAAATCTTTACTGACGAAGGAATCGGCTCGATGATTATTGCTTGATTCCAATGTCTGTCAATTTTGGAATAAACGATTTAATTGTTGTTGCATTTGTCTGACGACTAATTGATAACAAGCATCTACATAATCGGGATCTCTTGCCGCATCTCGACCATAACGATCGAAAACAATAGGCTTGCAGACACGAGTGTGAATTTGTATGGGGAGAGGGATATTGGGTACTGCTCCCACTGCTAATCCCCAAGGCAAACCCAGATAAATAGGTATAATATTTAGATCTTTATTTAATATTTTGGGCATTCCCAACCGTTCTAAATGTCGGATCGTTTCGTAGCAATCTCCTATAACAAATAGAGTATCGTGAGCGCCGCGAGAAATTAAAGGGACAATGGGGACTTTTTCTCTTAAAGCTAGTTTGATGAAACCTTTTCTACCAGCAAAATGAACTCGATCGCGCAGGCTGTGAGGTCTAAACACGTCTTGGGCTCCACCAGGATAAACTAAAACACTAGCACCTCGATCGAAGGCAGCTTTTGCCGTATATGGATTTGCTTCAATTGCTCCTATTTGAGCTAGTAGATTGGTAAAGTCAGTCTCTACTCGCCAGACGCTTGGGTGCATCAGACCATAAACCGGACGACGGGTTCCAAAATGACGAAACCAATCGTACATCATCATTGATAAGTCGGGAAAGGCTAATCCACCGTTATGGGTGCTTACCAACAACACTTTTTCCTTTTTTGGGATATGATGCCAACCATCGGTTGTAACGCGAAAATAATAGCGATATAACCACTCCCAATAAGGCATGAATTTGGCTATCAACTCAGGATCTCTTTTCTCTAACGACCAACCTGGCTTCATGTCAATACTTTTGCAACATTTCTTATTATTATCTTAAGATTTTAGCATCAAATATTAACAATTGATTGATTTTTGTTAGGTAAGGTCGTTAATTGTTAAATTATTGAGACGCTCGTACTCTTCAATTTGATGCTCTATTTCTTTTAATTCTGTAATAATCGATTCGAGCAAGCTTTCTGTTGACATTAAGAAAGTTTCCCAATTACTAATTTCTAAATTTAAGTCCTCAATTTTCAGCATGGCTTTTATCTTTTAATCAAATGTATTCTTGCTTCTTATTATTGCCTTCTTTTTTGATTTTGTAAGTATGAAAAGTATACAAAAAAGTAACAAAAAGTATGGTTAGAGAGAAATTTGTTCGGTAAAGAAAGCGTACTTTGGTTACATTATCCCGTGAACATTGCAGTATAATGTTGGTATAGAGATAGCGACGGATAAGCCTAAAAGATTCAGCTATCGCTTTCCCTCTCCGAAGTAATGATAGGGCAAGTAGCTAAATATTTAGGAGTTGACATCAGCCAAATCCTGTGCTGGGAGGAATGGTTGACAGTAATTTTCGTCATTGCCAAGGGGTTTCGCTGAACTACCCCAAACAGAAGTGGTAACTGCACAAAGAAGCTCCTCACAGAAAGCAACAGGAATGGTAGTAAAAGCTGGTGTTAAGATAAATAATTCATTTTAAGTGGCAACAACGGAGCTGTGATTATGCCGACAATTGCCAGTAAAAAGAAAAAAAATCTTGTCAGGGGCAACTTAAACCCAGGCTGGTCACTGTTGAATCCCAACCCCACCCAACTAAAAGATGAGATTGAGTCTATCTTAGCTGAAGTAGACATCAAAATTAACGGCTCCCGACCTTGGGATTTGCAAGTTCACAATGAACATTTTTACTCAAGAGTCATCAGCCAGGGCTCTTTAGGTTTGGGGGAAGCCTATGTAGAAGGCTGGTGGGACTGTCCCCGATTAGATGAGATGTTTAGCAAAATTTTAAGAGCTAGACTTCACGAGTGCATTCTCAGAGAGAATTTAGCCTCAAGGTTATTCATACTTGGTAGTTGGCTATGGAATTGGCAAAGTTTGTCCTTAAGTTCTCAGGTGGCTCAACAGCATTATGAACTAGGCAACGATCTTTATCAAGCCATGTTAGATCCTACCATGACCTATAGTTGTGGCTATTGGCAAAGAGCCAATAATTTAGCGGCTGCTCAACAAGCCAAATTAGATTTAATTTGTCAAAAGTTGCAGCTTTCTCCAGGTATGACTCTCTTAGATATTGGCTGTGGTTGGGGCAGTTTGATGAAATATGCAGCCCAAAAATATGGAGTATCTTGCATCGGGATTACCATTTCAACCGAGCAAATTAAACTAGGTCAACAACTATGTGCTGGTTTACCAGTCCAATTTTTGTTACTCGATTATCGTAACTTGCCAAATCGTCAATTTGACCGCATAGTTTCAGTAGGTATGTTTGAACACGTTGGTCATAAAAATTATCGCCGTTTTATGGAAGTGGTTGCTCGCTGTTTGCGTGAAGACGGGTTATTTTTATTGCACACTATTGGTAATCGCTATAGCGTTACCTACTCTGAAAGATGGACTGATAGATATATTTTTCCTCATGGGATGTTGCCTTCATTAGCTCAAATATTTCGGGCTACACAGAAGCTATTTGTGACAGAAGATTTACATAATTTTGGCTCAGATTACGATAAGACTCTTATGGCTTGGCTGGAAAACTTTGAGAGGAATTGGCACCAGCTTCGGCCTCAATATGGAGAGAGATTTTATCGCCAATGGAAGTACTACTTGGCTTTAATGGCAGCTTCCTTTAGGTCTAGAAATATTCAACTGTGGCAAATAGTCTTTTCTACTAATGGAATTTTAGGAGGTTATCATTCAGTTCGCTAAATGGTTCTCTGTTTCGACACTAACCTTTTCTGTCGGTTCCAGATTTTTAATTTTTTGAGACGCTTCACAGCAAAGTTTGTCCAGCTAAATCGACGGTATGACGATGGCTGTAGGGACTACCTGGGAATCACTTAGAGTTAGGGATCTTCCCTGAAAACAAATGTCATGTTCATATTCGTACCCTAGCTCTAGAATTTAAGTAGTAACAAGTTAAAGAAGAAGCAGTTGATGGCTATTATTTTTCAAGGTTGTGTTGAATTATCTGAAAACTCAACTAATCAGCAAGCTACTTGGATTGGAACTCTACTCAAATTTCCTTTCCAAGTTAAAAAAATGCCCAAAATCATTGAAAATCCTCAGTCTCCTAACACTTATATTTTTCCCACAATAAAAATTAAAACTCAACAAGTAGAAACTTGGTTAGAGTGGCAGCAACATGAAGTTAGAATTAATGATTTTTTAATTGGAACGATTAGAAATTTACCTCAAATTTTTAGTAAAAATAATTTAAATAATTTTGTTTTTCAATTTCAACCAAAAATCTTGAAAATAGATTCATCAGATAATTTAGAAGATATTTCACAATATAAAGTGAATTATTTGACCATAGAACTGGGTACAGGAGGATTTGGTTTAAACGATAGCTTTATTGTTCAACAAATTGAAATTGAAAATGTAGAAACTAATTTTACTTAAGGATATTAGCTTCGAAAGTACTAAATATTACTTTCACACTACTAGGTGATGAGCACCACGAGCGCGGGATCTGACCCCAATCTCTCTATGTTTTCGATCTCCTGTCAACTTATTGGATGCTACTTATTGTATGGCTACTAAATTTTTCACACAACATAAAGAAGAATTTAAGTTTGGCTGGGAAGTTGAACTTATGGTTACTGATAGCAACTTCACTCCTCTGTTTGGTAAAACCCTTCCCTTTGAAAAGGTTATGAGGATTATTTCTTCTCTTGACCTTCCGGTTATTGATTATCTTGAGGCCAAATATGTTGGCTCTGGTCAAAATTGCTGTTACGCAGAGGGATTTGAAACTAAAGTAAGTAACGATCTCGTCAAGTCTGTTGATGTTAAAGGAATTGAGATTCGGACTCCTATTTCATTCTCTATCCCAGACTCAGTCAATCAGTTTGAACAATGTTATCTTAAGGTTCACAAGGGATTCCAGTTGCACGAGCTGGAAATTACTTGCTTTGGCAATCATCCTTTTCAGCCCCATTATTCTGGCCCTAGATTGAAAAGATCAATTGTTGATTGGGCTTCAGCAGAGGTAGCGATGACAACACACGGCCTCGCGATTAATATCAGTTTACCAGAAAGACTAGAAAAAAAACTCAATCGAGAAAAGCTTGAATGCCGATTCTCATATGCTGCGCCCATTATGGTTCTTTTCAGTGCGGATACACCATTTAGAATGGGACAGCCTTGGAAATATGGAAATAATATTTGTTTTTCCGAGCGCTCCTATCGCCGAAGCTTTACTCGTAATACTTTTTATTTGAGAAATCATGAGAATTATCGTAAAGAAATCACTTTATTTGATATGACTAATGAACTCAATCGATATCTTGCCTATGCATCTCTTAGCCTGGGAATAATTTTGAGTAATCGCGACTTTCCCGTAATCCCAGAGCATTTCTCCAGGGAAAACGTTCGTAGAGTTGCGGTTAATGGATATGGAGCGACTCTTGTAGACAGAAATTTTGCAACTCTATACCCAAGTCAAGTGGCACGAGAATTGCTTTCTGCCTGCTGTGAGTCCCTTCAAGAATATAATTTTGACTCATGTTATCTCGATATCTTGTGGGACGATCTTGACAAAGAATTAATCCCAGCACAATCTACTTTAGAAAAATTTGAAAAGTCAAATTCAATACAGGAAATTCTCAGACAAAGATCGAACTTAATCAAAGGCAAACTAGATCGGGGTCATATTAAGGATTTTTCTTCTGAGATTTCTTCCAGCTAATACCAGCAGCTTGAAATAAATCGTAATAACTTTGTTTTGATTTAAAGAATACATTATAAATTAATGAAGCTCAAAAAGTCTTGACAGTCGAAGCTACTACTGAAAGTGGCTAAAAAACAAGGCAAAAGGAAAAAAGCTTTGAACTTTAATCTTTTGCCTTTTTCTTTGAACAATTCAATAAAGTAGAAGCAGCTTCGGCAAAGAGCGGAAAATTGTATAAAAGATTACATATTTTTGTTAGGATTGTAGTAGACGGGGTAAGGAGAAGAAAAATATGAGCCAATATCTCGTTACTGCAATCAATGGTGCAAAAGCCCGCTTTTTTACCTTAGAAACCGCCCAATTTCCCGAATATGAATCGAGTCCGAATTTGAAGGAACACTCATGTTTGTTCAGTTCAACTAAGGAACTTCTTGGTAAGGAGCTTTGGGCAAATACAAAAACTGGACGTAATCGAGGTATTGCTGGTATTACTCACAGTTATGACGATCGCCGTCAGGCTCATATAATTGAATTTGAACGGCGCTTTGTCAGTGATATTGGCAAAACTATAGTGGATTTAATTGAAAACCATCAAGTTCAGCATCTGATCCTCATTGCCGAACCTCAAATCTTAGGATTAATTAGGGATACTCTTGTGAGTATATTACCCAAAAACTTCAAGGTCAATGAATTGGCTAAGGATCTTTGCTATCTCAAATCCAATCAACTTCATGAGTATCTTGCTAATAAAAGATTGCTGCCAAGGACTAAAAAAGTTGTGACTTAGCAGGGGTTGTTTTTTGCTGTTTCCTTACTCTTTTTGGCGCGGTTCCTAGCATTCGGAGGTGTTTGTCGTGGCTGAAAAAGATTTAATCGACATGGAAGGAATAGTAACTGAATCACTGCCGAATGCGATGTTTCGAGTGGAATTGTCGAATGGCTTTGAGGTTTTAGCTTATATTTGTGGTCAAATTCGACGTCACTACATCAAGATCCTGCCTGGGGATTGGGTTAAGGTGGAACTTTCCCCCTACGATTTAACCAGAGGACGTATTGTTTATCGATATACCAAGAAACAGCAACTCAAGCTTGAAACTGGAGTCTAGACTAGACTCCACCCCTATTGGCATACTAAACGGTTTAGACTAAATAAATATTGAGCATGAAAAATTGACTCAGCTTGTAGAAAAAGCTCAGATTAATAGTAATAGTTAAATATTTGTTTTAAGCAGCGGAATTATTCGTCTTTTTCTTTCGAGTTACTGTCTTTTTGACTATCGGATAACGGGGTTTTTTCTTCCTTTTTTTACCTTTCAACCAACCTGGGGACTTTCCACGGGGTTTTGGCGATCTGGCAGGAGTCCCTATCGTAGCTAAAACTCCTGAAAAGCTTTGAGCAACACGACCTGGGGTTAATTTTTCAGGAGGTTGTGGTTTTTGCCAAGGTAGAGGATTATCTTCTATAATCTCACGAGCCAACCATAATTGCCAAGTTAAAATAGGTATCAAATCGCTCCACCTTTGACCTTTCTCAGTAGTTCCTAATTTGGGCAATGTCCAGTGCAATCTTTGTTTAGCAAAGCGATTCCAGTGTTCAATGGCAAAACGTCTTAAATATAATTTCCATAATTCTGCTAAAGATAGTTTTTCTTCCCCAATCCAAGCTAACCACATTGGTTTAGCTGCTTGCTTTGAAAGACCTTTTCCCTTTCTTTCAATTAAGATAATTTCCATCGGACGATTGGCAGAACCAGAAAAATGAAACTGACTCCATCTTTGAATTTCAACTTTGCCCCAAGTCAGGTCATCAATTTCAATAGATTCAATAGGAACTGACCAAGTTGTTGGGTCAGATAATTTCATTTTATGACCGTGTATTTTCGGTCTTCCCATTTTATTTTTCTCGTCGGGTAATGGTTTTTCAAAAATACAGCGATTTGGACGTATTCTTATTAATAAATCGACATTAATATCTGCGGTTAGATTAAGAAATTTAGCATTACCATACTCGCTATCCCTGCATAGTTAGTGGTCTAACTTTTAATTGTTTACAAACTTGTTTTAATTGAAAAGCTGCTCGGCTTATTGGTGTTTCAAAAGAGCTAATTCTAACATGTACGTAAAGGCAATGCCCAACTCCCTTTTTCTTCAGGAATCCATGCAATTGTACTATAACCATGACCGAGGGTAACTGGTTTTCCTGAAATGACTTTAGCTCCATGCTCGTAAGTTCTATCCTTGAGAGTCGGAGCTTCAGTTCTCGGCCAAGGTGTATGATCCCCAGCTAATATTATACGTTTATTTTTAGGTATTTCTTGAAAATAAAGCTTCCTTAATTTTTTACTTCTTGGGCGACAATCGTCGAGTGCTTCATACAAACTACACCATTTTCTTCTGAATACTGGCGATAGGGATAACTCAGCAAAAGAATATACCTTTCTAGTCAATAACACAGCGTCCATTAATTCAAAAGTAGCATCTTTAGAAAAAATTATTTTTAATAAGGAAGTCCTTTTCCAACAACTTATCTGCTTCGTTTTTAACTTGACTACTAATGAGGACTTCCTTATTAAAAATAAAAAAGTCCCAGAGCTGGACCCAATAGTTGATAG
>JASJDA010000065.1 GCA_030065755.1 Prochloraceae cyanobacterium | reverse complement strand
CTGCGTATATTTCCTCTGCATTATTAGTTTCTAGAACTCCATACAGTCTAATGACATTTGTTAAACGAGCTCGTTCTACTTCCACAATCATAAGCTTATTTTATTAAATCGATATATAATTTCTAGAAATGTTTTTTGATTTACCTAAAATACTAAAAAAAAATTTGTGTATTTGTCAATTACGATATTGAATTGAATTAATTATGGATTAAATCAAAAATATTAATATTTTTTTGTAAAAAAATAAATAAGAACTAAATGATACGATAAAATAAATGGCTAGGTAACTATTAGGCGATCGCGGGTGTCTCTGGAAAGTAAAAAAAAGCGATTGTATTAAGTTAGTGTAT
This sequence comes from Prochloraceae cyanobacterium, assembly GCA_030065755.1. Lineage (GTDB taxonomy): Bacteria > Cyanobacteriota > Cyanobacteriia > Cyanobacteriales > JASJDA01 > JASJDA01. The sequence goes on along the minus strand of JASJDA010000065.1, from coordinate 48,777 downwards.
CAAAACATCTCTACAGCGACCTACGACTGAGTTATATGTATGTATCCCAACAAACAATCTTTCCTTAATTTTCTTTCCTTAGATAAGGCTATCGATCGCCGTCCTTTGATTGTCACTCCCGAAACTCCTCTAGTCGAAGTTATTAACTTAATGGGTCAGTCTTTGAAAGACAATTGTCCCCTAAAGGAAAAAGATGCTACTTCAGGTGCAATAGTATCTAATGGTTGCGCTTTAGTAGCAGTAGATTCTCAACTCGTTGGTATATTCACCGAACGGGATTTAGTGGGGCTGGTAGCGACTGGTAAAAGCCTAAAGGGGATAAAGATTGCTGAAGTGATGACGAAGCAGGTCATTGCGCTCGAAGACAACCCAACTCAAGATTTGTTCGCCGCTCTCAATTTACTGCGTCAGCACCGCATTCGCCACTTACCTATAGTAAAAGAAAAAAAGCGAGTCATAGGGCTAGTAACTTCTCAGAGAATTCGTCAAGTACTCCATCCTACGGATCTATTGAGATTGCGTCAGGTAAGTGAAGTGATGAATTGTCAGGTAATCGACGCGCCACCAACAGCATCGGTGCTAGAAGTGACCCGATTGATGCACCAAAACCAGATCGGTTGTGTAGTAATTGTAGAAAAAACCCAAGACAATTCCCAACACTTAATTCCAGTTGGCATTATTACCGAGCGGGATATCGTTCAATTCCAAAGATTAGAGCACGATATAGAAGCAATCCAAGCACAAACGGTCATGAGTGCGCCACTGTTTCTCATGAGTCCGCAGGATTCCCTTTGGAAAGTTCACCAAATGATGGAACAGCATCGAGTGCGACGATTAGTAGTAGCTGGGGAGCAGGGGGAATTGCAGGGTATTGTTACCCAAACAAGCTTGCTACAAATACTAGATCCGATCGAAATGTATAGAGTTTTGGAGGTATTGCAGCAGAAAGTCGAGAAATTAGAAACACAAAAAGTCAAATTAGAGCAACTTAACACTCAAAAAGAACGACTATATCAACATATTCGAGAAGAACTAAAAGAGCGCACAGCAGTAGAGAAACTTCTTAGGGAAGAAAAAAACTTCATCTCGGCTATCCTAGATGTTGCTGGATCGCTAGTCGTTGTTCTCGACTCCCTTGGTCGCATTGTTCTGTTTAACCAAGCCTGCGAGCAAAGTACTGGCTATACAGTAGCTGAAGTTGAAGGTAAGTGCCTCTGGGAATTATTTTTAATTCCAGAACAAGTAGAATCGGTTAGAGTTGTCTTCGAGCAACTTTTGACAGGAAATTCCCCCAAGCAACAGGAAACCTACTGGATTGCTAAAAATGGCAGTCGCCGCCTCATTAACTGGTCTAATACGGTTCTAGTGGACGATAAGGGAGCAGTAAAATATGTAGTCGCTACAGGGATCGATATTACAGAGCGCAAACAAGCTATTACTGCCTTAAAAGAGAGTCAAGAGCGCTACGCTTTGGCAGTTAAGGGTTCTCAGGACGGACTGTGGGACTGGAATATCCTTACGGACGAAGTATATATAGCTCCTCGGTTTAAGGAAATTCTAGGCTATCGAGACTCGGAAATACCCGATCGATTTAGTTTTTGGCCGTCGCGATTACATCCTGACGATCGCGATCGAGTTTTGGCTGCTCTACAGAATCACTTAGAAAATCGAGTGCCCTACGATATAGAATACCGCCTGCGGCATAAAACTGGAGAATATCGCTGGATTCACGGTCGAGGTCAAGCAATTTGGGACGAAACGGGTAAAGCAACCCGCATGGCTGGTTCCATTTGTGACATTAGCCAACGAAAACAGCACCAACAAAAAATCCGCGAACAAGCCGCCTTGTTAGATGTTACCAGCGATGCAATTATATTTCGAGATCGAGAGCAAAAAATTTTATTTTGGAATAAGGCAGCAGAGAGTCTTTACGGGTGGAAAAAAGAACAAGCGCTGGGGAAAAATGCTAATGAGCTAATGTCTCTCGACTCCCTACCTGAGTTTGAAGCAATTGAAAAAGCCCTCATTGAAAAAGGCGAGTGGCAAGGAGAATTGCATCAAGTAACTAGAACTGGCAAAAATATTATCGTTATCAGTCGTTGGAATTTGGTGCCTAATGAACGGGGTTCAATTCTTGAAGTCAACACCGATATTACTGAGAAGAAGCAACTAGAGAAGCAGTTTTTACGCATCCAGCGTTTGGAGAGCATCGGTACTCTTGCTAGCGGAATTGCCCACGATCTAAACAACATTCTCACACCCATGTTAGCGATCGCTCAAATTTTACCCCTCAAACTCCCAGAAATTGATAAAGACACTCGACAATTACTAGAGGTAATGGAAGACAGCGCTAGACGAGGAGCGGATCTAGTCAAGCAAGTGTTGTTGTTTGCGCGAGGAGTTGAAGGCCAACATATAGGTTTGCAGGTCGATCGCGTCATTTGGGAAGTCAAGAAATTCATTGAAAAAACCTTGCCCAAATCCATTGAAATTCAGATCGACCTAGCAAAAGACCTCTGGGAAATCAGTGGCGATCGCACCCAAATCGATCAAGTACTGATGAATTTGTGCGTTAATGCCAGAGATGCCATGCCTGATGGCGGAATTCTCCGCATATCTGCCGAAAACTTGTTGGTAGACGAACACTATGCTCAGATGAATCTGGAGGCTCGAGTTGGCTGTTACGTTGTAATTACTGTTTCCGATACGGGTGAAGGCATTCCTGTTGAAATAATCGATCGCATTTTCGATCCCTTTTTCACCACTAAACAGCCAGAAACTGGCACTGGTCTAGGTCTTTCAACTGTTATAGGTATTGTTAAAAACCACGGCGGTTTTATCAAAGTTTATAGCGAAGTGGGAGAAGGCACTCGCTTTACAGTTTACTTACCAGCAGTAGATGCAGCACCAGCCTTCACGGGGGAAGAATTTGAATTACCTACTGGAAGTCAAGAATTAATTTTAGTTGTCGATGACGAAGCGCCTATTCGAGAAATTACTAAAACAACTCTAGAAACTTATAACTACACAGTGATGACTGCTAGTGATGGACTTGAAGCGATCGCCGTGTTTACCGAACACAAAGATGAAATTGCTGCTGTAATTATGGATATGATGATGCCAAAGATGGACGGTGTTACAGCTATCTCTATCCTACAAAAAATGAATCCTCAGATTAAGGTAATTGCCGTTAGCGGACTTCCTTCTAGCGATAAAGTGATTACTGCCAAAAATATTGGAATTGAAGCCTTTTTAAACAAACCGTACACCGCAGAAGATTTATTAACAACCTTAGATCGGGTTTTTCACCATTAAAGTGAGTTGCTACAAAGAATTTTTTCGCTCCAACCCCACATCCAATATCTGACAATTTTTAAAAAGGAATTTCATCGAGATCGCCTTCTTCTGTTGGACTAGGAGCGTTGCTAATTGGCGATTGAACTGTTTCATTATTCTTTTGACTTACCTCAAATCCCAAGTCGATCGGCTGAGGTTCGGTTGTAGTTGACTCATAAGATTGCATAGGTGCAGGTTCGATTGTAGCAGGAGTAGCAACTGGTGCTGATGAAGTCGTAAAATCCCGCTCGCCATCGAGAGCATAAATGCGAGAAGCCACTAATTGCGCTCTCTTTTCCATTCTTTCATCTTCTCGCACGATCGTGTTCATCTCGAGCCGACCTTGAATAATAACGCGATCGCCTTCAAAATATTTGTCTTTAATCTCAGTTGCTAAATTACGCCACCCAATTACTTTTAGTGTTGCTGGAGGTGCATCAGCCTGTAACTCTTCAAACTCTACTAGCATTTGGACGAGTGGAACTTGATTGTCTTGAGTGTAACGCAACTCTGGATTACTAATAATCCTAGCCATTAAAATGCAGCTATTCATCTGTCTTAATTTTACTCCTATTCTTCTATTTTAGAACAATTGTACTTAATTTCAGCTAAATATGTCGAAAAATAGGGAGACAAAGAAGATAAAACAGCTTAGTTGTCTCCCTAGTACCGATCAGTCTCTTTCCGAGCCTTGTTCGGTTTCAATAAATTCCTGAACGCGCCTGCGATAATCTAATAAAGAACGATCTGTTACTTCTCGGTCTTGACTATTGGCGTAAATATGAACCAAAGGTTCTCCCGCATCGGGCAATATTAACACCCAATCGTCATTTTGAGGATTAACTATTTTTACCCCATCAACCAATTCTAATTTTTCAGTAGGGTGAGTTTCTACCAGATATCGCATCAGCGCTCCTTTGATTTTCCAAGGACAGCGCATAGTATAAGACTTGTGACAAACGCGAGGTAATTCAGTACGCATCATTGCGAGAGATCGCTCCTGAATAGTCAGCATTTCAATCAGTTTAGCAATTCCAAACATAGCATCAAAACCTGGATGCAACTGAGGGAAAATAAAGCCCATCTCGCCACTTCCTCCTAATACTACATTAGGATTGGTCTGAGATGCTTCCATTAAAGCTGTAGGATTTGCTTTAGTCCGAATAACTGTACCGTCGTGACGGCGAGCAATTTGTTCTATAGCACTAGAAGCATGTATGGGAACTACGACAGCGCTTCTAGGATAAGCGGTAAGAATAATATTTACCATCAGTGCTGTGAGCAACTCGCCGCCAATTGGCAACCCAGACTCGTCAACCAGAATAAACTGCTCTCCATTTGCCGCAACTTGTACTCCCAAGTTAGCCTTGAGAGCTTCAACTACGCGACTTAGTTGATTGAGTAAATCCTCTTTCTCTTCAACAGATAGTGGTTTTTGACTCAAACTAGCATTTAGAACCACAGCATCGCAACCAAACTTAGCTAACAATCGAGGTAAAATTGCTCCTGAAACACTATAAGCGTAGTCAATTACTACTTTGGCACCACTATTGCGAATTGCTTCCACATTGAGTTGAGTTTCAAAAGTTCTGCTGTAAATATCCACCACCTGAGATGGATAAGACATATTGCCAATTTCTTGAATTAGTACTCGACGCAGATCTTCTTTGAAATAAGTTCCTTCAATTTTCTTTTCCTTACTTTTGGGTATATTAATGCCGTGCTGGTCAAAAAATTCAATTAATATATAGTCGGGGCGATCGGGATGCAAGCGTACGTGAATTCCCCCAGCTACTCCCAATGTAGGTACCACCGTACGAGTCACTGGAATTGCTGTCGCCTCCAAATTCTGTATGTTAACCCCAGCCGACATCAACCCCGAAATCAAAGACCTGCTTACCATGCGAGAAACCGAGCGCTGATCTCGCGAAACTGCCACTTGAGAACCGAGTTTTAAAGTCGAACCATAAGCTGCTCCCAGCTTAACAGCAAACTCTGGCGTAATATCTATATTAGCCAGTCCAGAAATACCCCGTTGACCGAAGAGGTTTCTTTGCGCTCTATTGCCCCAGATCAGGTTAGTATTTAGTATTGCTCCTGGCTCAATTTTTTTACTAGGCCAGACCCTTACTCCAGGACTGATTTGGGATTCTTCTCCCACCGTAGACAAAGAACCTAAAGCTACCCCTTCCATGATATGAGCGCGACGGTCTATGCGGGTTCCCCTCGCGATCGCGCAAGCACTCAAATTAGCTTCATCCCCAATCATGGCACCGTTCCAAATAATGGGGCGCTTGAGGTCTGCATCTGCACCAATAGTGACATTATCCCCGATTACGGTTCCCGCCTCAATATTTGCTCTCGGCCCGATGCGGCAATTGCTGCCAATAATAACTGGTGTCTCGATCTTGGCACTAGGATCGATGTGAGTATTATTTCCCACCCACATTTGAGGCTGTTGTTCTTCGTAAGCAAAATCTATTTTTACCTTACCTTGCAAAGCATCGTATTGTGCTTCCCGATATGCATCCAAATGACCCACATCGCACCAGTATCCTTCAGCAACATAACCGTACATGGGTTCTTCTTTTGCCAGCAACATGGGAAATAGGTCTTTGGAAAAATCGCATTCTCGATCGGCTGGTAAATAGTCCAATACTTCTGGTTCGAGAATATAAGTACCAGTATTAACCCGATCGGAAAATATCTCGCTGGTAGAAGGTTTTTCGAGAAAGCGACTGATGCGACCATCTGGGTCGGTAATTACCACCCCAAATTCAATGGGGTTAGGTACTCTTGCTAAAATTAGAGTCGCTTTTGACTTCTTTTCCTTGTGAAATGCGATCGCAGCCTGTAGGTCAAAATCTGTAATACAATCGCCACTAATTACCAAAAAAGTATCGTTTAATAACTCGGCAATATTTTTGACGCAGCCAGCTGTTCCTAGAGGTTGATCTTCCTCCACTGCGTATGTCATTTCAACACCAAATTCACTTCCATCTTGAAAGTAATCTCGCATCACGTCAGGGAGGTAGTGAAGTGTAGCTATTACCTCTCTAATTTGATTGCGTTTCAAGAGATTAATAATGTGTTCTGCGATCGGTCGGTTTAAAACTGGTACCATTGGTTTGGGTAAATCGCAGGTCAGCGGTCTCAATCTAGTTCCAGAACCACCAGCCATCAAGACTGCGCGCATAAATCCTCCTTTATTGCTTGTCGATCGCGGGCAATATTTGCCTTTTTTATATTTATATCGTTCTTATCTTCTGCTTTTTGTCGAAATTAGATATTTTCGAACCAACTCCGAGGGATAATAAATAATTACATTTGTACATTTAGATTTAAATAACTTATCGTTAATTAGGATCACAAGGAATTTTAACATTCCCCTCAACCTTTCTCAAAAGTTACGCAGAAATAGATCGGGAGAAAAAATTTCCCACCCATAACTTACTGCGCGATCGATTGGGATCCTAGTTGCACTGAAAGTAAGATCTCAATATCTAGACCTGCTTTAAAATTAAGAGCAAGACTAGCTCATGTCTCGTTCTAATAGGGTTCAATTGTTTTTTTTTGCATGGGAGATTACCTGTATGATTAACCTATTAACCTTTTCCTTGCTGGTCATTTATATCTCGGGAATCTGGAAATTCTCTAAAGGATACAAACAAACTAACTTTAGTTCTAGTTTAGCTAATAGGTTAGTTTTATCGGTGTTTTGGCCTGTTTTATTGATTGCTAATAAAGGTTATCGTAAAAACTTCCAAAAAGCTTTGAAAGGCTAAGAAGGATTAAAAATTTAACCATTGAGTCGGATATGATGTAGCTATGCCAGATTATTGTGAGTTAACCTCCGATCTAACCGAGGTTATTCAATCCTCCTGACAGTCATATAGACAATAAATACCTTTAATGAGATAAATACAACTATGTCTGAATTAATATCGCCAGATATAAGCGATCGCATTTGCTCTCACATGAATGAAGACCATGCTGATGCTGTGGTTCTCTATGCTAAAGTTTTCGGTAACTCTCCTGAAGCACAAACGGCTAAAATGCTCTCTATTGACTCTCAAGGTATGGATTTATCTGTATCCATAGAGCGAACTGGATCGATACCAGTGCGCGTCAAATTCGATCGCCCAGTCAATACTGCCGAAGATGCTCACCATACTCTAATTGATATGGTAAAACAGGCACGTAAAATAACTGCAAGCCAAAAGGCATAATATACAAACCGCGAGCAAAAAGTTTCTTACTTTGGGAGAAACCTTTTTTTGCTCCCTCTTAAAAATCAATTAATCTCCTATGTGTAGTCAATTAGCCCTAATTAGATCGATTTTATATATTTCAGTATTTTTACAGATGCATTTTAATGCTAATTAACATCAAAATAATAAAAGAAAATATTATGCTCTGAAATAGAATTTCTGACTTCTACTGACAAGTAGACTTATACTTCAATTATAATTCAGGATCTTATTTCTAGAAGCTTCTTAAGTCAAGTAAGATTTATAAATCATTTTATTTATTCTTTGAGATGATTGATAGTAAATCTTCAAGATGCTATTTTTTGCTAATTAAACCTTGTAATTGGTACTTAAACTTGTCAATAAAGTATTAATAAATTTGAGGTAAAAATGTCAATAAACACGAAACAACTAGAAAATATTCTCCAAAATTTTGTTAGATCTACTAGTGGTATAGAAGGTGTAGCTTTAATCACACCCGATGGTCTGCCACTAGCTAGCAACCTACCCAATACAATGGATGAAGAAAGGGTAGCAGCTATGTCTGCAGCAATGCTATCTTTAGGAGAACGTATTGGTAGCGAACTGGCTAGAGGGAGCATACAACGAATCTTTGTCGAAGGAGATCTCGGTTATGGCATTCTAACTAGCTGTGGAGAAGATGCAGTCTTTTTGGTATTAGCTAATAGCTCTACAAAACAGGGATTGTTAATGTTGGCAATTAAACAGGCAACTAATACTTTGAGAAAAGTTTTAGTTGCTGTGGAAGAAGAAAGCTCCGACCCATCGTACGTTTCTTTAGAACAAGAAAGAAATTTAGGTAGCTCTTTAAGAATTTAATATAATGTTATTGTATGGGATAGTTAGCTGACATTTTATGTTCTTTTGTTTGCTAACTTTATTAACAAAAAATCCGAGTTAAATAGCTTGCATAAAACTAATATTTTCAAAAAAGTGGATCTATAAACTAAAGTTGCTTGTCAGTGTTAAGAAAGTCAAATAGCAAGCAATCGTTTTATAGTTTGATACTTTTTTAATACTTTTTTGATAAATGGCAAGTAATTTACAGCTCGACCATTACTAATTTAAAATTAGAGAATAACTAAATTAGGATAAAATAATGACACATAATATTAAACGTGTAGTAGTCACCGGAACAGTAGGAGTTGGTAAAACTACATTAATTCGTTCCATTAGTGATATTAAAACGGTCGATACAGAGCGAAAAGCAACAGATGAAACTAAGTTGCTGAAGCCCAATACAACAGTTAGCATGGATTTCGGACGGATACAAATTAATAACAGTACAGTTTTACACCTTTTTGGAACTCCAGGACAATCGAGATTCGATTTTATGTGGGATCTCTTGATTAGTCGAGCTAACGCTTGTATTCTACTAGTATCTGCCAATCGTCCCCACGAATCCGATCGTACTCGTCAAATTATTGATTTTATCAATAAACGAGTTCAGATACCCATGGTGGTAGGAATGACCCATGCAGATTTCCCAGGTGCATTAAGTGCAGAGCGGATTGCTACGAACATTGGCTACGGACATGGGAGTAATAGACCTCCTTTTGTTACAGTCAATCCTACTCAATCCATATCGATCAAGAAACTACTGCAAGTTGTTCTCAAACAATTAACGACCAAACAACAAAACCAAAAACCTCTTCGTAAAATTTCAAAGTATAATTTGACAAACATAAGTAAAGTAAATAAAGTCAAAAATTTGTCTCAAGTGAAATTTTATTAATGACAAAGGAAGAATATGAAGTTATATTGAATCTAGAGTCTAGGATAATATGCTACAATAAACTGAGGTAAATAGCAGTATGGTTACGGTTCTGGTTGTGGATGACAGTCATGCATCACGAGAAATATTTTCAGGGATTTTGCAGAGTCATTCTATCAACGTAATTGAAGCGACCAACGGATTGGAAGCAACAAAACAAATTAAAGAACACAGCCCCGATGTGGTAATATCGGATGTAGTTATGCCTGAGATGAACGGCTACGAGCTATGTCGTTGGATTAAAAGTAATCCAAGTACCCAAAAAATACCAATTCTGCTGTGTTCTACTAAAGACGAAGAATTCGATCGCTATTGGGGAATGAAACAAGGAGCAGATGCCTACATAACGAAGCCTTTTGCTCCCCCAGAATTGCTGAAAAAAATCAAAGAATTGTTCGAGAATAGTAAAGCCAATTCCTAAGCTAATAAAAAAATATAGAACAATTCTAAAATTATTACTGGAGATTGCATCCAGGCAAATAGAGTAATAAAAAAAATTTGCGGGGATGCAATATTATAACTTAATATTAGTGGGATAGAATACAGAATTTTTCTTCTGTGTTAATAATTGTATCTATTGGATAAGTTAATGCGAGACAAGCGATATTCTAGATGTAGATAATTGAGGAAAATTTCTAATCCCAGTCGTCGTCAATTTATCCAACTGTGCGGACTGAGTCTATTCTCTGCCTCAGCAAACCAATATATTATTACTGGTAGGCTCTCTCGACAAAATATCAAGCCCAAAAGACTCCAAATTGGTGATACGGTAGGATTAATTAGTCCTGCAAGTCAAATTAATCCAGAAGATATCGAATCAGTCAAGAGATTCTTAACACAACAAGGGTTAAAAGTCAAGCAAGGACTGCATATTTTCGACAGATACGGCTATCTTGCAGGTAAAGATGACGATCGAGCAGCAGATGTTAATGCTATGTTTGCTGACAAACAAGTAAAAGCGATCTTAACTACGCGAGGTGGTTGGGGAGTAAATCGCATTTTACCAATGCTCGACTATAATCTCATTGGCAAAAATCCTAAAATTGTCATGGGTTTTAGCGATATTACTTCTTTGCTGTTAGCAATTTACGCTCGCACTGGCATAATTACTTTTCACGGTCCAGTGATAATCTCTACTTGGAATCAATTTTCCTTTGATTATGTTCGGCAAATTCTCTTTCAAGGGAAAGCTGTGACCCTAAAAAATCCCATTTCAATTCCCCTACAAACTATTACAAAAGGAATTGCCAGAGGGCGCTTACTAGGAGGAAATTTATCGGTTATTACTTCTACGATCGGCTCGACTTATTTACCGCAGTGGAAAGGTGCAATTCTGTTTGTCGAAGAAATAGGAGAAGATATTTATCGGGTCGATCGGATGTTAACTCAACTAAAACTAGCAGGGATTCTACAGCAACTGGCTGGTTTTATTTTTGCTCAATGTACCAAGTGTATCCCAGAAGATGACTCAGAACCTTATTTGACCTTATCTCAAGTAATAGCCCACCACATCAAACCATTGGGAATTCCTGCTTGGTATGGCGCAGCGATCGGGCATATAAAAGATAAGTTTACTGTTCCAGTTGGCTTAGAAGTGGAGATCGATGCTAATAGTGGGGAGATTAAGATGTTAGAAGCAGCAGTGATTTGAAGAGGGGGAGTGTGGGGAGATGGGAAGATGAGGGAGATAGGGGAGATGGGGAGTGTGGGGAGTAGAGGAGAATAACAAATAGCCAACAGCCAACAACTAACTATGAAAAAAAAATCCCTACCGCCAACATTAATTATTAGTCTGGGAAAGTTTGTCTGGACTACTATGTGGAAAATAATGATGTCCCAACTAGCACCGCGCAATAAGTCGGGAGAGTACCTTCGTCCGGAAAGCCAATTTAGAAATTTTATTAATAGTGAAGTCGATCGTCCTTACCCTCCAGAAAAAGGACGCTACAAACTCATTGTAGGAATGAGTTGTCCTTGGGCGCATCGAACTCTAGTTGTTCGCACTCTCAAAGGACTCGAAGAGGTTATTGGAGTAATTCAAGTCTCTCTTTCATCCGATCGAGGAGGTTGGGTATTCGATCGCGAAGAAGAAGGCTGCAGTAGCTTAGCCGAATTATATCAGTTAGCTCTACCTGGTTATCGAGGACGCTGTACTGTTCCAGTACTCTGGGACACAAAGACTAAGACTATTGTGAACAACGAGAGTGCTGAAATTATTGTCATGCTGGACTCGGAGTTTAACTCTTTTGCTAGCAATTCTAGTCTAGATCTCTATCCAGAAGGGCTTAGAGAGAAAATTGACCTGTGGAATGACAAAATCTATCACAGCGTTAATAATGGCGTGTATAAATGCGGTTTTGCTCAAACTCAGGAAGCATATAATTCAGCCTGTAAAGAGTTATTTGCTACTTTAGATGAAATAGATGTCGCCCTTTCTCGCAGTCGCTATCTTTGCGGAGACAGTCTCACTCTTGCAGATGTGCGACTATTTACGACTTTATTCCGCTTTGACATAGCTTACTACGGTTTGTTTAAGTGCAATCTTCGCAGAATCGCAGACTATGAGAATTTAGGAGGGTATTTACGAGATATATATCAATTTTCTGGAGTTGCTGACACCTGTAGCTTAGAAGATATTAAGCAAGAATATTACAATCTATTTCCTCTCAACCCAGGAGGCATTATCCCCGCAGGTCCAGATATTACTAATTTACTCGTACCTCACGATCGAGACAAGATTTCTCAGGATCGCTCTTGAGAGGAGGAAAAGAGAAGAGGAGGAGAGGGGGAAGTGTGGGGAGTGTGGGGGGTGTGGGGAGAAAGATATGTAGCAATAATTTAAAAATTTGGTATTAGCTGGTCGGATTTTTGACGATGAATATGATTTGGCGTTTTTTTTAATAAATCTTTACAATTTTTTTCCAACATCTAGATGCCTTAGTTTTTTTCTTTTTAGGAAAACGCTTTCTCCTCTTTTGTTCGAGAGTAAATTTGATGTCTTCTTGGGCATTAGCTAAAAACTTTGGATTATCTATTTGAGTTCCATCGCTTAATAAGCACCTTTAATAACATTTATTGATGTATATAATAGAATAAAATTAACAAAAAATAATTTTTTTTTGCTAACTCGATGTTAAGAAAATTCTTCATATTTTTGACGGCGACAGGAATAAGTTTTCTCCTAGGAAACTTAGATTACTATGGAAAGTTTAGCTCCTCTAATAAATTAGAGGCTATGGAAAATAATTTAAAACAAAATAATCTTAGAGAAATTCTAGCTCCAAATACCCAAGTAAAAAAAATAGCAGGAGGTTTTAAATTCACGGAAGGACCTGTTTGGCATCCTGATGGGTTTTTACTTTTTAGTGATATTCAAGCTGATACTATTTATAAATGGCAACCGAAGCAAAAAGTCAAAATTTTTCGTCAGCCTTCTGGCAAAGCTAATGGTAATGTTTTAGATCTCTTAGGACGTTTAGTTACTGCCGAACATCATAATCGTCGTATATCTGTTACAGAGAAAGATGGGCAGATTATAACTTTAGCTAGTCGCTACCGAGGAAAGCGACTTAATAGTCCTAACGATTTAGTAGTCAAATCCGATGGTAGCATTTACTTTACCGATCCGCCCTATGGTATTAAATCTGAGCAAGAAGAATTGAATTTCTCTGGTGTTTATCGTCTAACACCGGATGGGAAACTGACTCTATTAATTGATTACTTTGTACGTCCTAATGGAAGAGAACCCGGTGCCACTTCCGACATAAATTAGCAGAACGATCGTCAAAGTAGGGGAAATTCCCCAGAGAACAGCACTAAAAGCTATTACCTGTAAACAGGTAAATAACATATCAAAAAAGAAAGAAAGAAAACCATCAACGAATTTATTAATATCCTCAGCTATCCTCTGATCTGGATTATCAATTTCTTTTTGAGATTGACTCAGTTCGTAAAAAGCCCGATTTTGAAAATATTTATCGAGAAAATGTTTGGTCAGCCAACGTCGCCAATAGAGAGTCAGTTTTTTTCTTAAGAAGTTATAGCCACCCCAATTGATAGCCAAAATTAAGTAAATTGCAAATAAGTACTGGGTAGTTGTCCAAAATCTGTTACTATCCTTAGACGCAAGAGAGGAAAGTATTTCCCCTTGCTGAGTATTTGCGATAACATTAAAATGAGTAGCAATTAAATTGAACAATATTAGAGTAGAAAATAAGGCGATAGCTCCCCATTTTTCATTTCCCAACCAGTAGAGGCGGGCGATCTTCCAAAATCTTTTGAATAAGAGCCACTTCTCTGTTCTCATATTTTACATTACTAAATATTAAATTAATCTTAATTAACAATTTTATATCAATTTCTTTTATATTTGGGTTTCCACGCCGAAAATCAGATGAAAAAACGGGTAACGCTTACTTTTCCCCAAAACACTGTTTATATGCCAGTAACTTATCGGCTGGCGAAAGATTTCAATGTCGCGGCTAACATCATTAGAGCGCAAGTAGCGCCAAATCAGATGGGAACTTTGGTGGTAGAGTTGTTAGGGGATATTGACGAGATAGAAGCAGCGATCGAGTGGATGAGAATGCAAGATATTGGTATTTCTCTTGCCAGTAGCGAAATTGTAATTGATGAAGATAGTTGCGTTGATTGCGGTTTGTGTACGGGTGTATGTCCGACAGAAGCACTTACTTTAGATCCAAAAACTTTTAAGCTTAAATTTTGGCGATCGCGCTGCGTGGTCTGCGAACAATGCATTCCTACTTGTCCGGTGCAAGCTATTTCTACCAATCTATAGAAAAATCCCTTTGCAGGACGTCAGTTGCAAAAAAAAGATAGAGCCTCAAAGAAAGGCTCTCAAAAGATTTCGGACGACATTTAAACAGTAGGTTGGGCAATAGTGTTCTTATATACCGATCGCTCTGTGAGTCGCTTAACATAGTCTGAGACTGCTGGGTAGTCGCTATAGTCGAGTTTGAGCATCTGTATTCCAAAAGCTAAAATCGAGCCAACTGCTACGTCAGCAACGGTAAACTCTTCTCCCAATAAAAACGGTTTACCCGAAAGAATTTCATTCAAAGAGGTCAACAACCTAGGCATTTCCTTTTCTCGGTTGGCTTCGATAAATAATCCATTTCCCAGAGTAGAACTACCAAAGTAAACCCACTGATTTATTATGCTGCGATATTCCAGAGAATCGGGCATTTTGCCGTATTTTTCTGCCAAGTAGATGAGAATTGCTCCCGACTCCCACAATTTAAAATCTCCGTCCACAATAGCAGGGACTTTACCCATAGGATTAATCTGGAGATAATCTGGTTGTTTGTGTTCTCCTGCTTTCATGTCTAGCATGACAAATTCGTAGGGAACGTTCAATTCTTCCAGATACCACTTGACAATAGAAGCCCGACTGAAGGCAGCGCCATATAGTTTTAACATGGTTTGACTCAGTTTAGAGAACGTTGTGAGTATGAGAATGCTGTTTGACGTTGTCTTCGGTGCGAACGACATTGACAGCATTGAGAATGCGTTTTTTGTCTAAAGAATAGTTTAGATCTTTTCGCACCGTACCTAGAGGAATGTAATCTTTTGCTTGCGATCGAGTTTTATAAGTGCGACAAGCGGCAATAACTCGCTCGGTGAAATTATCGCAAAACTGAGCTGTATTAGGAAATTCAGGCGTAATTTGAGGATTATCTCCACTAACAACTTCTCCTACAGATTTAGCACAAGCTAATTGATAAGAAGTAGGAATTCCCTTAAGAATAGCTTCGAGTGCAGCAGAGGGAATAGGTTCGACAATTTCGACTTGATGAAATTCTCCATCTTCTCTGAGAAAGCACGTAGCTAAACCAAACACGCAGTAGTCATCGGCTGAAATATCGGCTGCGTTAGAAAATAGAGTTGCAGTTGCCATAATATTGTTTGAGTTACTGGTGAGTATGTGCTGGATCTTAGCAATTATCGGCAGTATGTTAAAGCTGCTGTTTTTAAACGAAACTTAGTATTAGTCTGAGGCTTTAGCATCTGTTGAAGCGTTTACAATAATCGAAGATTCTGTCGATCGAAAACAATTTTACGTACCCAAGGCGCAAACAGGAATTCAAAAACCAAGATGACACCCAGGGATATTTCAGATTTAGAGACATCATCCAAAGATAAACCAACTCCCAAAGTCGGTTTACTAACCATGTTCCGACTTGGTTTATTTAACATGGGATTGGGTTTAATGGCAGTTTTAACTTTAGCTGTCCTCAACCGAGTGATGATTAGCGAGCTAGCCATCCCTGCTACTATTACTGCTGGAGTGCTTGCTATTCCCCAATTTGTCTCCCCAGCACGAGTATGGTTCGGACAGTTGTCTGATAGTAAACCTCTGTTTGGACTACACCGCAGCGGTTACGTGAGACTGGGAACTGCTTTGTTTGGATTAGCCGTTTTTATAGCAGTGCAAGCAGTATGGCAAGTCGGTAGTCTAGTTAGAACTAATCAAGGCTGGGTTTGGAGCGGTCAAACTATTCTGTGGACTGCCTTACTGGGATTAATTTTAGCTTTTTATGGCTTGGCGGTCAGCTCTAGTTCCACACCTTTTACGGCTATGTTAGTTGATATTTCCGACGAAAACGATCGATCGAAAATAGTCGCTATTGTTTGGTCGATGTTAATGGTAGGGATTGTTATTGGCGGAGTTACTGGCAAAAAATTATTGGACGGGATCGGAACAGCAGGAGTAGAGACACCCCTAGAAAGTTTACAACCTCCCATCAATTCAGTGTTTATTCTTGCTCCTTTAGTTGTTTTAGGACTTGCAATAATAGCTACCTGGGGAGTCGAGAAGAAATACTCTCGTTTTTCCTCTCGTTCTTCCTTCAAGCAGCGAGAAGATAGTATTAGTTTAGGAAGAGCTGTGAAAATTTTGACCGCTAGCCGCCAAACTGGGATATTTTTCTCGTTTTTAGCAGTGTTGACCGTCGGTTTGTTTATGCAAGAAGCTATATTAGAACCCTATGGTGCGGATATCTTTGGCATGTCGATCGGCGACACGACCCTGCTTAATTCTTTTTGGGGAATTGGTATTTTAATTGGCTACAGTGCGACAGGCTTTTTAGTGGTTCCTCGTTTGGGTAAACAGCGAACTACTAAAATTGGCTGCTACCTAGTAGCAATTTGCTTCTGCTTGATTATTCTCTCAGGATTTACCCACAACGAAACAGTCCTCAAATCAGCTTTGGTTGTATTTGGTATGGCAACAGGAATAGCTACTATAGGAGGAATTAGTTTAATGCTCGACCTGACTGCTGCAGAAACTGCTGGTACATTCATCGGTGCTTGGGGACTATCACAGGCAATGTCTAGAGCCATAGCAATAGTTTTAGGAGGAGCTTTCTTGGATATTGGCAAGCTCTTGAACTTACCGCCATTACAAGCATATGGTTTTGTTTTTGCTCTTCAAGCTGTAACCATGATTTTGGCTGTGGTTATTCTCGATCGCGTTAGTGTTAAAGAGTTTAAAGATAATACTAAGGTCGCGATCTCTACTGTAATGGAAGGGGATCTCGACGGATAAAATACCATTGATTAAAAAAATTTATACGAGTTCAGCTTAGTTTCTATGCTCTCACAAATTGTTCAGCCGTTGGTTCAAACTCAAATCCGCTTACTGGCTAACTCTCAAGCCACTCGTTCCACCCTGGTTCAAACCATTGCACGCTGGCTTGGCTATCTTGGGGTTCAGGCTAAAGTGATTCATCTAGGGACGAATTGCGAACACATTCAGATTACTTTGAGTGTAGGTAAGCCGGATTCTTGTGAGAAGAATGATTGGCTCAAAATTATTGAGAATCTCGATCGCAATTCCCCTACGACCGAATCATCGAGAGATACATACGCTGCGATCGGCTTATCTCAGCGAACTAAGTTACAAAGATTAATAGCTTATTTAATTCAAATCGGGACTCCCGATCGAAATGTTGATTGGCAAACTATAGAGCCTCAACTGCGAAGTTTGGAGTTCAACGAGTCAATGATTTTGGGAATCAAGTCAGCTCTCAAGGTACCCCAATCTCTAGAGGTGTTAATCCAAGGAATTGACCCCGATGTCGCAGCTATGGCTTTACCCCAAGCGGTTAGAATTGCTTTACTCGATCGAAAAATTAATCAAGAAGAAAATAGCGCTCTAACTGCGTTGTTAGAGTCAATGAAATAATTGGCTCTAACTAAACTATTTTCTCTGATCTTATTGTTGAGTTTTCGATGAGAAATCCTAACCCTAATTTTAGGAACAATACAAGCACAGAAAAAAGCTTCAAAAGTTTGCGATCGCTCAGCTATATTCTCGATAGTGCCATTCCCATTCCTGGAACTAACTATCGCATTGGTCTAGATCCCATACTGGGATTAGTTCCTGCTGCTGGCGATTATTTAGCGGCTGCTTTTTCTGCCTATATTGTCATACAAGCAGCTCAAATGGGAGCATCTAATGGTACTCTATTTAGCATGGTATTCAATATTATTATTGATACCTTAGTCGGTACTGTGCCGATGCTAGGAGACTTGTTCGATTTTGCCTGGAAAGCTAATACTAAAAACATTGCTCTGCTAGAAACTCATTTAGATTCTGCTGGGACGAATAAAAAGGCAAATTGGGGGTTTGTTGTCCTTTTGTTAGGAGTATTGCTTCTAGTGATAATTGGCATCACAACAGTTAGTTTATTTCTTCTGGGACTGTTGATAAAATTTATAACTGGGTGAATGCTGCGATCGTTAAAATCAGTATCGATCGTATCCTAGGTCAAATCCAATTTTTTCACCACATTGCTCCTGATTTTTACTTAGCTCTGCAGAGTTGTTTGGAGCAAATAGATTCTCATAATTAGGGTTGGGATGTAAAAATAATCCCAACACTCTAGCCAAAGAAACAGTTAAAAAAGCTAATATAATAAGATTCCAGCCTTTCATTAAACCGATTAGAGCCATAATTTTTGGTTTTAGTGGAATGGAAGTTTTTCTTGCAGAAGTTGAACGCTCGATTATTGTTGAAGAAGTAAATCTATTAGTTATTTTTTCGGAGGTTAAAGTAGAAGTGTTTTTTTCTTTTTCCAATCTTAAAGGTAATCTTACTGTTGCTGTGAGTTGATTATTTTGATTGCTAAAAAAGGACTTACCTATTTGTTTTTCGTCAAAAGCAGTTTGCCACCAAGTTAAAATACTTTGTGGTCTCTCTTTGGCTTTCATTTTGAGCGCCAGTTCTACTAAATTGCGCCAAGGCTGCTCTAAATTGGTGGGTTGCCAATTTTCTTCCTTACATTTCCTATCTAGAGCGTTAGGAGGCAATAAACCAGTTAGCATTTCATAGATCGTTAC
The DNA here is from genome assembly GCA_030065755.1 of Prochloraceae cyanobacterium. Classification (GTDB taxonomy): domain Bacteria; phylum Cyanobacteriota; class Cyanobacteriia; order Cyanobacteriales; family JASJDA01; genus JASJDA01. Next base: position 30,033 of record JASJDA010000065.1, on the reverse strand, counting down.
TCCAACTTCATAGATATCGCTGTATGCTCCTATTTTTTTTCCTGAAATTACTTCTGGTGGTGCATAGCTTAGTGTATATGGTTGACTATTGTGACTGCTCACACCTTGTTTTGATGCACCAAAATCTATCAAGACTATTTGACCGTCGTCAGTTATTAAAATATTATCTGGTTTGATATCTAAGTGATAAATTGACGCTTTATGAATTGTCTCTAATGGTTCTATTAATGCTGAAATTATTTCCTTGACTTTGGCTGGAGGTAAACAATTATTTGGTTGCGCTTTTAGAAAAGATGATAAAGTTTGACCAGAGATTAAATTCATGACAATATAAGCAGTATTATTTTCTAAAAAATAATCTCTGAATCTGACTACATTGGGATGACAGATACTATTTAAAATTTGGGCTTCTCTTAAAAAAAACTTGATGCTTCTTTGAAATGTTTCTTCTTTGTCTGAGGGAATTATCAGTTGACTTGTTTCTCTATCTCGAACAGCATGTCCAAGAGGATAAAATTCTTTAATTGCTATTGGTTGAGAGAGGTCCGTATGAATCCCCCGATATGTAACTCCAAAACCTCCTCTACCTAAAGAAGAATCTATTCGATATTTAGAATGATTCAATAAAGTACCTGGTGGCAATAAATCCCTCCTTAATGAGAGTAGATAAGCGTTACATTTGGGGCAAATTTGCGGACTTAAAGATAAACCATCTCGATCGCAGTAACAACAGCACATACAATTTATTTATCTATTAGATTTTTTTGCCTAAGTAGTTTTTTCTTAATCCTGTTACTTATTTCTAGTCCCTGACTAATTAAGAGAGCTTAGCCTTTCTACTCTCTATATTTGAATATTAGTTTTGTTCTTAGTCTCTGAACTCATAAAATTTATCCCAAAGCTCATGAAAAAAATCATATAAAAACTCATAAAGAAACAGGTATGTTTGCAAAATCGATTTGTAAAAAATTGTTACGAACAGCGAATATCTACGGACAAGGAAAAACTAAGCATGAAGTAGTATTCAGCAGCTCAAAATTTTGAAGCTTAACAATTCACTGTTCCTTATTGCCTGTTGCCTGTTGCCTGTTGCCTTTGAAAAATCTCTCATGCCTAAAAGGAAAGCGAGAAAAAAAAGATGAACCTCGATTGTCTCCTTAAGATTATTGACTGCCAGCTAATTGAAAGCCAAAATCGGCCCCTTAATTCCACAGAAATTCTCATTCTGCAGGGGATCTGGCAGTATCAAACCTATAATCAAATTGCTCTAGAGAAAGGTTATAGTCCTGGCTACTTTACTAATGTCGTTGCCCCAGAGTTGTATCAGCGACTTTCTAAGGTCGTTGGCCAGCGCGTGACCAAGAAAAACTGTCGGATGCTGTTGGAGTCTTATGCCGAACTCCAAGCAGCGCCAGAGACAAGACCTCTGAGGCAACATTTGGCGGGATCGCCTCTCTATATTAACGAAAATACCTCACCTTGCTACCCTAGTGGCTCACTTCCCCTCGACTCACCCTTTTACTTAGAACGCTCTTCCATTGAGGAACAAATTTATCAAGAAATAAGAAAACCAGGAGCATTAATAAGGATTAGAGCTCCTAGAGAAATGGGCAAAACCTCACTGCTGCTGAGGATTATTGACTATGCTAAACGTCTGAGCTACCGCACCGTCAGTCTTAACCTAGAGCAAGTCGATCGAGCAATCTTGAGCGATTTGAATCAATTTTTGCGCTGGCTGTGTACCAACATCGCCCATCAGCTTGAGCTCAAACCTAAGCTAGACGAGTATTGGGATGAAGATCTAGGGAGCAAAATTAGCTGCACTTCTTACTTCCAAGACTATCTTCTAGAGCTAATTGATACACCTCTTGTCCTGACTTTAGATGAGTTGAATCTGATTTTTGAGCATCCTCAAGTGGCAAAGGATTTTTTACCTCTACTGCGCTCTTGGTACGAAGAAACTAAAACACTGCCCATCTGGCAAAAGCTGCGCCTGCTGGTGGTTCACTCGACGGAAATTTACGTTCCCCTTCAGCTGAAGCAGTCTCCGTTCAATGTGGGACTGCCAGTTGAGTTAGGCAGCTTTAGCCAGGAGGAGGTGCAGCAGTTAGCCCAACGCTACGGACTCGACTGGTCAAATGGGGAACAAGTTAGACAATTAATGGCAATGGTCGGGGGACATCCAGCATTGATACACTTGGCACTCTATCATCTCAGTCAGAAAAAAATAACTCTGTCGCAACTGCTAGAAACTGCTCCCACGGCTAACGGAATTTATTCTCATCACTTGCAGCGTCATTGGGCAACCTTGGAAGAACAACCCGAATTAGCACGAGCTCTCGATACTGTTTTGAATATGGTCGAAACCGTAAAATTAGATCCGATCGTAGCTTACAAGTTAAGGAGTATGGGATTGATTGAATACTCAGAGAATAAGACGATACTGAGTTGCGAGTTGTATCGACAGTATTTCAAGAATAATCTGTCTTTGCGCATTCCTTTTACCCCCATTGCATTTGTTGCCGGTGAGAGGAATGGCAGCCTTTAATTAAAACAGTTATCAGTTATCAGTGAACAGTTATCAGTGAACAGTTATCAGTTAAGTTTTTCTGTGGGATAAGAAGTCACCCAACTCTATAGTTGGAACGTCTCAGTATTGGTTTAAATCCACTACTGAGACCTGATAACTGATAACTGATAACTGATAACTGACAACTGATAACTGATAACTGATAACTGTTCACTAACAACTGTTAAAGGTTTTGCTCGACCCAACTGCGATCGAAGATAGATTTATAAATAAGGTTCTGGACTTTTAAAGTTCCCTGTTGTTTGACTACTAGCCCCGACAAAAGTAATTCTTTTTCTTCTGGAGTGTCAACAGAGGCGACTTCTCCCCGCTCCAAAACTTGTCGATAGATCTCTAGTAGTCGAACAGATTGTGTACTATTGAGGAGGCGATCGCGGATGGTTCTCAAATGCTCTGGTTCGTCCTGGGATCTCCAATTATCTATCACGTGAGTTCGTACTAATTGTTCAATCCATTCCCCTTCTTTGTTGGTAGGGATAGGAGAAGGAAAATTGCGAATCAGCTTACAGAGCTTTTGGGTCAGAAAAGGCTGACCATTCGTCCAAGCTAACACTTCTTTCAGCACTACTTGAGGATTGCTCACTTTCTCTGCTAATCCTTGTAGCAAAGGTTGGGCTTCGTGCTCTTTAAAGCCTTCGAGTTCAATGGACTGACCGATGTTAAAGGGGGTTGTCTTAATATCCGTCATTAAATCTGAGGGGGTAGCAACGCCAAAGAAAGCCCATGTTAAACGCCCATACTCTGGATTGAGGCTGCGCTGGTTGTAGTAAGAACGAATTAGGGCAAAAAAGTCATTAACTGAGAAATGTAAACCTAAAACGCTATCAATTTCATCGATAAAAATCACCAGTTGTTTTGAGGGAGCAGCATCTTCTACACCGACTTTCGCCAGCAGAACTTCTTCGATAAATTCACTCAAGCGCTGAAGTGGAGAAATATCTTCTTGCTCTTTCCACCAAGCTTTTAGATTAACCTTTCTTAACAAACCAAAACGTCGCCCTAGCTCTACTGCTAGACCCTTATACCACTGGTCAGGGGTGATATTTTCGCTGCCAATGCGGGTCATGTCAATTGCTGCACAGCAAAATCCCTCGTGCTGGAGGTGTTGCATCATGCGCACCATCAGGCTTGACTTGCCCATCTGCCGAGGATTGAGGATATAACAAAACTCCCCACCCTTCAACGCTTTGTAGAGATAACGGTCTGCAGAGCGCACTACGTAAGTAGGAGCGTCCATTGGCAAACTTCCTCCTACTTGATAGTCAAAGGTGGAGATTTGTTCGGTACTTCTGAGTAAATCATTTTCAAAAACCAGTTCCGCTTGGGTGGCTTTGAGAATTTCTACGGTTTGTGACAGTTCTTGAGTGCGCTCCTCTACTTTTTGCTCTAAATTTCGGTTAGACTCTTCTAACTGTCCGTATAGACTGGCATTTTCAATGGAAATAGCAGCTTGAGCAGAAAGAATTTTTAAAACTTCAATGCGATCGCTGGTAAAGGCGCCTGTGGTTAAATCGTTTTCTAAATATAAAATACCGCTTAGTTTGCCTTGATTTAACAAAGGAGTGCAGAGAATCGATTTAGCTTGAGTGGCAATAATATAAGGATCGCGGGTAAATTGTCCGTCATCGACAGCATTATTTAAGACTACATTTTCCTGAGTACGGGCAACATAGTTAACGATCGCCACTGGTAGGATTGGTGTCTGCTTGTCAGGATCTACAGAGTCTATCGAAATTGATTGGAGTATATGAACCTCGTCAGAATTCACTACCCCTTCAGCTTCGATCTCCCACTTACCATCTTTTTCTAGTATCAAAAAGCCTTTTTGAGCGCCTGCATTTTCAATTACAGCCTTCATTAGTTTTCCTAGTAATTTTTCTAGGACTATTTCGCTAGCTAAGGCTTGCGATGCTTTAATAACACTTCTTAAGTCCAACATTTCTGTCTCAGTACCAGTAGTAGATTCGATCGTGGAGATTTCAGTAATTTTCTTTCTTTTGCTTCTTCCTACAAACAACTGTGGATATTCGGCTTCCAAGGCTTTAACTTTGGCTTTTGCACCCCAGCGACTGTAGCAATGATAGGCATTTTTTAGGTATAGTTGTCCTATTTTTTCTCTACCAAGAGAGAGATAAAATTCTGCTGCACGTTCGTAGGCTAGAGCTTCTTCGTGGATAAATTCAGATTTTTTAGCCCCTTGAATTGCTTTTTCATAAAATTCTTGGGCTTGCCAATTTTCTCCTAAAACTCTCGCTTTTTCTGCTTCTACTAAATCGTATTTATTTTGAAAATTGGCTGAGCAATGACCAGCCCATATTTTCATGTCTTCCTGATTTTTTTCTACTTTTCCTAATATTTGTTTTTGCTGGTCTACAGCGCAATTATTGTAATAAGCAAGAAAGGAAAGAGAAGAGTATAAATTATGTTGTGGTGTAGTTAGATATGCGCTTGTACTTTTTAAGTATTTTTCTCCCTTAATACCATTGTCAAAAGCACCATAGTAATTTTTGAAAAAGTAAAAGTAAATTGTCTTAGAAAAATATATAAATAATAGCAACCACTCATTATTTTGCTCTATCCATTTTTCTAAATGTTCATCTTCTTCTTTTTGACAAGTGCCAATCATCAAACAAGAATCATTATTATTGTTTAATAAATTTATTGTTAAGCTATAAATGATTTTTATCGAAAATAAGCTAAATTCTTGCTTTATTTTTTCGATAAGATTAGTGTATCTTTGATAATTTAGTTCGACTTCTTGTAAACTTTCTCCTCCCAAAAACTTTATCAAGCAATAGTTGATAGCTGCATAAGAAGCATACTCATATTCTCCTGCATCTATTCCTCTTTGAAAACTATTTAGTAATGTTTGTTGCGCAACTTGATTTCTAAGAGATTCTTTCCAGTGCCATATTTGGCCATAATACATCTGTTTCACAAAAGTTGTTGTTTTAGAAGTATCAATTTTTTTGAGTAACTTAAGAGATAATTTGCCAAATTTATATCCATCATTAATGTGCTGTTTATTTGCACATAAAAGCATTCCATAAGTATTGTATATACCAGGAGCTTGGGGAGGATTGCCATATTTAATACAGAGATTAAGTTGAATTAATACCAACTCAATGCATAATGAAAAATTTGTAGTAATAGTTGAAGTCATAACTTCCTGCAATATTTTGACAGCTCCAATTTTATATGGATCAGTCATTTTGGTTAGATCGGCCAAGTTCTCGATTTTTTGTGTTTCTAAGAGTGATTTAATATCTTGCTTTTGTTGTTCAATTCTCTCATTTATATTGATAGCTCGCCCCGAAATATCTATTCCTAGTCTCGATAAAATATCAATGCCAGTATTTATTGCTTTTTGATTCTCAAATATAGTGTAATAATATGATATTTTAATTTGATAAGCTTTGACTGTATCGAGAATATTTTTAGCTTTTTGCAGTATAGTGTCAAAAAGTTTTTCAATTCGATTAAACTTGGTATTTAAGCAAAGTAATTCTAAAGTTTCTACATGAATTTCTAAAGTCAATTGATACTGTTGATCCCAACTGCTTGGTGACAATAATACTAACCCAGTTTCTAAATATCTCAGAGCTGCTTCATAAGCTGTTGAGGCTTTCGCTTTTTTACCAGCTTGAAGATTTAATTTAGCTAAATTATCTCTTTCTGAACGCTCAGTTATTAATTTAGAGGCTTCGTTTAGATGATTGACAATATCAAAAATATTTTCTTCTAATTCAGTTTTTTTTATATTTCTTAGTAAAAGACGACCTACTTGTAAATGAACTACTTTTTTATCTGCTTCTGGAATCAAAGTATAGGCGGCTTGCTGAACTCTATCGTGTAAAAATTTGTAGGGGATATATTGGGGGATTTTAGGAATAAAAGCATCAGATATTTCTGAAGTGTCCCTTGATATTTCTTCCTGATTCCAAAGCAAGGGAATTTTGTAGTCATTACTCAAGGATAAAATCAAACCTTCCTCTATTGCTGGCTGAAGTTCTCTAGCTGTAGTTATTTGAGATTGATTATTGATAACGGAAAGAACTTCTAAATTAAATTGGTTGCCAATACAAGCAGCTAATTGCAAAATGTTCTGAGTCTTTTCATCTAGTTTGGTAATCTTACCGATAGTTAAGTTAACTACATTATCAGTTATTCTTACTCTTTCAATTTCTTCAATATTCCAGTGCCAATCATTTTTATTATTGTTAAATGACAAAAGGTTTTTTTTATAGAGAAACTGGAGTAATTGAATTAAGAAAAAAGGGTTTCCTTGAGTTTTATTATTTACTAAATTTGCTATAGATTTTGACTTGGTGGTGGAGCAATTTAAAGTATCGGCAATTAATTGGTTGATATATTTGATTCCTAATGGTTGGAGCGAGATATTATTGATCCTAGAATTTTCTTTTTTAATTTGTTCTACGGTTTGCATTAAAGGATGAATCGCATCAACTTCATTATCTCGGTAAGCTCCGATTATCAATAAATATTCGCTGTCGGCATCGGTTATTAATAGCTCAATTAACTTCAGAGATGCTAAATCTGCCCACTGTAGATCATCGAGGAAGATAACTAAGGGGTGTTCTTTTTTAGTGAAAACGCTAATAAATCTTTGAAAGAATAAGTTAAATCGATTTTGAGCCTCAGTTGATCCTAATTGCGCCACTGGCTGCTGTTTACCGACAATATGCTCTAATTCAGGAATAACATCGATGAGGATCTGACCATTAGCTCCCAAGGCTTCTAAAACTTGCTGTTTCCAAGTTTGTAGTGCTGCTTCAGATTCGGTAAGTAACTGTCGTATTAAGTATTGAAAGGCTAGAGTAATCGCCCCGTAGGGAATATCTCGCTTCAACTGGTCAAATTTTCCGCTAATAAAGTAGCCTCGTTGGCGTAATATCGGTTTGTGAACTTCATTAACTAAGGCAGATTTGCCAATTCCTGAATAACCAGAAACCAGCATCATCTCCGTGCTGCCTTGACTGACTCGCTCAAAAGTAGTTAATAGTTGAGTGACTTCTTTCTCCCTACCGTAAAGTTTTTCGGGAATGTGAAAGCGATCGCAAATATCCTGAGTTGCTAAAGAAAAATGGTCAATTTGCCCTAAACTCTGTAAGCGATCGAGACAGATTTCCAAATCAGCTTTTATTCCCCAAGCACTTTGGTATCGTTCTTCTGGAGTTTTGGCTAACAATTTCATCACAATGTTGGAAACCATCGCAGGAATGGAGGGAATTATCTGATGAGGCGATCGAGGTTGTTGAGCAATATGACAATGAACTAACTCTATAGAGTCAGTGGTTGCAAAAGGCAGTTTATTGGTGAGCAATTCGTAGAAAGTAGCACCCAAGGAATAAAAATCGCTGCGGTAATCTATTCCTCGGTTCATTCTTCCAGTTTGCTCTGGGGCAATATAAGCTAAAGTTCCTTCTAATCGATCGAGATTGCCAACTGTCTGATTTTCCCGAGATAAACAGGTAGAAATGCCAAAATCGATAATTTTGAGTTTTTCGGTTTCTGGGTTATAGACGATATTAGAGGGGTTAATATCTTTGTGGATAATATTAGCAGCGTGAATAGCAGACAAACTCTCAGTAGTTTTGATGGCAATAGAGAGTAATTCTTTGAGAGTAAATTGACGATTGCAGATTAACAATTTTAAAGATTCACCGCCAAAGTCTTCTAAGAACATGACCAGACTATTTTCATATCGCTGCAAATCGTATACTTTAATAACTCCATCGGCATTCAGGGAGTGAGTGATTTCATATTCCTGCTTGTATCGAGTTAGTTCTGAGGGAGTGGGATAGTTTTCCTTGAGAATCTTCAGAATAACGGGTTGACGATCGGGCTTGAGGATAGCTCGATAAACTAATGAATTAAAACTTTCATAGATTTTTTGAATAATCTGATAGTCGGTTTTAATAGTCTCTGGCTGACGATCCATATGAAGCTTGAAAAACCCTGGAATCCTTTTTCTACAAGATTTCTAGAATTTTATCATTCTCTAGTTTCCGCTAAGTCTGGAATGAGAAAATGAATCCAGACTCTGATCTGAAGCAAAAACACCTCTTATTTAATTGACTCAAGCACCGGCTGCTCCAGTTCACGCTGCTTTTGCCATCGATGAGCAGCGACCCCTTTGGGTAAAGCATAGTTGGGTAAATGAGCCGTCACGGAATTCTTTTTTCGGATTGGCCCATTGTTTAGGGCAAATTGGGAAAACTCAGTTCGTGCTAAAACCCGACGCAAGCGCCCTGTCGTCTTTTGTGGGCGGCGGTCCCAGAAGCCCCTCGGCATGGAAAGTTGGTAGCCGTTTTTTTAGCATAATTTCTTAAGATTGTACGACTGCCGATCGCTAAGAGAGGAATGTTTCGGCAAAACAAAAGAGTTAGAGCATAAAAACTTTTTGCTTCTATCCCTACCTCTTTTGCCATCAATCAAAAATGTGGTAGTTTATGTTGTAGCTAGGGGAATAAAGGGGGGAGGAAGGTGATTTTCACTATTGTCGCGCATCCAAGACATCAATTCTCCTTCTGTGACGGAAGCTGGACTAAACCGAGGAGGTTCTGTGTAGGCCAAAGTCGCAACATATCGCGCCTTTTCTTCTTCGTCTTCGCGGATACTGCCAACATAACCAAGAATTACTTCAAAACGAAACAGCTCCATGAAATCTGGATGACTCTTACAAATGCACTGAGTCCCAGTGAGTTCTTCAAACACATCACTCAAAGTTAGTCCCTCTATATTTTCAGCCCCCTCAATAAGTTTTTTCAAAATTTTACTTTCTTTTTCCGCCATAGCCATAGCATGTGGATCCCCATAAGCCTTTGCTGCAGCGTTATATTGAGCTTGATTTTTGAGGGTTTGTGTAAAAAAACGTTTCAACCGCATTTCTGATGACTTTTGCTTATCTTCAGTAAACACCGTATAGTCAACCAACCAAGACCAGGCAACTATTTGAGACCATTGCTTAATGGTTAACTCTATCTCCTCCCAGTGATTATTCTTGAGATATGGGGGTAATTGAGGTCGGCAGTTGAACTGTTCTACCATTTTCAAAAAGCTCCTTAAATTAGTTTAACTGGAAAATAAAAACAATATTGAACTTAATCAGCTATGTTTTATATTAGTTTTGCTCTTAGTCTCTCAATCTCATAAAACTAATGCAAAAACTAATGCAAAAACTAATGAAAAAAATTACGTACCTGACTTCTAGCAAATTTAAATAGAAACGGTATTACCTTAAACCGTAGAAACGGACTGGATTATCCCAGAGGATTTTCTGCACGATTTTCTCCGGTAGTTGCTCCCGAAGTGCTACCGCGTCCGCAACCACATCTGGCTGGTGATCCATGTGAGGGTAGTCAGATCCGAAGATTAGGTTATCTGGGCCGAGATAATCGAGGAATTGAGGCAGATAAGACTCCGAAGGCTCGATCGCAATAAAGCACTGGCGACGGAAATACTCCGAAGGCTTTATCTTCACTGTGTCTTCTACTTCCCAGCGCAAGTCTGCGTACTCGCGATCGAGCCGCCACAGCCAGTAGGGGAGCCAGCCGCAGCCAGATTCCAGAAATCCGACCCTAAGTTTAGGATGGCGCTCTAACACTCCACCTTCGATCAGCGCTAGCAGTGCCATCATTTGCTCCATCGGGTGAGAACAAGCGTGCAAAGCAAAGCGGGTATTAAAGCGATCGGCTCCAGTAGTAGGAAGGCGAGAGTGGGTTCCCTCATGAAGGCTAACGGCAATACCTAATTCTTCGCACTTTGTCCAAAACGGTTCGTAGGCGGAATCGCTCAGCAATCGACCCTTGACGGGATTGGGGCGTAAATAGACGGCTTTCCAGCCAAACTCTGCCACCCGCTCCAATTCAGTTACCATTTCTTCCGGTGCGTGCAAATTAACCACTCCTACACCGCGAAGAGTTTCTGGGTCGTAACTGCAAAAGTCTCGCAGCCAATTATTATAGGCACGGACAAATGCACCTGCCAGTTGGGAAGCCATACTGTCTACGGCGATAATCCACGATAAGTGTGTGGGATATATGAAAGAGACATCAACTCCCATCTGCTTCATAGTCCGCACGTGAGATTCGGCATCAAACTTATTTAGCCAAGATAGAGGATAGGCTTGAGTTACTTGCTTTGCACCCTCTTGGTAGAGGCGATCGGAGTGTTTGTGGAGTACCGCTTCACCTTTAATAGTCAGCTCTGGGGAAGGAGCAAAACTCTTAAAAGCAGGCTCTAGATAATCCTCCCACATATCTGGTGGTTCGTAGACGTGGGAATCTGCATCTATGATTTGATATCCATTTAGCATAGGTCGATCGATTTTGGATTTTATTGGTTAATGTCGGGCTGAAAACATGCCAAAGAGGCGGTCTGTGGGGTAGGAAGCTGCGCGGACTTGTCCGCGCAGAAGTTCACAATGTCAAATGAAATATTTTGATTAAAGTTTTATTTAGTTGTAGAGTTTGATTAGTTCCTAATTTACCAATGCGTCTAGTTATAAGACTACGTTCAATAGTGACAATTCTCGATACTCTAACTTTAGAAGCAACTTTTAGACCAGTACCGGAAAATTCTGGATCTTTTGAATCGAGTAAAAATTCGTCTGGGCGAATATTGGTGAGGTTTTGTGAAGAAATAAAACAAACAGTGGCATCATTACCTGCGTTTTCTACCCATAAAACTACCGCAGGACGTAGCTTAGTTTGACTTAGATTGGTAAAGGGGAAAGGAACTAAGACAATATCTCCTTTAGCAAGTGACACTAGACAGATTCTCCGTCTTCGAGAGTATAAATATCGGGTTCATCTTCTAAAAAGCTAAAAGAACTGCTTTTTTGCGCTAGTTTCATCAAATCTTGCGTTGAAGGTTCTGATATGTGGAAAAATAACTTTTCCTCTAATAAGTTTCGTTCTTCTTTAGAAAGAGAAAAGATAATTTGTATTAAAGTATCAACCAATTGGGTATTCATCTTTTTGGCCTTGCTTAATGCTGTTGCACGGTTAGTATAGTAGTAGATCGAGCGAGTGCTACTTGTGAGAATCCCGCCTTTTTCAAAGCTGGTAGATTTCACATCCACATTGGGAATGGGTTAAGTTGCTCCTCTGAGGTTGTTTCTTTGAGCCAGCCCAATTGCACTGGAACCTCATAAAGCCGTCCCGACCCCAAGCGCTTCCAGAAGTGGCGCAGTCCTGGAATCACAACCTTAACGACTTTCAGTCCAATATCGGGACGGGTTTGATCTAGCACCAGCATTTCCATACCCCGCTGCTCGACAATTTGCTGGCAAAGTTTAATATCTTCGAGCAGATCCTCGCTCCCTAATCGAGGATAGTCGGAGTACGCTTTGGCATCCGTACTTTTGTGGGGTGCTAGGTAAGGCTGATTTTTTAGTGTTGCCCTTTTCCACCAATCGAGAACTAGTGGTTCGGCAGAAGCAGCATATTCAGTGGTACCATCAGCATTTGCAGTTACAACAGCAGGAAGAATTTGATTGACCTCAGTAATAGCTCTTTGAAGAGCTAGCTTGGGATCGAAATGAGCACCAAAGCCGAAAATAATATCTTCTACTTCACGATCGCGCCTGCGACTAATGGCAGCAAAGACTGGAATATTAAGGTCGCTAGTGATATCGAGAACCCAAAGTTCGCGATCGAGCGAGTGGTAATAACTTGTCAAAGATTGAAAATAGGGTTCGTCAAAACTCTCTAAATTTACTCTCGGTCTTTGAATGCGGTTATACCACCACAGAGCGACACTATCTCGCTCTACCAATTCCATAAAACCCTGCACGATCGCCTCTTCTAGAGTATTTCCCGCCGCACAGCCGTTGGTATCTGCCCAACAATCGGGCCTTGGAGGCATGGGATAGCCAAAATAACAATAAGCAGTTGGCAGATACTTGAAGTCTTGGTGGGTTAAAGACCAAACAGGAGTCCATTCAATTTCCCTTTCTTCATCGAAAGGTTCGGGAACTTTCTGAAAGAAACTGTCACAGGCGGCATTCCACTCCTCTCGGTTATTATATTGGGCTTGGCTGAAGTTAGTGCAGGTATTGGGATGGATAGCCCTGTCGCCCATTGTTTGGTAACTGCCCTTAACTCTAATTTCATCTCCCTGAAAAATGCCCGAATACCTTTCGATCGCTTCGCAAAAACCGCTTACTCTCGCTTGCGCCTCCGTTCTTCCTTTTCCTGCACTTCTGCCCCCGATATTCTGCTTTAAGCTTCTTAAATTGTCAAAGGTGTAGACAAAATGATGCTTGGCAAAATAGGTAGGAGTTAAACCATTTAAGTTGCGGGAAATTTTTCCCAACTCTCGTACAACTCCTGTAATGGGGCTAATATGGTGTCGATATCTCTCAAAGGTCTCTTCTGGTGTAGCACAGCGGTGCCCCCCATCAGCAGTAAAGGTTTTTTTTCGACGACCGAGTACTATAGGTAAAGGCTTGCTATGTTCGGGTTTGAGGATACCGCAGCTAGGACACTGGGGGCGTTTAATAAGCTGATGGTTTTGTGTTTCTAGAGAGAGGCTATCGTAAGTAACCAGATTCCCTTCAAGACGCTTATTTTCTCCCTGTAGAATCCATTTAAGTATTTCAGTCGCTGCCATATTTAGGGCAGTTTGCCGCGTTGAGGACAGGTCAGCCAAAGGGGGTGTTAAAGGAAATAACCCATTTTTCCGTCTCTCAATGAACTCTTCAACAGGTCGATTGGCTCGCAAGCGTTGAGCCAAGCATTGCCAACAACCAGTTTTTTCAGGATCGAAGATCGGTCCGATCCAGGTGAGAGTTCCCGTCGGTTTAACCAACATCCAAGGACGCGATCGCGCTAAATTTTTTTGGTTAATTTCTTCGAGTTCCCCTCGCAAGTAGTCGTCGGTCAAAACCACCTCAAGGTTTGCCTCTTCAGCCACTTGAATTTCCAGCGATTCGATAATAGAGGTCAATTCTGAGGCAGACAAGTTGCCTAAAGCCTTGACTGCAACTTTAGTTGTTTGCAAGCGATCGCAGGCATCTTTAAGGCTGACGTTCAAATGTTCGCAAAATACGGCTAAGTTTTCTGGTAGAGTTTCTTTATTTTTGACCAGATAGCCCCTTTGCTCCAACTCCATAAGGGCGTAATAAATATAGGGTGCTGGTAGCTTATCTTGGAGTTGCTCGACAATTTCGTCAGCAGTTCGATTTCCGTCCAACAATGGAAATAAAGATTGAAAAATGCGATCGTTCAGCACAATCGCGCCTCTTTCAGACACGAGGAATGCCCCTTCTTCCTCAAACACCTCAACATGAAAGTGAGTTTTAAGCTTCGGTTTTGTAAGCATATTTTCTTAGGGTTGGGTGAGTGCCGATCGCCTAGAGCTGGATGTTTCGGCAAAACAAAAGAGTTATCTTTGGCGGTAGAATCTGCCCCTCAGCCTTAGCAATAGGGACAAACGCTAGCTCCACAGAAACCAAGGCTAAGACTAAAATTAAAATTCCAACAAAACGCCGAACATATCTCATACCTAGTTTTATAGTTTCAACAGAGTAACAGGGATTGAACTACGGTTTTTGGAGCATCGTTTTAGTTCTTTGCTGAAAAGCAAATTTAAATTTATTGCTACACGATCTTAATGAACTACGTTTTATATTAGTTTTGCTTTGAGACTTTGAATCTCATAAAACTCATCTCAAAACTCATAAAAAATCTCATCTAAAAACTAATGAATAAATATGTACTGATGCATTTCTTGACAAAAATACACATCTAAATCTTTTCGTTAACAAAGCAGTGGCGTTTAAAATTTTCTGATAAAAATCAATACAAAAAATAAAAGAAAGCTAATAGAATTAATAAATAATAGTGGAGATTAAAATCATGTCTCTTCGACTAGGCGATACAGTTCCTGATTTTACTCAAGCTTCAAACATGGGTAATATTTCTTTATACGAATGGGCTGGAGATAGTTGGATAGTACTTTTTTCTCACCCAGCAGACTATACCCCTGTTTGTACTACTGAGTTAGGGGAAGTTGCTAAACTCAAGCCAGAATTCGACAAGCGCAATGTTAAGATTATAGCTTTAAGCGTTGACGACACCCAATCCCATCAAGGTTGGATCCAAGATATCAACGAAACCCAAAATACCACTGTTAACTATCCCATTTTGGCAGATGCAGACAAAAAGGTTTCCGATCTTTACGAGATGATTCACCCCAACGCTGACCCGAAAGTAACTGTTCGTACCGTCTTTGTTATCGATCCAAACAAAAAATTGCGATTAACTCTCACTTATCCTCCCAGTACGGGTCGTAACTTCGATGAAATTTTGCGGGTCATTGATTCTTTGCAACTAACCGACCAATACAAAGTAGCTACTCCAGTTAACTGGAAAGATGGAGAAGACGTAGTCGTAGCGCCTTCTATTCCCACTCAAGAAGCAAAACAGAAGTTTCCCAAAGGGGTTACTGAAATTAAACCTTACTTGCGCATGACTCCCCAACCTAATAAATAACAGTTGTCTGAATAATAGGTACGTGGGAAAATAAAGTGCTGAGTATCGATCGCTAAGTGGTACGAGCGAGTTGAATTCTTTTTGACTAAACAATCAGCACTTTCTTTATTTTTATAGATATGGATATTAAAGACGGTTTTGTAGGAACAATTGGCAATACACCATTAATTCGCCTCAACAGCTTCAGTGAAGAAACGGGTTGTGAAATACTCGGTAAAGCCGAGTTTCTCAACCCAGGTGGTTCGGTAAAAGATCGGGCAGCCTTATATATAATCAAAGAGGCTGAAGAAAAAGGTTTGCTCAAACCTGGTGGTACGGTGGTAGAAGGAACCGCTGGAAATACTGGCATTGGTTTAGCTCATATTTGTAATGCTAAAGGCTATAAATGCCTAATTATTATCCCAGAAACCCAATCTCAAGAAAAAATAGATACTTTAAGAACATTAGGGGCTGAAGTTCGCACCGTCCCAGCAGTACCATATAAAAATCCCAACAATTACGTCAAAGTTTCCGGTCGTATAGCCCAAGAGATGGATAATGCTATTTGGGCCAATCAGTTCGATAATCTAGCTAATAGACACGCTCATTACGAAACAACAGGGCCTGAGATTTGGGCGGAAACAGATGGTACAATTGACGCTTGGGTTGCTTCTACTGGTACTGGCGGAACATATGCAGGAGCAGCTTTGTTTTTTAAAGAGAAAAACCCCCATATTAAATGTGTTGTAGCAGACCCTATGGGTAGCGGTCTTTATAGTTGGTTTAAAACTGGGGAAATTAAAATAGAAGGCAACTCAATTACAGAAGGAATAGGCAATAGTAGAGTCACTGCTAACATGGAAGGGGCTCCTGTAGATGATGCCATTCAAATTGACGATCCTGAATGCATACGAGTAATATACCAATTACTTAGGAAAGACGGCCTGTTTATGGGCGGTTCTGTAGGTATTAATGTAGGTGCGGCGCTAGCTTTATCTAAGCAGATGGGGCCAGGGCATACTATTGTTACTGTGCTGTGCGATGGTGGGGCGCGCTATCAGTCGCGGATCTATAATCGAGAATGGTTAGCTTCTAAGGGTCTTTCTGTTATTAGTGATTAGCTGTTGGCTGTGTTGCGTCAAACGAAACACTCACAGCCAAGACTTCCCCAGAATCCCGACAAGTTTCCTGCTTTACTTAGAGAGGAATTTGAGAAACGATCGCCCTTAAGAGGGAAACAACAACCCAGATGAGACGATCGATGAGATAGATCGGCAGGAATTACGGTTTTATTGCGATCGCCTCCATATCTAGCAACAGGAGACCAATCAGGACTTACTGGTATTGGTGGTGGTGCTTGGTCTTTAAATTCTCCTACTCCATAAACTGGCTTGCCATCTACTATAGTTAAAACTATTCTCGAAAATAACGAGAGACTTAGGGAACAGGGAATAGGGAATAGGCAATAGGGAATAGGGAACAGAGGGATTTGAGCTTTTTTTATTAATAAAAAGTATTTTTGATCTCTCCAGTTACTTTTGAGAAATGGTATAAATAGGAGGAAAACCCAGCTCCTAATACCAGTTTGAGAAAATCTCTTCTTCTGCTGTTGTCCATATTTATCGTATTTTTCCACTGAAAATACTAGAGTAAAAGTTGGTTAATTATTTGGTCTTCTTTTGATTAGGATATAGCCATTTGGAGAACAATCGAGTTAGCTGCGGCATAACAAAGTAAGCAAGGAGTGCCACAACTAGACCTGTGCTAATGGCTTGAGCGAGGAGTGGATGTAGGGACGCTAGAATAGGAGACAAAATACGTCCTACAAGGACAACCATACTGTACACGCCTATCCAAGTAACGAAGGCAGTTTTATAACGAGGGGGTGGTTGCTTGGCATCTGAACCTGGTAAAGAAACTAAGTTTTCTAGTCCCGTGAGGATCTGAACGTCTTGGGGTTTTTGTACTAAGGGTTGGGCTCTTTCTATCCATTCTTGGCGAGTATCGGACTTCATCCACTTACAGAGATTTTCGTAGCGATCGAACCGCAAAATAATTACATATTCCGGACGCACTTTATTTTCTGGTTTGAGAATAGTTACGCCACAATGTCCCTCAAACTCTCTAGCTGCAGCAGAAATACCTTTTAACCACTCTTCATAACCTCGTTCTCGACCAGATCTAACTACTTGGGAAATTACTGCTGTTACTTGTTGGTCTTTAACCGAGCGATCGGAATTAATTTCCATAGATAGAAAAGTTTACTTTTATTTAAAGCTGACTAGCCGCGTAGCTAGTGACACCGTAATTGGTGTGTTCGTAACTTGTGTTACCTCTGAGCCTCTGAGATTTTTAGGAATCTCTCGCTTTTAGCGACGAGAGGATTTCAAATTTTCTAATCCTTAACCTGGGATCTTAATTTTTCAAATCGAATACGAGCACCTCAGCAACATCAGAAATACCAGCGATCGCAATACTTTGTTCTTGTGAAATAGCAGCACCATCCCCTGTAGATAAGGTTCGATCTTTCAATAAAACTTTTCCTCGCGCTACCTGAACCCAAAGCGATCGCCCATTGGCAATTTGGTGTTTCACCTCTTCCCCATTTCCGAGCAATGTAAGGTAAAGATCTGCGTCTTGGTGAATCTTAACCGAACCTTCACGACCGTCGCGAGATCCTACTAGCCTTAGTTTCCCTTGTTTCTCGTCTTCAGTAAAGACTTTTTGCTCGTAGCTTGGTTGAAGTCCTTTCTCTTCTGGCAAAATCCAGATTTGTAAGAAGTGAACTCGATCGGTATTGGAGGCGTTATATTCGCTGTGCAAAATTCCAGTCCCAGCAGACATTCGCTGAACTTCTCCAGGACGAATTATAGAGCCGTTACCAATGCTATCTTTATGTTCTAGCGACCCTTCTAGGACTACGGAAATGATTTCCATATCCCGATGACCGTGAGTCCCAAAACCTTTACCTGGCTCGACTTTATCTTCATTAATGACTCGCAAATTACCAAACCCCATCTGATTTGGATCGTAGTATTGACCGAAAGAAAAACTGTGTTTGCTATTGAGCCAACCGAAGTTAGCAGTACCTCTTTCATTTGCTGGATGAATAGAAATTGTCATTTTTCCTCCTTTTTTGTGTGGCGATCGTTTTTGATTAATTCCATTATGTATTGAAGATAAATAAAAGACAATATGCTATTTTATACACACTTTGTCGCTTAATTTTCTACAATACTATGGATAAGTTTGAGAGTCTCCGCGCATTCGCGCAAGTAGTTGCTGAGGGAGGATTTGCTGCTGCAGCAAGGAAAATGAGATTGTCGCGATCGGCAGTTAACAAGCTGGTTATTAACCTGGAAAAAGAGTTAGGGGTTCAATTGCTTCATCGCAGCACTCGACGAGTCAGCCCTACAGAAACAGGCTCAGCATTTTACGATCGATGTGTCAATATCCTTGCAGAATTAGAAGAAGCAGAACTAGCTGTTTCTCAACTACAGGAACAACCCAAAGGCAATTTTAAAATTAATGCACCCATGACATTTGGAACCATGCACCTGTCTCCTGCTGTAGCAGATTTCATGGCTCAATATCCCGATTTGCGAGTGCAACTGACCTTAGAAGATCGTTTTGTCGATCCTATTGAAGAGGGTTTTGACCTAGTCGTGCGCATCGCTGAACCTGTAGAGTGTGCCAGTTTAATTACCCACGCGATCGCCCCTGCAAAACGCATTCTCTGTGCTTCTCCAACTTATATAGAGAAATATGGAGAACCTAACCATCCTAGAGAATTGCGCGATCGTAGCTGTTTGCACTACGGATATTTAGCAACTGGAAATCAGTGGAAACTATTCGGACAAGATGGAGAACATAATATTGTGGTTAATGGGGTGTTTTGTTCCAATAATGGAGAAACTCTTAGAGATGCTGCTGTTAAGGGTTTAGGAATAGCTTTACTGCCAACTTTTATGTTGGCAAAGGAGTTAGAAGAAGGTAAGCTGAAGAGGATTTTACCAGACTATCAGGCACCAGAAATATCTATTTGTATAACTTACTCTGCAAATCGACATTTATCTACAAAGGTAAGGCTATTTACTGAGTTTATTAAAGAAAGATTTAGCGATCGATTATTTCTACTTTAATTGCGATCGATGTGTTTTTAATCAAAATTAGGGGAAATCTAGATATCAAGAGCAAAAAAGCTCAAAAATACCTAGACGTATTTAACCCAGAATTAAAACAATGTCAGTCCTAATAATGGAAATAGCAACGGCAAGCAAAGCGACATCAGGGTAGAGGATTAATTATTAAATGGGGACGAAAACTCAAAAATAAAGGTAATAGCGTTATCACAATTTAAATGCTAAACAGCTTAGAAAGAGCAATCGTCCAATTAAAGTCCTGCTGTTGTTTGCTCAAATAACTTGACAAAATCTATCTTGACATTTTCTCCGTTTTCTGAAGGAGGTTTGGAAATAGTATCGAAAGCTTTATTTTTCGCTTCATTAATTTGTAAAGCTCGAACTACTAATTCAGCGACATCCTCGCGAGGGATGGCGGGACGAATACCGTCGGGAGGATTGTTTAATAATTCGTCGTTTTTACCTACGAGTAATTCTCTTTTTCCTCCTGGTTCGTTTAACAAACCTCCAGCTCGAATAATAGTATAATCGATGCCAGAATCGATTAAATATTGTTCTGCTTTTCGTTTCCAAATTAATATCTTGCCATTTCCAATGCTGTTAAGAGGATGATTTTCGTTTGTTCCTCCCATCGAACCTACTAAAACAATATGGTTAATCTTGGCTGCTTTTGCCGCATCAATTTGGTTTATTTGCCCGTAATAATCTATTTCTTCTGGACTTTCTCCATCGGCATAGTAAAATTCTGGTCTTTCTCCTGGTTCGGGAGCTCCTTTAATTTGCGGGACGGCTGAGGTGAGAATAACCAAAGCATTACAACCAGAAATAGCTTTTTCTATAGCGGTTTTATCCTTAATAGTACCGAAGTAAAAATCTTCTGTAGAACCCCATATTTCTTTAACCTTAGCTTCATTTCTTGCTAAACCTACTACTTTAAATTCTGTGGGATATTCTCTGAGCTTATTAACTACTAAAAGACCAGTTCTTCCAGTAGCACCAGTAACGAGGACTTTTTGCATCTGTTTTTTAAAAAGTGGTGTAATTATTATAAACGTTACAGTAAAAGCTACAGTCCGCTAAAATCGTTAAAGAATCTCGCGCTCGTACTAAAATTTAGTCCCAATGTCGTAGTATTGCAGTGCTTATCCCAAATTCCCAAATTATAACTACATATCATTCTCCCCCATCTCCCCATCTCCCCATCTCCCACTCTACTTCTAATGGCTCTTGTGGCGTGATATACATAAATTTAGCTCCATCTGGGATAGTTTCAGTTTCAGGAGAAATTTGAAGCCATTGGTTAAAACTAATTCCTAGTCGATCGATTGCTTGAACTTCTAATTGATAGGCTTCAAAACGTCGATCGCTCTCAATTAAAGATTCCATTATTTCCATTGCTTGAGGAAGACGAGCATAAATATCAGATTTAGAAGAGTTCCAAGGTAATTTAAATCCCCAATTTATTGGTAAATTTCCAATTACTGGAGGGATAGCATTTAACCACTTGTTTTCATCTTGCATCAGAGAAAATAAGTTGTCTCTTTGCATTTCAAACACGGCATTTTCATCTAATGTTTTGTCAATCCATCGGTATATTCTGGTTAACCTACTCAAGTCAATTTTACCTTTAAATTGAGGATGTAAATATACTGCTGGATTAGGAGTTAAAAGCATTTCTATATATTTTTGAATGCGCGATCGAAGAATTTTCGAGCATTCTTGAAAGCGACGACGTGCGGTATCAAATTCTCCTAATTCTAAATAACAACGAACTTCGGCAATATAAGCTAAGGATAAGGTTAGTAAATATTCATTAATAATTTGACTATTTTTTTCTAATTCTTCATCTACAGAAGCGAGATAATGTTGTTCTGCTTCTAAGAAACGATTAATAGCTTGTAAGGCACTGCTGCGGCGATTTTCTGGCTTGTTCATAGTAAAAGCATTAACTGCTAATTCTAGTGCAGCGCGAAAATTAGCATAGTAGCCGAGGTCAATTTTACGGTTAATTTTGTTTAATAACTCTTGTGTTTCTTTGAGATTTTGCTCTATTTTTTCGAGCTTTTTAGATATTACGGCAAAACCCATTACTGAGATGCCCAAATTCAGTACGCTAGCCGTGGAACCTAATTGTAAAATTGCTTCTGTTTTGGACAAATTTATGGGAGTTTCTTCGAGTTCTCTCAACCAAGTAACAACTTGTTGTGTCGTTGTGTCCCGAATTACTCCTCCAAATCTTTCCAAAGTGCCGTCGATAAGTCCACTAACGATCGCGTCAGCAAGTACTGATGTTACTTTAACTGAGTCCATTTGAGTATCAACTAAATTTAAGTATATTATATATTCTTCCCGAAAGATTTGCTGCAATAACATTTCAGAAAAAAAGTAGCGATCGCTTCAGTAAATTAATTCTAAATATTATCTTCTTAAGAGTAGGGAAATGTTTTTTGCCACTCAATCAATTCATGTTTTATCCAATCCTCGTTAAAGATAGATTCATAAATAGGATTTCTGATTTTAAAATTACCTTCTTCCTTTACTACCAATCCTGACAATAATAACTCTCTTTCTTCGGGAAGATCCGTTGAAAAAAGTTGTTTTTTACAGCGGATTTTTTGATAAAGTTCTAACAACTTTAAAGAGCGATCGCTATTAATAATGCGATCGCGTATGGTTTTCAAATGTTCTGGTTCATCTTGGAATTCCCAATTATCAATAATTTTAGTTTTAACTAAATTATCAATCCACTGACTTAGATTGTTCGCAGAAATATCCGATGAATAATCTAGAATCAACTTACAAAGTTTTTGAGTTAGGAAAGGCTGTCCTCCCGTCCAAGCTAATACTTCTTTGAGTAAGGTTTGAGGATTATCAACTTTGTTTGTCAATCCTTGCAATAAAGGCTGTGCTTCGTCTTCTTTAAAACCTTCTAATAAAATTGCTTTGCCGATATTAAAAGGCGTTCTTTGAGGATCGGAAATTAAATCGCTAGGGGCAGCAACGCCAAAGAGAGAAAAACTCAAACGCCGATAACTAGGATGAATACTGCGCTGATTGTAGCAAAAACGAATTAGGGCAAAAAAGTCATTGACTGGGAAATTTAAACCCAAAACACTATCAATTTCATCCAAAAAAACTATCAATTTTTGCCCCTCTTCTATTCCAGCTTTAACCAGTATGACTTCTTCAATAAATTGACTCAGACGTAGCACGGGAGAAAGATCTTTTCGCTCATTCCACCAAGTTTTAATATTTACCGTTCCGAATAAGTTAAAATTGTGCCACAACTCTACAGCGAATCCTTTATACCATTGCTCTGGAGTAACATTTTCGCTGCCAATACGGGTCAAATCGATCGCCACGCAATAAAATCCTTCTTGTTCGAGACGATACATCATTTGCACCATTAGGCTCGATTTGCCCATCTGTCTGGCGTTGAGTACGTAACAAAACTCACCTAGTTTGAGAGACCTATACAGTTGTCGATCGGCCGATCGCACTACATAAGTGGGAGCGTCCATTGGCAAACTTCCCCCTACTTGATAGTCAAACATTAATGGTTCTTCTGAAGTTCTGAGCAAATTATTTTCAATGACCAATTTGGCTTGGGTTGCTTTGAGAACTTCAACAGTCTGGGAGAGTTCCTCAGAACGTTGTTTTTCGAGTTGATTGAGGTGCTGCAATTGGAAATTTTTATCCTTTAAAGCCTCAAAAGACCTTTTCAACTGGAGAGCCATGTTTTGAAATGATTTGGCTAACTCTCCTAATTCATCGGAGCGATCGAGAGGTAAATTGTGATCCCACTCTCCAAGAGAAAGCTTGCGAGCAGATTCCTTGAGACGCTCGATCGGTTTGGTAATCCAATTATAGGTAAGGATAGCAACCATAGTTGCTATTGCTAAAGAAATTAAACAGAGGCGAATGGTGGTGTAGGTATTAGCATTAATACTCTCCATGAAATCAGATGCGGGAATAACGACAACAATCAGCCAATCAAGACCCCATCTATCTTGGAAAGGAATTACTTCGACAATTTGTTGCTGTCCGTCGAGCATAAAAGTAATTTGCTCTTGGTTGTTAATTTGGTAGTTCCCTATAAATTTGTTTTGCAAGTGATGCGCTGTGGCTTTGATTAAAGGCTCGTTGCTGTCGATCGCCATCAACTGTTTTTGCTTATTATTTGCGGTAATAAATGGTTTTTCGGTGGCAGAAGTGGCGACAATTGCTCCCGATCGCTCCATAATTAAAGCATATCCAGACTCACTAATTTGCAGGCTGCGCAGAAAATCACTGATTTGCGTCAGAGTCAGATCGATACCCAAAACTCCTTGCAATTCCCCGTTGTCTCCGTAGATGGGTATGGCTGAGGTAATACCTAGCTCTCTGGGAGAAAAAAACTGGTAAACTGTACTCCACATCGGTTTACCGGATAAGGCTGCATCTTTATACCAGGGACGAGTACGGGGATCGTAACTTTTAGTAGCGATCGATTTAACTCGATTTCCCTCCTCGTCCAATTTGTAGAATTTAGTCTCAAAATTTGTCGATCGGTTTCTCAGCAAGAGAATTAATTGTTCGTCTCGCCTTTCAAACTCAATAAAGTTTCCTTGTTCGCTAGCAAAATAAACTGCGGTTAATGAATCAAATAGTTGAATCTGCTGAAAAAAATACTTTTCTAAATCCGAGGAATCTTCAAGGTTTAAATCTCCAGTACTCAGGGAAATCTGATTGACTTCGTGAAATATATGAGCATTTGTTATATATGTTGCGATGCGAGATTCAATACGAGAGGCGATTTCGTTACTTAACTGATTGGCGAGATCGCGAACTGCTTTCTCTCCATTACGAAAAGAAAACCAACCCGTCAGCCCCACGGCTGTAAAAATTTGAATTGTCAAGGAAACAATCAGCAGTCTTCGGAGAGGAATTTTCTGAGAAGCTTTGGAAAATATAGTTTTTAGAAATTTTAAATCCATAAGGCTCAATGACAAACTAGTTTTTGTTAAAAATAAATGTAGATATAGAAGCCCCTCCGATCTACTACAAAAGTTTGATGTTATTTTTCGGATAATTATCGATCGAAAAAAAATAACTCTAAGGGGTTGTAATACAATGCTTAACGAGAACTACGATCGTATTATGCAACCTAATTTCAATTTCTTCCATAGCTGGTATCCTTTTTCCCCTATTGAATTCTAGATCCCAAGCTACCTAAAGCTCTTACTCTATTGGGATTTCGCTTATTGACACTCCAACCTTTCCGCTACGCTAAAAAGGTTGGATTCTTGGTTCACTGAGATTGCTTACTATTGCAGGTATTGCTACCAACAATAATAGAGACATTCTCTCCCCAAGCGTTTAGATCTTCCGACCAAGTTCCGATATGCCCTATCGTACCTTTTTTAAGTATATTTAACGCTGCATTTACATCCCTATCTTCAGAATATCCACATTGACAAATATGAGTTCTAACTGATAAAGATTTTTTAATTATCTTGCCACAATTAAAACAATCTTGACTTGTATAATTTGGTTCTATAGCAATAGTTAATTTGCTGTATTTGACACCAAAATATTCAATCCATTTTCTTAATTGTGACCAAGCCGCATCATTTATACTTTTGCTAAGCTTCTTGTTTTTAACAAGGTTTTTTACTTTTAAATCTTCATAGGCTATCAAGTCGTTAGATTGAATTAAACGGAGTGCTTTTTGTTTAGCAAACTCTTCTCGCTGCCTACTTACTTTTAAATGCGCCTTGCTATATTTTCGCCTAGTTTTTAAATAATTTTTTGATTGTTTTTGTCCTGTTCTAAATTTTTTAGATTTTCTTCTATTAAGCCTGTTAAGTCGTTTTTCTGCTTTTCTATAGTATTGAGGACAGTTAATAGTATTCCCGTTACTATCAGCATAAAAATATTTCAAACCGACATCAATACCTACCATTTTTTTAGTAGGTTTTAACTCTGGGGTTATATCTCTAACATCAAGCTTTAAAATAAACTGGCAATAATAACCGTCTGCTCTTTTTACTACCCTCACTCGTTGAATTTGAAACTCTTGAAAATAGAATAAATCCCGCGAACCAATTAATTTAAGTTCACCAATATTGTTTTTATCCGTGAATTTGATTCTTTTGGCATCGCGATCTAATTTCCAGCCAGATTTTTTGAATTCAACTGAACGAGTTCTTTTAGAAAACTTCGGGTATCCTTTTTTACCTTTGATTTTCTTCTTACAATTATCGTAGAACTTAGCAATTGCTGTCCATGCTCTTTCAACAGCTTGTTGACAAGCAGTTGAGTTTAACTTACCAGCAAATTTAAATTCTTTTCTCAAGATAGTGGCGTAGCGATAAATATCTTTTTGTCCAATATTTTTGCCATCCATCCAATAACGAACGCATTTGTTGCGAACGAATTGAACAGTACGGATTGCTTCGTCTATAGCTTGATATTGAATTAATTTGCCTTTAAGCTTGTACTCTAAAACAAACATTTGCGTGTAATAAATTCACGCAAAATAGTATAACATAAAATAAGATAGCGCATAAATGCGCTGCCTAGTTTTCATCCCACCCCTAAAGGGGATGGGCTTTCAACTGCGCCGAATACTGTAACGATTTAATAAGAGTATACGGTTTAGGGTTGGAGCGAAAAAGTGCGATCGCTATTTTAGTCTGTTCATTATCTAAGATTTTGTAGGATTTAAAGACGATAATGCTCTCAATCAAAAATTAGTTGAGATTTACTTTTTCTATATAAATCATTCTCGTTTGTATGGTGATTCCCGTAGTAGGAGATCTCCACCCTCTAATCGTATAATCTTCTTTGGCATTTGAGATGGAAACTTGCGAGTGATTATAAACCGTTACAGTGATATTGCGTATAAACTCTTGTGTAAGATTGTCAAGACTCAATAGAATTGACTTACGGGCAATTCTGTTAATATGTGCCAAAGTTGAATCAATATCCTCAATAAATAGTAAACAACCTAAAGCAAAAACAAAGTCATAGGAACAATCTGGGATTTCGGGAAGCGCATCTTCAATAGGCTTGTGAATAATCTTATAGCCTCGCTCTGAAGCATAATGAAGCATATTTTCGGCAATATCGATCCCTATATATTCAAATTCTCCCTTCAGCAACTCTTTCAACAGACCAGTTCCACACCCTAAATCTAACAAGCTACCGCCTACGCGACTATGATACTTTTGAAAGATTTTAGCGGCTTCTTTCAAATGCTGAGCATCGGTTCTAGGGTCTTTCAAGGTAGCGTCATAAGTTGATGCCAGCTTGTTATAAAACTCTGTAGGCGAAATTTTAGCTACCATTATTACTCGTGTATTTGACAGTTAGATAATTTTAGAAAATAATAGAATGTCAGTCTATGCAATGTTATCCCGATTTTTTCTACTCGCCCGCTCTTTTACTCGAATCCAGAAAAAGTAGCTTTTTAAGAGCGAATAGAAGTTAAAAAAACTAAGTATTTTTAATAGGGATGAGAATCGAGCCAAGCTTTAATATTTGGTGTTTCTTGAATTATTTTTGATAGCTCATTAACTAATGGATAGGGTTTGAGTATTTCAGCAGGAGGTTGGTAAGGACCGTGGGGTTCTGGGATGTAGAAAAATGTAGAAGGATTATTCCAGAAATTAGCAGTTCGATCGAAAGTACAGACAAGATCGAACACAGCTAAATCTGCCCAAGTTAACGAATTTCCTACTAAAAATGGAGAATTAGAGTCTGATGAAATTATTTCCTCAAACCTTCCCAAGTGCATTGGCACAGTTGTCTTGAAAAAGTCATTGAGCTTATCTATCCTCAACTGAACCTCTCTCATTTTCATGACCAATCGACCGTTATCCACAACTCGATCGACATAACAACCATAGAAAATGTCTAGTACGTCTCTCCAAGCATCGACTATCATGTCTGTTTGAGCTGCAAGTAAACTATCTTCGGGGTACAGCCCAGCTCTTTTAGCAGCATAGCGAGCGATCGCGCACGATTGAGCTATCATTGCTTTATCAACCCATAAAATAGGGAGCTGCTCGAAAGGTAATTGCCCCCTATCGCGCATCTCGAAGTATTCTTCAAAGGAAACTCCTTTATCTTCAAAAGGTATACCAGCATAGATAAAGATGAGACGTGAAAACTCCGCTCTGCCTTTCGCGTTAATGAAATAAACCAAAATAGGATTAGACTTATCCATTTTAATTAGCTAATTTATTTGACATATAAGCTAAAAATACAACAAAAGCTGATAGATTTAACTCGCTTCGCTTGAAGCTAATGCTTCAGAACGGCTTGGGGTCGAACTCACGTTGAATAGATTTCGTCGCCTCAGTAAAGACGCGCGAATTATTCACGGAATTCAGTAGAGCTATGATTTATGGCTCATTAATTCGTGTAATGTCTCGAAGATTAGCTTGCTTTTGATTTACTTTACGAATCAGCTCTAAAACGATAGCTTTACTATACTTTTGCGTGCCTTTACTGCAATAATATTTGCAGACTCATGTTTGCCCTAAAAACTAGGGAATAACTATAAATTATGCACGCCCTTTCAATTCCAACTTGGATTATTCACGTTTCTAGCGTTGTTGAGTGGATTGTTGCTATCTGGTTTGTGTGGATTTATGGAGAAATATCAGGCGCTCGCTACTGGTGGGCTTTATCTTGGGCTATGCTACCAGCTCTTGTAAGTGCTATGTGTGCTTGCACTTGGCATTTTTTTGATAACCTCGAATCTTTACAATGGCTGGTAACTCTACAAGCATTGATGACAGTGGTGGGAAACACGGCTCTGTGTGCTGCTGCTTGGTGGATTTGGCGATCGGTGCGCCAGTCAAACAATCTCGTAAAATAATTTTTTTTGACTTTTATCGATGTTTTCTAAAGAAACTTTGTTTGCTTTGTCTCTATTTCCCTACCTAGGATTTTTGTGGTTTCTCACTCGTTGCGGCAAAACACCTCCCTTGGCACTTATTGGCTTCTATTTTCTCTTGGTTTTCGTCGCTGTTACTATTCCGGCTGAGCTTTATGCTCAACATATCTACGGCAAGTCTTTGGCAAATGTTGATTGGTTGCATGGAGGGGCTGAATTGTTTTTAACGATTTCTAATATTTTCGTAGTGTTGGGTTTTCGAGAAGCAATTATTCAGTACAAGCGCTCTTCCTCTCAGTCTAATTCCGTAGAAACTCGGAAGACAGTCAAAAATTAAAAAAGTATTATGATTGTGAGAATGCCGTACTCTTGCTCTTGACAAAAATCAAATATTGAGGTAATTCAAGAGCAAAGAACTAAGTTGTACTGAATAAATTGCTATATTTAGGAGATTTTTGTGACAATTACTCTTCAAAAAAGACAATTTATCTCGCTGTCTAAACAAGCTCCTAATCGTTTAACTAAAATAATGTGCGGGTTAGGTTGGGATGTTGGCAATGAAATTCAACAAGAGCAATTTTACGATCTGGATACATTTGCTATCTGCTTCAATGCGGAGAAACAATTTACCGATCGCAAAAATATTATTTACTTTAACAATTTAAGACATTGGTCAAACGCCATCGTTCACCTAGGAGATAACCTAACAGGGACGGGAGAAGGAGACGACGAAGCAATTCTGGTAGACTTACCTGAAGTACCTGCTGAGATTGCTAGAATCGTATTTGCAGTTAATCTATATAGAGCTGTTGCTCGCAAGCAAGATTTCAGTCAAGTAAAAAATGCATTCGTGCGTTTAGTAGATCTTCATAGCAACGAAGAGTTAGCTCGCTACGAACTCTCAGGAGAAGACTATCAAGGCATGACTGGTATGGTTATGGCCGAATTATATAGAAAAAATAATGAATGGCAAATGGTAGCTGTCGGTAAGGGCTTAAAGGCTAACGATATAGAAGAGATAATGAAACAGTTTAATTTAAAACTATACACTTTTCTAGATCTTTAGATATCAATCTTCTCGATTTAGAGCTGATACGATCGCCTTCTCAGTTACTGTTTGATAAATCTCTTTGAGATATTGTCTCATTATCTGTGCGTCAGCAGCAGCTAGAGGTAAATCTCCTAGAAGATCGAGAACTATTTTGCTTTCTGGGTGCGGGGCAATTACTACTAAAGAAGAATCTATTGGTTCTTTGTATTCCCAGAATTGTTCCATGAGAGAAAGTTGCTCTTTTTCTTCTGATTTTGGGCTTGATTTTTGCTCTTGTGTCTTCTGAGTTGACGAGCTTTCTGAAGATAAGTTAATAGAAGAGCTAGAATCATTTTCTCCTGGTTTGTCCTCTATATTGCTGCTGCGTAACTTTCTTAGAGCATCGAGAATTTGCGATCGAGTCCGTCCTCTTAACTGAAATAAAACAAAAGGATCTTCACTAAAACGATCGGCTAATTGATAGTAAACTGCGCCGATATGCTTGCAGGGGTTAGCTTTATCAGGACAAGTACAGCGAGAATTAACTTCAGACAAGTTAAATGGAAATAAACTTAAACCATTAGCAGTAAATACTTCTTCTATATTAGAGGGCATTTCTCCTGCTAGCAGTTGAGCAGAAAAAATTGCTTTTTGGGACATAGTTTCAATGACATAATCCCAGTCTTCATCGGTGAAAGGAGCGAGAGACAGGTCAACTTCATAGGGTTTGGGTTCGCTTCCCTGAACTTTAGCTAAAACTCGCGCCTCAATAAATTCTATACTGAGAACATTGCCTTCTCTAGCATAGATACGCGCCCTTTCTAAGCGCTTTTTAAAACGATAAGAATCTAATAATTCTAGCCAGCGTTCTACCCACCATTGGC
>JASJDA010000352.1 GCA_030065755.1 Prochloraceae cyanobacterium | reverse complement strand
AGAACCTTGGCCGCTCAAGTTTATTTTCGATCGCATTCTCGTATCTGAATCTGATATTGGCAGCGTACACCTTGTACTAGGTCAAGAAGTCCCTCCATTAGTGCTGTTAAGTGGATTAACCCTAGCAATTGTAGCGATCGCCCTACTACGCGCTTTAGCTACTTACATCAGCAAATTAAGTATGGCTATGGTAGCAGTTCGAGTATTAGCAGAGATCCGCAGTCAACTCTACAGTCATTTACAGCGCCTTTCTCTTTCCTTTCACAACCAGTACAAAAGGGGAGACTTAATTAGCCGCGTAACTGCCGATATCGAAAACATTAGAAACGGCACGATCGACGCGATCGTACCTTTTGCAATCAATACCGTTGCTCTGGTGGGAATGATTGTAGTAATGTTTTTTATCAATTGGGAGCTAGCAGCGATCGCCTTAATTTTATTTCCAGTATTTCTCTTTGTAGCTAATAACTTAATAGCTCGCATCCGTCGCTCCGTTCGCAAACACAGACAATCAGAAGGGCTCATTGCTTCTACTACTAGCGACACAATTGGGGCAATTAAAATAGTGCAAGCTCTTTCTCTGCACAATGCTTTAGAACGCATGTTTCTAGAGCAAAACAGAAATAATCTCGATCTAGGAACGGAATCGCTAAAAATATCAGCTTTGTTGTTGAGAACGGTACAAGTATTAGTCGCCATGACGATTGCGATCGTACTGTGGCGAGGAGCGATATTGGTAATTGATAAATCCCTGAGTCCTGGAGATTTGTTAGTCTTTATTAGCTATCTCAAAAATAGTTTTGAGCCACCCTTGCGTAAATTTGCCAATCAAACTGGAGCAATAGCTAAGACGATCGCATCTGGCGAACGAGTAGTAGACATATTGGAATACGAACCTAATGTTCGCAACTTACCTAAAGCGAAAGAAGCACATCCCTTTTTTGGTGCGGTACGGTTTAAAAACGTAAAATTTGGCTACGAAGCAAATCGAGAGATATTACGAGACCTCAATTTTGAAGTCGAAGCAGGCCAAAAGATAACAATAGTCGGCCCTTCTGGTAGCGGCAAGTCCACCTTGATGAGTTTGATGCTACGTCTTTACGATCCTGTCAGAGGCAGTATTTTAATTGACGGACAAGACCTGCGAGAATATACCCTAGAGTCTTTGCGCTCTCAAATTAGCGTAGTTCTCCAAGATAGTTGTCTGTTTGCCGCCAGCATTAAGGAAAATATCGCCTACGGTAATTTACAAGCTTGCCAAAAAGAGATCGAAAAAGCAGCTAGTTTAGCTAACGCTCACGAGTTTATTCTGAATTTGCCTCAAGGTTACGACACTATTCTCGGGGAAGGAGGAGCAAGTCTTTCTGGCGGTCAAAGGCAACGTATTGCTATCGCTTAAAAATGCCGAGAAACTAATGACGGGGTTAGTAGTTGCTTCTGCCGCACAAATTAAAATCCTATTTGGCGAGGTCTTTGGCATGAGATCGGAGCGACTTGACAGCTTGCAGCTACAACCTGGAACGATCGGCGTAATTCACTATCCAAACAGCGAACATCCTCCTATCGTCCAAGCCATAAATATTTTAGGCTTTAACCCAGCTAGCAACAGCCAGCAAAAGCTCCTCACTCCTTTTTATTCTTCGGCAATTGCTTGAACAACTAAAGATCGTCAAAATTGTTTAAATAACTAAAAAATGGAGAAAATAAAGCTATGAGAATCGCATTTATTGTGGGAAGATTTCCCGTTATTTCAGAAACCTTTATTCTCAATCAAATAGCAGGATTAATTGATAAAGGGAACGACGTAGATATTTATGCCTTTCAAGGAAAGCCGATCGAACAAACCGACAAAGTACACCCGATCGTAGAACGGTATCAACTGCTCGATCGCACTCACTACCCAGCTAAAAATGCCGAAAATTATATCGATTCTGTGGTAGAAACTCATGCTTCGATGTTCGAGGGTAAAAAACCTTACGATATCATTCACTGTCAATTTGGTCCCTTTGGGGTTATGGCGATGCGGTTGCGTCAGGCAGGTATAATCGAGGGGAAGTTAATTACTAACTTTCGCGGTTTTGACATCAGCCGTCACCTCCAAGAATACGGCGAGGATATTTACGAAGAACTATTTAAACAAGGAGACTTGTTTTTAGCAAACTGCGAGTTTTTCAGCCAAAGAGCAATTAAGTTAGGATGCGCTCCTCATAAAATTTTAGTTCACGGTTCTGGAATTGACTGCGATAAATTTACCTTTACCCCTCGCTATTTACCCGATGACCGCATCGTTAGAGTTGCAACTGTCGGACGTTTTGTTGAGAAAAAAGGGCTCGAATATGCCATCAGAGCGATAGCAAAAGTAGTCCAAAAATATCCTAAATTAGAGTATCATCTCATCGGTGACGGGCATTTAAGAGAACAGTTTGAAAATTTAATAAAAGAACTTGAAATCGAACCTTTTGTTATCTTACACGGTTGGAAAGAACAGCGCGAAATTGTTGAAATTCTCGATCGTTGTCAATTATTCGTCGCTCCCAGCGTAACTGCTCCTGACGGCAATCAAGACGCTCCCGTCAATACCTTAAAAGAAGCAATGGCAATAGGTTTGCCAGTTATCGGTACTTTACACGGCGGCATTCCTGAATTAGTAGAAGAGGGAATTTCTGGATTTTTAGTCCCAGAAAAAGATCCAGAATCAATAGCTAGCAAACTAAGTTATTTAATCGAACATCCACAATTATGGCCTGATATGGGTAAAGCAGGACGCGATCGAGTTAAAGAAAAATACAACATGAATATGCTCAATAAAGAGCTATACGAACTATATCAAAAATTAACTCGTTCGAAGCAATTAATCGCATAACAACTTACTTGAGTTTTCGATAGAGGTATCTATTTTTTACAAACAAAAAAAATGTCAAAATTTCTGCAATTAAAGCCACACTTAATAATCTGGAGAGGAGAGCGACTATGAGTTATCCCGACTTTATTGGTATCGGCGCAATGCGATCGGGTACGACCTGGTTAACAACTCAGCTACGTCACCATCCAGAAATTTGGATGCCCCCAATCAAGGAATTGCACTACTTCGACAGTTTCGAGCGTAGCATTGGTAACGGGTCTCTCGAAAAGCTATCCTTCTCGAAAACTGCCCATCAGCGCAAGAAGTCCGTACTCAGATGTTTAATTGGAAACAGCTCTGACCACGGGGGAGAAGACCTCGAATGGAGAAGATTGTTGCGCGATCGAGCCTCGGTGTTGTGGCACGCAGGATTTCACATTCGTTTTCTGTTCGGACAACGCAACGACGATTGGTATGAGAAGTGTTTTGCACCTGGGGCGGGACAGATTGCCGGAGAAATAGACCCCAACTATGGGCCTTTGCACGCCAATACTGTCGCACATATTCGCGATCTGATGCCAGATCTTCGCATTATTTTTATGGTAAGAGATCCGATCGAGCGGGCTTGGTCTCATTTCCTCAAAAAGCTTCGGGATACGAACCGAACCCTTGAAAGCGTATCTGAGGAAGAGTGTCTGGCTCATTTTGGAAGTAACTTTTCTCTCAGTCGGGGCAGCTATTCCAGTATTCTTTCGACCTGGTCAGAATATTATCCACCAGAACAGATATGCGTGGGCTATTATGAAGAGATTATTGAGTCGCCAGAAGATTTGTTATTGCGAATTTTCCAGTTTCTCAACGTTGAAGCATCCTCCAAACATATCTCAGACAAAATACACGATCGCTATAATTCATCAACCAAATCTCGCCAAATCCCTCCCCATCTAGAACGTCATCTGGCCGAAACTTACCGCGATGAAGTCGAACATATGGCAGCAAAAGTAGGAGGTCACGCTTACAAGTGGTTGAACCGCGTCGAAGAGTTGCTCGTTTGAGGTCGACAAAGGTAATCGAAAGATGGCGATCGAAACTTTCTACTGCTCAGATAGCCGCAGTCGAAGATATTTCAAAAGACGCGATGTTGCGATGCAACTATCAGCTCTCACTTGCTAAATAATTTTGTTGGAAAAAAAGAAATGACTACAGAATTGTTAAAAAGAAAATTAGGATATACCGATTTTGAAGTGACGGCGTTGTCCTTTGGCACGATGAACCTCAAGTACTTACCCGATGAAGAAGCCGAAAGCCTGCTGCACAAAGTCTTAGATTTGGGAATTAACTACATCGATACCTCCAGAGCCTACGGCAACAGCGAAGAGCGGATCGGTCGCTACTTATCGGGAAGGCGGGATGAAATAATTGTAGCGACCAAGTGCGGCTGCAACCCTCATCTCGATCGAAAGGGAAGCTCCCACGTTCTTACCTTCGATCGAGCGACACTAGAACGCAATTTAGAAAATAGCTTACGAGCGCTAAAAACTGACTGCATCGATATCTGGCAACTTCACGGCGCTACTCCAGAAAAGCTCATCGGCGGTCCTGAAGGGGAAGTCGTGGAGTTCATGCAAAAAATGAAACAACAGGGGAAAGTCCGTTATATCGGTGTCAGTATCCGTCACGGCCCTAAAACCGAGCCTGGCTATCCTTCTAGGTACGGATATGAGTGCATTCAGGAATATCCCGATTGGAATGTTTTCGATCTATTCCAGATCGTATACGGAGGTATGGTTAGAACCAGCGAAGAGCTTTTGCAAGATGCCGCTGATAAAGGCGCGGGAATTCTGGTTCGAGGTGTGGTGCGAGATTATTTTGACGATTTTCCCGATGTATTTGCCAAGGCTGGATTGGACGAATTGCTTGCTGAAGGAGAAGATCGCAGATCCTTTTTGATTCGATACGCGCTGAGCCATCCCGCAGTCTCCTCAGTGCTGATCGGTACTAATAACCAGGAGCATTTGAAAGCTAACGTAATAGTTGCCTCTGCTGGGGGTTTGGAGGTCGATCGTTACAACGAGGCTAAAAAGCGATTCGAGACGATCGGATCTAAACCAGGCTTTTTTGTCGGTGGCATTCCTGCTGAATCTCCTATGCCAGTTAGCTCCTAACTTATTATTCCAAGCAGCATTTAAATCTGTCTCGATCGACTTTACTTTAATCAAAAAAAATCATTATCTATGGAAAAGCCACAAATCACAATTGTTGTCGTCCCCCGCGAGCGTTTTGGTTTTGCCCGCGAGTCGCTGGAAAGCCTCTACGAAAATACAAAATTTTCATTCAATTTAGTTTACGTAGATAATAATTCCCCAGCTAAACTGCGACGTTACCTCGAAACAGAAGCAGAAGCAAAGGGATTTCAACTGATTCAGACGGATTACTACCTCTCACCAAATCAAGCTAGAAATGTGGGTTTAGCTCGAGTCAAAAGCAAATATGTTGTTTTTGTTGATAATGATATAATATTTTCTTCAGGATGGCTGGAGACTTTATTTAATTGTGCTGAAGAAACAGAAGCCACAGTAGTAGGCCCCCTAGTTTGCCAACATCAACCGTTACACGAAATAATTCACTGCGCTGGAGGAGAATATTTTCCTCCCGAAGAATTTGCCCGTTTTAAATGCAATCGAGGCGAAGTTTCCCCCCAAACTTCAGAAAATAAAGGTAAATGGAATATCAAAGAAAAAATCTACCGACAAACTCAACGGCTGTCAGAGGTGGGCAATAAGCTCAAACGTCAACCAACTGGCTTTATAGAGTTTCACTGCATGTTGGTTAGGACTGACTTCTTTAAAAAATTTGGTTTCCTCGATGAAGGACTGTTATGTACCAAAGAATACCTCGATTTAGCCATGACAGTCACTAAAGCTGGAGGTACCATTTATCTCGAACCAACATCGATAGTTACTTTTTTGAGCCATCCTCCAGCGCCACTCCTCCAATTGTCAGACATTCCTTACTTTATGATTCGTTGGAGTGATGCTTGGGAATTAGCTAGCTTAAAGCACTTCTCTAAAAAGTGGAACTTGGTTGAAAACGAATACTTTACAAGGCGTTACAAGCGATTGGGATGGCGACGACTTGGAGAAATTGTTAAACCCTTTAGCCGTAGTTTGACCTTCGGACGTGATTGGGAGCCATTAACCACATTTCTCAAACACTGGGAGAAAAAATTAAACCGCTATCTCAGCGATCGTCATACCAAAAAACAAGCACAGCATCGTCTTGCATCTGCTTCCATTCCATCATAATTCGCAAGAGGGTACTGCAACTATAAAACGAAAGCGATTTAAAACAATGCAGTTGTTGCGCTTAAAGTTTTTAGTTGTAGGGCAATCCTGCGCCAACCCTTTATGCAACACGCGAATGTATGGTAAAATATATAAAATCAACTTAAGACACGAAGACTTAAAAAAGAACAGGTGAAATACCTGATACACAACCGCGTATGCAGTCTGCCAATCATTGGTGAACAGAC
>JASJDA010000064.1 GCA_030065755.1 Prochloraceae cyanobacterium | reverse complement strand
GACACCCCTGTTTTGATTAGTGCTTGTGACAAAAGTCATGTTTCTGAGGAGCCGTATGAGGTGAAAGTCTCACGTACGGTTTTGAAGACGAGTCGGAGAGGTGACTCTCTGGCTTAGTTTAATCCTTACTGCATCCGCGCCAAATTACTTCTGTGGTGGAAAGGAGTAAATTACACCGAATATAAAATCGATGGCGATAAAGAAGCTAGAAATCAAATGGCTGTCCGCGCCAACGGAAAGCGTACCGTACCGCAGATTTTTATTAACGATCGGCACGTAGGCGGTTGTGACGAAATACACAGCTTGGACGCAAAAGGTCAATTAGACCCCCTTTTAGCACAGCCAGCTACCTAAAACTTTGGTCAAAAAAATATCTATATTACAAATAGATGAAACTGCTTATCTAATTCACAAACAGTGGATGAATTTGGCTTTGCAACTTGCAGCAGAAGCAGGAGATGCAGGAGACGTACCCGTAGGTGCTGTAGTGGTCGATCGCGCCAATAATCTAGTTAGCTTTGCCTCTAATCGCAAAGAGCGCGATCGCGACCCTACTGCTCACGCTGAAATTCTAGCACTGCGCGCGGCAGGCAAAGCCATGAATTCTTGGCATCTTGACGGCTGCAGTCTCTACGCGACCTTAGAACCTTGTCCGATGTGTGCTGGAGCAATTGTACAAGCTCGCATCGGTCTGCTAGTATATGGAGCAGACGATCCTAAAACGGGAGCAATTCGCACAGCTGTCAATATCCCAGATAGTGCCGCGTCCAATCATAGATTGCTAGTTCTAGGGGGAATTATGGAATCTAGTGCTAGAGTTCAGTTACAATCTTGGTTTAAAAAGCGACGAGAGAAATAAAATTTACTTATACTTGAAATAACTTCTAGTTTAGTGACAAATCTATAAGTGTCCGAAGAGGTAACAAAATCTAGTTAAACTCAGATTAATTTAGATCTAGAACAAGAATATCCAGTTCATAATCTTTAATTACTATTGTTGTTTAGTTAGAGGCGTTGCCTTTCTGCCGATCGAAATTAGCACGGGCAGATTATTGAGCCGCGAATATAAATGAAAGAAAAAAACACCATTAGTTCTAGAGTTTCATTTTGGTTGTCCACTATTCTCTATCCCTTATTTTGCTACCTTCTCTTGCCACTTTATTTCGGTCGCATAGAGGTAAGTGGGCGAGAAAATATTCCTAAAACCGATCCTTTAATTTTAGCTCCCACTCATCGTTCTTATTGGGATGGGTTTATATTAGCTTATGCTGCAGGTAGGCTAACAAGCGGAAGAGATCTTCACTTTATGGTCACTATCGACGAATACAGTAAACCTATTCAAGGTTGGTTTATCAAAAGACTGGGAGGATTTCCTGTTGACCCTAAACGTCCGAGTATTAGTAGTATGCGCCACAGCATCGAACTATTGCTTGCAAATAAAATGCAAGTAATTTTTCCAGAAGGCGCTCCTGGGGCTCAAGGAGAAGTTTTTAGAGATAATAAGATCCATCCTCTCAAGCGAGGTGTGGCTAGTATCGCTCTAGAAGCAGAATCTCAAAAACCAGGCATGGAAGTGAAAATTTTACCCATTAGCCTTAAATACAGCGATCCCTATCCCAGTTGGGGTACTAAAGTTCGCGTCAAAATTGGTTCCCCTTTAAATGTTGCTAAATATAGCAGCGATTCTCTACGTAAAAGTTCCAAAAAACTGACAGCGGATTTAGAAACTGCACTCAAAGATATATATGAAGAAAAAGAATCAGAAGATTCTGTACTATTTCCTAGTACTTTAAAAATAAACTAACAAAATTCTCAATGACAAATGTCCGCGATCGATAACTTTATCTATTTATCAAAATTGTTTAATAACAGAATGTAAGTTTAGTTGGGGTGGGTTCAAGCTGCCGAACAAATAATAAAGATTTTTCTGGGAGCTGGAACATAGTATCTTTGGCTCCCAAAATAAATTTTGAGGAAATTAAAGCATCAATCATTATTTACCAGTAGAGAGGAAATGTTTTTCCAACAGATCTGGTACTTGTTTCGGCATAATTTTGCTGTAACGAGCTTTATCTGGCATCATCACCACATTAGGTCCCATCTTACACTTCTTGAGGCAGCCAGTCGTTTTAATCTTCACTTTCTCTTCTAAGCCGCGATCGCGCAAACCGCTCTCAAGGGCTTCACATATAGCTCGACCGCCTCTTTTCCAACAACTTGATTTCTGACATACTAAAATACTTGCTTTGCTCTTTTGGCAGGGAGTGCTTAAAGGTCTATCTTTGCCAGCGCATGGGGACGTTTGACAACTATCACTTTTTGCTCGAGCCAGTTTAACTTCGCAGGCTTTTAATTTCAATTTACCTGTCTTGAGACATAATTTTTGTTCTCCGCTTATCTCAAGCCAAGATCCAGGAACAATATTTCGATCGAGACTATTGCGAAGTTCCTTAGGAAGTTTAATCCAGTATTCTTTGTCAGAAACAGTCACTCTAAGGTATTTAATTTTATATCCGTCCTTAATGACAAATCCCAATAACTGCCCGACTTCGTTAAAATCTGAAACTTTTTCTTTTAACTTAGACATTTTTTTAATCCTAACACTAATTTTCTTCTGTACAAGCTTTCATATCCCAACAATCATCCAGCCACACC
Organism: Prochloraceae cyanobacterium; assembly: GCA_030065755.1. GTDB lineage: Bacteria > Cyanobacteriota > Cyanobacteriia > Cyanobacteriales > JASJDA01 > JASJDA01. The sequence goes on along the minus strand of JASJDA010000064.1, from coordinate 46,875 downwards.
ACTAATTCCCTGCGACTAGCAGTTAGCTGTTTGACCACACTCCACAGTTGGATAGCTTCCTTAGTATTGTCGAGTTCTACACATAAAGGCTCCCCAGTCACGCACTGACAGGGTATCTCTAATTCTTGCAGTCGTTGATAAACCTGCCAACGATCGGCCCAGTTGACTTTGACAACTTTACTGATTTTTGCTTTGGGGTTGCTTAGACTCATTATTTTAAAAGATAAGTATTTTCACTTCAATTACTTAGAGCCCTCTTACTTTTTTTGCTCGTGTTTTGGGGCTGAAAGAAGCTATCTGCGACGAAAGAGTCGTTATCTTCTTCTGCTTAAGTATAACCCGTAATCAATAATGATTGTCAATAAGTTTATTGCATTTCTTTAGATGATGATATAGAATTTTGTTAAAGAATATTTTTTGTAAATTCGTATCCATTTCCTCTTCACAATGGGTTTAAATTTTTGTTATTATGTATTTGCAATAACCACTGCTTAATGAAAGGAAAGCAAAGTAAAATTATGTCTACCACACAAGGACTGCTCCGCCCCTTCGGTCAAGTTGAAGAAAACGTTGTTTTATTAGAAAAAAATGTTAGCGAGCCAGTTTGCGAAGGCTTGAACACAGTAATGTCAAGTTTCCAAGCTCTCTACCTCCAATATCAAAAACATCATTTCCTAGTAGAAGGCTCCGAATTTTACTCTTTGCATCAATACTTCCAAGAAAGCTATGAAGCAGCTCAAGGACACGTTCACGACCTAGGAGAGCGCTTGAATGGACTGGGAGGAATTCCAGCTGCTAGCTTCACTAAATTAGCCGAATTATGCTGCTTCACTCCAGAAGAAGACGGAATGTTTGACTGTCGCAGCATGATCGAACACGACTTAGGCGCTGAACAAGAAATCATTAAAGTTCTACGCCGTCAAGCTGCTCAAGCTGAAAGTTTAGGAGATAGAGCTACTCGCTATCTTTACGAAAAAATTCTACTAGAAACAGAAGAAAGAGCTTACCATCTCAATCACTTCTTAGCTCACGACAGCCTGACTGTAACCTTTGTTGGCAATGGCAGCAAATAAGTAAATTACACCAGAGGAGCCACAGCGATAACTACCTATAACAATAGTAAGATACCGTAGTTGCTAGTGGCTTCGCGACCAGAGTGCGATCGCTTCCGTGGGTAATTTATAGATATAAATCAATTTAAGGTTATGAATAAGCTCGATAAGGAAGACCTCTGAAAAGGTTGATAGGGAATCACAAGCTATAAAATTAATAAACCAAGGGATAGTCTCGGCGATCGATAATATTTTCGCCTAGGCTATATTTTTCTTTTACGAGATATATAATAAAGAGTAATGTATCCAGCAATCGCGATCGAAGACTTCTTTTAGATTCGAGAGAGCTGGTAAATTCGAGTGTCAAAAAGAACCAGGAGTGCATAATTTCTAGTCAGTTAAGTGAGAGAGATATATATTTTCTGGCAAATATAATTTATATTGTCTTTGGTGTAGTAGAGCCGAAGCAACTTAAATTAATTTGAGGATGAAAAATTCTGAACTTGGTTCTGTTGTTTTCAACTATGTCGAGCCTATACCTAGACTTAAAGGCAAAATTCCTATAGACTCGATCTGATGAAGGCAAATAATGGGAGCATTATTTGTTGAGTTAACAAGTGTTGAAGCAGTAAATTTCTTGAGAGCGAGGTTAAAAAATGAATGCCAGATTGAGATATTTGGCATCTGAAGAACCTCACTTGCTTTAGCCATTACTACTTGCTGTACATCTAATTTAAAAGCCCGCGAAAATTGGAAATAGATACTATTAAAGTGGCGAACTTTCAGTTCTACAAAAAAGTATTTATTCCTAGAGAGGTATTAAATGATAGCAGTAGTTTTTAATCAAACAAGAAGATAACGTCAAATTGACAAAGATATAACATCAGAGATTGACGAAGAGAGGTTGACTATGAAGTATCGTGCCATAATTGTTGCTTTCCTAGCTGTATGCTTGGGGTTATTAACAACTGCTTGTTCTCAAGATGTAGCAACTATAAGCAGTAAAGAACAACTAACCTACGACCAGATAGTAAATACTGGGTTAGCAAATAAATGTCCGCAGATATCAGAATTTACCCGAGGTTCTATTCCTATAAATTCCGAGGAAAAATATATTATTACGGATATGTGCGTAGAACCACAAGAATACTTTGTGAAAGTAGAACCCGCAAATAAACGGCGAGAAGCAGAGTTTATTGAAGGTAAAGTTTTAACAAGAGATACTTCCAGTCTCGATCAAATTAGCGGAACACTTGAAGCAGACGAAAATGGTATTTTGACTTTTACAGAAACAGATGGAATTGATTTCCAAGCGATTACAGTTCAGTTACCTGGTGGAGAGCAATTTCCTTTCTTGTTCACTATTAAAGGTTTAGTTGCCAAAACCGAGTCAGGTTTTGAAAAAGTTAACACCTCAACTGACTTTTCTGGAGAATTTAAAGTCCCATCCTATCGCGGTCAAGTTTTCCTAGATCCTAAAGGTCGCGGTGTTGCTACTGGTTACGACAACGCCGTAGCACTTCCATCTCAAGCAGATGATGAAGATTTAACTCGCGCTAACATCAAACAGTTTGTAGGTGGTGAAGGCACAATGTTCCTTCGGATTGCAAAAGTAGACGGTGAAACAGGAGAAATAGCTGGAACCTTTGAAAGCGAACAGCCATCAGCTACCGATTTGGGAGCTGAGGATCCTGAAGATATAAAAGTTCGCGGCATTTTCTACGGTCGTATTGAACCACAAGTCTAAACAGTTAGCTGCTATTACAAATAGCTGATAGAAAAAAAATTATTGAGGGGCAAAGCGCCCCTTTTTTTATTGGTAATAACAGAGAAAAATATACACAAAAATACTTAGTTTTAATTTTAATTATCAATGTAGGTATATTAATTGCGTATTCCTTAATAAAAAATACTCGAATAACTCAGTAAAAATAACCAAGGTTTGACTCTCTTGTCGATCGAAAAGAGTAGTGTAAATGCTGTTGTCATCCATCGATAGCAAATAATAAGCTAATAGATGTAAAGGGCAGTATTCAAAAGAAAACTATTGCTATTTGCGATTTAAAGCAAATTTCCTCTCATTATCACTGCTTTTTAGGAGTTACATCACAGCTTTCAATATATCAATTAAATAGCTACTAAAAAAAACTATTTTGCTACCCCATAGAGAGTCATAAAAAATAAATTCAAAATGTCTACCACTACCATTAGTAAAGAAATCAAACTTGAAAGCGCGAGCTTATTTAGAGATTATCAACAAGCAAAAACTCTTAATCTGCGCAATCAGATTATGCAACTTAATTTTGGATTAGTAAGAAAAGAAGCTCATCACTGGGTCAATCAATGTAACGAAAGCTACGAAGATTTGCTGCAAGTCGGTTGTATTGGCTTAATTAGAGCTATAGAAAGATACAAGCTTGAAAAAGGATATGCTTTTAGTTCTTTTGCCGTTCCCTATATCCGAGGTGAAATTCAACACTATCTGAGAGATCGCAGTTGTCCTGTGAGAATTCCTCGGCGCTGGCTAGAATTGAAGCGGCAAGCTGAGGGAGTTATCAGGGAGTTTCGGGAGAAATTTAAGCGACAACCGACAGATCCAGAAATAGCACAGGTTCTAGAAATTTCTACTAAAGAATGGCTTGAAATCAAACTAGCTTATCAAAATCGAGAACCTCTAAGCTTAGATATCTCCGTAGGTAATGAAGACGATGGAAAAACTAACTTAGTCGATCTCATTCCAGATCCTCGGCATCGTAGTTTTCAGTTAGCTCAAGAAGACCAAATTCGCTTGCAAAATGCTTTAGGTAAGCTTGAAGAAAAAACTCGTAATGTCTTAGAGTTTGTCTTTTTGCACGATCTAACCCAAAGAGAAGTTGCCGAACTTTTAGGTATCAGCGTAGCAACTGTAGCTCGTCGCGTTAAGAAAGGAGTTAGACTTCTTAAAGATTCAATGATAGGGGAATAACTTTAGCAAGTATCGTCTCGCTGAATTAGAAAAGTTTATAAATATAAGTTTATAAATGTATTAGAGACCCACCTGTTCCCAGTGCCATTATCGTTTGCAGTCAAAATAAGGATTCTTGATATTACTATTTTTAAGAATCTCTTGTGAAGAGAAAACTGATATTGTAGGATTGGCTGGAACTACAATAGAGATAAAATCTATTGTGTTTTGTAGTAAAAGTCTAGGAGGCCGCTAGTGTCAAGAACTAGGTTGACAGTATTTGGGATAGTGCTTGCTGTATTGATAGGAAGTTGTGGGGCCAATAACTCAGAAACAGCACGAGAAACGAAACAGCAAACTACTCCCTCAGATGCCTCTAAAAATAACGCTAAAACTGAAGAGGTAGAAAAAAACAAAGAGAAAATAGAAGAAGACAATAATATAGAGGTTCCTGGCTTAATTCCACCCACTCTTCCTACTGAACGACTCAAAAACATTTCCGAAGGACGACAAGATCCATTTTCTCTCATTCCTCTCAAACCAAAACCAATACAGCCGAAAAAAGAAGGGCAAAATACTACTAGACAACCACTTCCTCTTACCCAACAACCCGAACAACAAGAACCACAACCGGATCTTGCTAGAGACGTTGTCGTTACAGGAGTATTAACAGTAGGCAATGTTACAAAAGCAATTATCAAGGCTCCGAATGAAAAATTTAGTCGCCACGTGGATGTAGGACAATATTTGTCAAATGGTAAAGTGCGAGTTAAACGAATTGATATTAACTCTAGTCCTCCAGTTGTTGTTTTAGAACAGTCTGGAAAAGAGGTATATAAAAGAGTTGGAGAACAAGTATCGGCATCACCCCAACAAAACTAAAATATAGAAATAATCTCGTAGAGTTTTACTCTAGGTGTAGTTTTTCTAGTTTTTTAAGGGTCTAGGTAAATTCCCTAGACCTTGAAAAAAAGTCGTATAGGTTTGCGATCGCGGTCGCGCCTCGCGCAGAAAAGGAGGATTTTCAAATTTGCAACCAATAGAATTAGAGCGGCGACGAGAAAAAATGTGTTCTTCTGAATTACCTCTAGCAGTCTATCGAGAGATAGCAGCTCACCTGCAACAAGTAGAGGGGATAACAACAGAACTAATTACTCAGCAGTCCCAAAAGTTTGATTACCAGCAAAGTCAGATAAGCTGTTTGTCAATTGAATACCCTGTTAAGTTCGACGCTAGTTGTCAAAAGCGCGTGGAAGAAATTTTAGATTATTATACTAAGCTTTATGGTTCGCTACAACGAGAGTCTATTGTTTAATTTTTAAGCTCAATTCGGTATCGGAAACGCCAAACTCCTTCCGTGCATAGCTCACGGGAGGAGTAGTTGATAAACTCAACTAGGTAAGAGAACTTTTTACGAACTAACAGCAGCAGTCGATCGAGGCTGAACTAATGCTTCTCGTAACAAAGCGGCTTTATCAGTGTTTTCCCAGGGTAAATTTAAATCGGTCCTTCCAAAGTGACCGTAAGCTGCTACATCTTGATAGAAACGACCACCTCTTTCAGCAGAAAGACGACGCAGATTAAACGTCTGAATAATTCCAGCAGGACGCAGGTCAAAATGTTGTTGTACTAAGTTCAACAATACTTCCTCTTCCACCTTGCCAGTACCAAAAGTTTCGACCATAATACTTACTGGTCGAGCCACCCCAATAGCATAACTAACTTGAACTTCGCACTTATCCGCTAGACCTGCTGCCACAATGTTCTTAGCAACATAGCGACAGGCATAGGAAGCACTGCGATCGACTTTAGTAGGATCTTTGCCAGAAAAAGCTCCACCCCCGTGGCGGGAATAGCCACCATAGGTATCGATAATAATTTTTCTACCTGTAAGACCTGAGTCTCCTTGAGGTCCGCCGATAACAAATTTTCCTGTGGGGTTGACCAGATAGCGGGTATTGCTATCTGGTTTGATATTGATGTCAGCAAATACTGGCTGTACTACTGCTTCCCAGAGGTCTTCTTTAATTTTTGCTTGAACAGCCGCCCCATCTTTAATCTCCCCAATGGTTTCTGTGTGCTGGGTAGAAATTAAAATCGTATCGATGCCAACTGGTCGTCCGTCTTCATAGATAACCGTTACTTGAGTTTTCCCATCCGGACGCAGGTAAGGTAACTGACCTGTTTTACGTACTGCAGCTAGTCTGCGAGAAATCCGATGTGCCAAACTAATTGGCATGGGCATTAGTTCTGGAGTTTCGTTACAAGCGTAGCCAAACATCAACCCTTGATCCCCAGCACCAATTTTGTCTAATTCGTCTTCGCTGAGCATCTCTCGAGACTCGTGGGCTTTATTGACTCCATTGGCAATATCAGGAGATTGTTCGTCTATTGCTACTAACACGGCACAGCTATTGGCAGAAAAGCCATTATCCGCATCGATATAGCCAATTTCGGCAATTTTTTTTCTTGCCAAATCGACGAAATTAACGTGAGCATTAGAGGTAATTTCTCCGGTAATTAATACCAACCCAGTATTAACTACGACTTCTGCAGCGACGCGGCTGCGATCGTCCTGAGATAATAGGGCATCTAAAATGGTATCTGAAATCTGATCGCAGATTTTATCGGGATGGCCTTCGGTGACTGATTCAGAGGTAAATAGGTAGCGACGAGACAATTTCGACGTTCCTCCTTGTCTAGATGGTTGCTGTGCAATAAATAAGTTGCTTGGGTTAAATTTATAGCATATATAAAGTTGAATAATTAGAAAAGAATACTTTTAATCCTTAATCTTTACCTGCGCTCTTGAAAATTTTAAGTTTTATCAAGATGAGGGAATTTATTTGGGCTACCCTATCTTATGATTCGAGAATTTGGATTTCATTGAGGAAAGAGATCGCCACATCTGCTGTTTCTAGATGAGCTGCTTCAGGAGTTCCCCAGGAAATCCCAATAGCCCCTGCTGCACCTGCTGCTTTTGCCATCGCCATATCTCCTTGAGAATCTCCTACCATAATTGTTGCTTCGGGTTTCACTTCCAAAGCTTGACATGCTTTAAGAAATAGACGGGGATCGGGCTTAGTTAGTTCCCCCTGTACTCCCATTGTAAGTTGAATATACTCAAATAATTTATGGCGATCGACAAAAGCTTCGACCCCAGCAGTAGAGTCAGCTGAGAGAATGCCTAATTTTAGACCTGCTAAGAAGAGAAATTTCAATACTTCGACACTGCCAGGGAATATAAGAGAACTTTGAGATCTTTGTGTGATGTATTGCTCTGCCTCGGCAAAAGCCTTAGTAGCGATCGCCAGGGACTCAAACCAACTGCGACCTGTTTCTGCAATATAAGTAGCCGCAGCAATTTCATTTTCTCGTCGGCTGCCCACCGCAATCAAACCCTTAGGATCTAAAGCATCCTCAGATATGCCAAAAGCTGCTAATAGGGACTCCCCAATACCAGGAATTTCAGCATCTACAATTTGGGCTCGTTTTCGGCCTAATTCCCATAAAAATTTCTGGGAATCTTGTAAGGTACCGTCTTTATCAAAAATAATAGCCTCGATCTTGGGAAATTTAATTTTTTTACAAACAATTGTTACCAAAATTAATTCCTCTGGTTTTATTTTACAGAAAAAAAGAGGGTATCACCCTCTTTTTTGGCAATTTTATAACCTTTACAAACAATTTGTCTCGAATTTATTATTCCTCAATTGCTGCTACTGGTTCTTGCTCTGTTTCTGTTGGTTCTGCTGCCTGTTCTGTTTCTGTTAGTTCTGCTGCTGGTTCTGTTTCCGCTGGTTCTTTTTGAGAGGAAGGTGTTTCAGCTTGCTCTTTTTCTTCTGTTGCAGAAGGTGCTTCATATTCCATATCTGTAGTTATTCCCTCTGCCTCAGCTTTTAGTTTCTGGCGATATTTCTCTGCCATTTCTTCAGCTTTCTCAAAAACTAACTCTCTATTTTTGAGCATATCGCCTGCTTCTGGCTCTAGTTGCTTCGTGGAGAGCGATATACGACCTCTTTCTGCATCTAAGTCAATTATCATTACTTTTAGTTCGTCATTGACATTAAATACGCTGTGAGGGGTGTCAATGTGATCGTGAGATATCTCTGAGATATGTAGTAGTCCGCTAACACCTCCAATATCAATGAAAGCACCATATGGTTTGATCCCTCTTACAGAACCAATAACGACTTGACCTACTTCCAAACCATTCATCTTACGTTCTACTAGAGCGCGGCGATGGCTTAAAACTAGACGATTGCGCTCTTCGTCTACTTCTAAAAATTTTAAGGGTAGGTCTTGACTGACTAAATCTTCTTTCGCTTCGCGGGTACTGATGTGAGAACCAGGAATAAAGCCTCGCAAACCTTCGATGCGCACTAAAGCACCGCCACGGTTAGTCGCAAAGACAGTAGATCGCACGGTAGCATCTTCTGCTTGTAGCTGACGTACTCTTTCCCAAGCGCGCATATACTCAATGCGGCGAATAGAGAGGGTTAACTGCCCGTCCTCGTTCTCATCTGTTAAGATAAAGAATTCTCTTATTTCGTTTGATTGCAGAACGTCTTCAGGTTCGTCAACTCTGTTGATTGACATCTCCTGAATTGGAATGAATGCTGCTGTTTTCGCACCAATATCAATCAGGGCCCCATTTGGTTCCATACTAAATACGGTTCCAGCAACTATATCACCAGGACTGAAGTGATAATCGTATTTGTCAAGAAGGGCAGCGAAATCTTCGTGTGTAAAGCCAATATCTGTATTAGCCTTTGTTTTCTGATTGATCATGTGCGTATTTATTCCTTGTTATTGTCTCCCTAATTACTTTGCCTCCTGTTGATGTACACTCACGGACTGACTGTGTAGCCTACACCTACATTGCGCTATCTATCGTTTTGTTTGACCGTCACCTTGGCTTGCTAAGGTTGTATTAACTACACTTGCACTAGGAGCGATCGCTACGTACGATATTTGTATATCTTGTTCTGGTTAACTTACCTATGAACTCCGAAGGATTTCTCAGTAGGGGTTTGACCATCCACGCTTTATGACTCTAGTTCCTAACGTCTGTGTTTATTTCTATTTGTTGACAGGGGACTTATTGTTTTGTCGTTATTCCTGTCTTACGGGTATCTGTTCTGGATACTGCCACCAATTGGATCCCTTAGGAAACTTAGATAACTAGCTTTCAGGGCTTTATCTTGCTAGAGAAGAAGTTATCTTCAGGTAGCCAAGCGAGTCTATTACAAGTTATACTTCGTTATTTTTATTCTATCAGACCCAGATTTTGTTCCTCGACCTCTAGGCTTCCCCTAAGTCTTGTCAACTTTTCTGAGTTTTCCACTTTTTTTCCAACTCGATCTCTATTTTAGGTTACCAAAATTTTATTATAGTATATTTTTGAAATTTCTTATATAAATAATTAATTCCATCGAATCGTCCGTTTTTACTTATTGGGTAAAAACAAACTTTGTTAATAAACTATTTATCGGTGAAGGAGCTTTTATGACGAAGCTAGGGCCGAAGATAAATTATCAGGCTTTTTTGTTACTTCTGACAATGGGCATTTCCACTGTTTAGCAGCTTGAGTTGCATCAGTTTCCTTTTGCAGATTTTTTAAAGCCTCGATAAAATCTTCAATTCCCTCAAACTGACCGTAAACAGAAGCAAAGCGGACGTAGGCGACTTCATTTTCACGAATTAAGTACCTAAGTACTAATTCCCCTATTTCACTGCTGGTCACTTCTCGTTCCAATCGCTGCTGCAATTGAGCTTCGATTTCATCTACTATAGCTTCTAGGCGTTGGTGAGGTATGCCTGTCTTTTCGCAAGCACGGACAATTCCTCGCAACAGCTTAGAGCGATCGAAAGATTCTCGAGCGCCACCTTTTTTAATTACGGAAATGGGCACAAATTCAATCCTTTCGTAAGTGGTGAATCGATGTTTGCATTGCAAACATTCTCGCCTCCGACGAATACTTTTTCCGGCTTCTGTGGGACGGGACTCTAGTACGCGACTTTCTTTATGCTGGCAATAAGGGCATTGCATAGGTTTAAAGCCCCTTTGATTTATTAATCTATGTTAGTGTTTACTAATGGTCGAGATTTTTACTCTAGTTTGAGAAAAATAAATAGCAAAAATCTGAGCCATTTTTTCTATCTTAGTCTCCCATAAAGGGTTGACTGTAGATATTTAGGCTCAGAAAGGTTAAAAACCACCACTCGATATTGTTCGATCTTTGAGTTTGTTTTCTCCTTAAAATGAGGATATCTTCCTAAAATTAGATTTTTAGTATTATTTTATCCTCTATAGCAACTAAAAATTCTTTAGTTGATGAATTTATCTATTTTTCAATGCGAGGAGGTTCGCGAAAAGCAATTGCAAAGAAAATAACTGATAACGCTAACGCTAAAACGAGTATGTAAGCTACGGCATCCATTTTAAAATTTCCTCAACTCCGCCATTAATAGTCTATCAAGAAAAATTACTTATCTGAATTTTTGGGGCTGTTCAATTTTCTAGGAAGAGAAGGAAACATTTTTCCTTCTCTTCCTAATTATCTCCAACTTAAATTGGAGGCTCGATCGTTTCAGAAGTGAACTTACACAGTTTCTTCTTTACGGGTACTTAAGTCACCCACTTTCTGGAAGACACCAAACTCAACTTGTTCCCCAAGTTCTGGATCGACTCCAGCAAATACGTCGCGGTACAGAGTCCGAGAGCCGTGCCAAATGTGACCGAAGAAGAACAGCAGGGCAAATACTGCGTGTCCGAAAGTAAACCAACCTCTGGTGCTGGTACGGAACACGCCGTCAGAGCCGAGGGTTTCGCGATCGAACTCAAACGCTTCCCCAAGCTCAGCTTTACGGGCATATTTTTTCACGTCGGAAGGGTTGCTAAAAGTTTGTCCGTCTAGGGCTCCGCCGTAGAAGCTAACTGTTACGCCAGTTTGCTCTACGCTGTATTGAGATTCTGCACGTCGGAAGGGAACGTCTGCACGAACTATTCCTTCGGAGTCTGTTAGAACTACAGGGAAGGTTTCAAAGAAGTTGGGCATCCGACGTACTGTCAGTTCCCGTCCTTCAGAGTCTTTAAATACTGGGTGTCCGAGCCAAGATTGAGAGATTCCGTCGCCTTTATCCATCGGTCCAGTTCGGAACAAACCGCCTTTGGCTGGGCTGTTGCCTATATAGTCGTAGAATGCTAATTTTTCGGGAATTTTCGACCAAGCTTCGGAGAGGCTATCTCCTGCTGCTAAATTAGCGTCAACTCGTCGTTGGATTTCCTGTTGATAGTAGCTGTCATCCCACTGGTAACGGGTGGGGCCAAATAGTTCTACTGGAGTAGCAGCACTACCGTACCACATGGTTCCAGCAACAACGAAAGCAGCGAAAAATACGGCAGCAATACTGCTAGAAAGTACAGTTTCAATGTTCCCCATCCTTAGGGCTTTATAAAGCCTTTCTGGAGGACGAACGCTGAGGTGGAATAATCCAGCAATAATACCCACAACACCAGCAGCAATGTGGTGAGCTACAATTCCGCCAGGATTAAAGGGATTAAATCCTGACGGTCCCCATTCCGGCGCTACTGCCTGCATGTGACCCGTTAGACCGTAGGGGTCAGAAACCCACACGCCAGGACCCCAAAGACCTGTTTGGTGGAAAGCACCAAAACCAAAGCAAAGAAGTCCGGATAGGAATAAGTGAATGCCGAACATTTTAGGCAGATCTAGGGCTGGTTCCCCAGTACGAGGATCGGTGAATAGTTCTAGATCCCAATAAACCCAGTGCCAGCAAGCCGCTAAGAATAGCAATCCGGAAAGAACGATGTGAGCGATCGCTACTCCTTCAAATGACCAGAATCCTGGATCGACTCCTGTCTCGCCAGTGATGCTCCATCCTCCCCAAGAGCCAGTTACGCCCAAACGAGCCATAAAGGGCATGACGAACATTCCTTGTCGCCACATTGGGTTTAAAACTGGATCGCTAGGATCGAAGACGGCTAGTTCGTATAAAGTCATTGAACCAGCCCATCCTGCTACCAGAGCAGTATGCATCAGGTGTACGGCAATTAACCGACCTGGATCGTTAATTACAACTGTGTGTACTCGATACCACGGTAGTCCCATTGACTACGCTCCTCCTGTCAATATCTGTTGTCTACTTCTTCGATGTTTTTTTCTTAATCGATTTTGGGTTATGCCTTTTTCTGTTGCGCGATCGCCTGGCTGTTTAAAGTGGCGATCGCATAACAGAGCTTTAGACCTACCTATTATCTCTTGAAATTGAAGATTATTTTAAAGAAGTGTAACTATTGTTAGAGCAGAGTGCAAGACTTTTGCCTATTTATCTAAAAATGTCAATAAATGTAATTTTTTTGGAGAAATCAAGTTTTTTATGTTAAGCGAAACAAGAGGAGATAAGTGAGGCTGCGATCGAGTAATTAATTTAATAAAATCTTCCAATAGAGAGTGCGATCGAACGAGGGTTACGGCTGGTTCGATCGCTTTGGGCAAACCGCGACGCGAGTTGATTGGTAATAAATTAGTTAAAGAAATTAATTAGAGGTTAAGATGGAAATTGGGGTTCCTAAAGAAACTAAAGACAAAGAATTTCGCGTAGGTTTAAGCCCGAGTAGCGTAAGGGTATTGTGGGAACAAAAGCAAACAGTTTTTGTGGAAACAGGCGCGGGTGTGGGTGCTGGTTTCTCAGATGAAGATTACCAGCAAGCAGGAGCCCAAATTGTTACATCGGCAGCCGAGGCGTGGAATCGGGAACTCGTAGTTAAGGTTAAAGAGCCTTTACCTGAGGAATATCCCCATTTACAAAAAGAGCAAATTCTATTTACTTACTTACATCTAGCTGCCGATCGCCGTTTGACCGAACATCTAATCGATTGCGGAACCACAGCGATCGCTTATGAAACAGTAGAACTTCCCGATGGCAAATTACCTTTGCTCACCCCCATGAGCATTATTGCGGGACGACTAGCGGTACAGTTTGGAGCTAGATATCTCGAAAAGCAGCAAGGAGGGCGAGGCGTTCTTCTGGGTGGCGTTCCTGGGGTAAGAGCGGGTAAAGTAGTTATTCTTGGAGGTGGAGTAGTTGGTACAGAAGCAGCGCGGATTGCTGTAGGTCTGGGGGCACAAGTACAAATTCTCGACATCAATGTAGATAGATTAGCCTATCTAGAAACTTTGTTCGGTTCTAGAGTCGAACTACTTTACAGCAATTCAGCCCAAATTGAAGCTGCGGTGCCAGAAGCAGATTTATTGGTTGGGGCTGTTTTATTATTGGGAAAGAAGGCCCCAGTGCTAGTATCTAGGAATTTAGTAGCCAAAATGCGTCCTGGATCGGTCATTGTCGACGTAGCAGTAGATCAAGGTGGGTGCGTGGAAACTTTACGCGCGACATCTCATACTAGTCCTAGCTATGTAGAAGAAGGAGTTATTCACGTCGGTATTCCTAATATGCCAGGAGCAGTTCCCTGGACGGCTACTCAGGCTCTTAATAATAGTACTCTTCCATATGTTTTAAAACTTGCTAGTAAGGGTTTGAAAGCTCTAGAAATAGACGAAGCCTTAGCAAAAGGTTTAAACGTTAAAAACCATTATCTGGTTCATCGGGCGGTGCAAGAAGTATTTCCAGATTTGGTTTAGGTTTGTTACTTGATCATATCTAGGAAGGAATCATCTATCTCATAACCTACGGTTTGAGCCATAGACTTAAGGCGCGATTTACTGGGAGCATCGATCTCCTGCAGCCAATCGGAGAGGATAAATATTTTATGCATCACGAAAATCTCTAGGGCTTCTGGATTGTATTGGATGCCTTCTGTGCGATTAAACTGATGGGGAACTAGCATAGCAATGTAGCGGGCTAATTCTCCAGATTTCCAATCCAATAAAAAAGGTAACCAAGGATAATAGGCATCTAAACGTACAAAATATAGCCTAATTTCCGGTACTTCTGAGAGTTCCCTCGGATCGGTAGGATCGCGAGTATAGTCGATGTCAAATTTGAGTTGCTGTTCTCTATTGACGATCGTCCCCGACTCTAGTAGGGGGTCGATTACTGCTTTAGCAGGAGATAGGTCTAGTTTGTTGATGTTTTCGGTGTTTAGCGCGATCGTCAGACTCATTGATTTCTAAATATATTTTTCTCTACAACCCTCGCTTATTGTCCATCTTTGTCTGAGTAGAGGTCAATGTTCTTCGACGGGAAACTCGTAATCTTTTGCACTTCACTTTACTCGGACTATACCATTTAGTTTTAATATTTGTGGGGGCGCGCCGCGAAGCGGATCTCTTCGAGATCGCGACGATCGATATTTTTCCCCTTGTGAGGGTTTCCCTTTTACGGGCGATCCGCTACGCAGATCTGGCGAAGCCAGCGCGAATGAACTTATTGACACTAAACTTCAGAAATATATTTAACTGAACTTTAATCGAGTTGACTACAATTCACTTTGGTATACAGCCACGATCGACAGTAATGTCTACTTCTTGAATGCCACCTAGCTCCCCTGCTTTTTGGGCTTTAGTTTTACTGAATAAAAACCACCACAATTCTGCACTAATTAAAGCCAAACCTCCTAAAGTTACGCCAAATTTTACCTCTATAGGTTGTTCGATATGGCGAAATCGATCGGTTGATTCTGAACTTTTTTCCGATTGTTGAGCGATCGCAATATTAGTTACTCCCAGCAATAATCCCAGAGTAATAATTCCGCTCCATATGTGCTTTTTTTGAAACATGATTAAACTTCTTTTGAAAAGTGAAAAGTAAAAGATAATTAGCGAATAGACGACTGAAAATTACGCAAACGCAGAGCATTGGTTACTACAGAAACAGAACTAAATGCCATCGCCGCTCCAGCAATAATTGGATTGAGCAACCAGCCAAAAATAGGATAGAGAACACCAGCAGCAATGGGAATGCCAGCAGTGTTATAAATAAAAGCAAAAAATAAATTTTGGCGAATATTTTCGATCGTTGCTTTACTCAATTTAATAGCAGTGACAATACTGCGTAAATCGCCAGAAATTAGAGTGATATCGCTAGCTGCGATCGCCACGTCAGTGCCAGTACCGATCGCAATTCCCACGTCTGCTTGCGCTAGTGCTGGAGCGTCATTAATACCATCCCCAACCATAGCGACAACTTTTCTTCTTGCTTGTAATTCCTTGACAATGTGCGCTTTTCGATCGGGTCGAACTTCGGCAAACACTTTATTTATCCCAACCTCGCGTGCGATCGCCTCCGCAGTTTGCTGGTTATCTCCTGTTAGCATCACCACTTCTATTTTCATGCGCTGCAAAGCTCTAATAGCTTCTGGTGAAGAAAGTTTTAAAGGATCGGCAATTGCGATGAGTCCGGCAATTTTGCCATTAACAGCGATCCACGAGGTAGTTTTAGCATCTCGTTCCCAAATTTGACGCTCTCGCTCCAATATTTGAGTATCGATACCTAAACTATCCATCCATCTTTGAGTTCCAATTTGGAGCGAGCGATCGTTGACAATGCCTCGTATTCCCATACCTGCGACAGCTTCAAAGTTTTTTACTTCAGGAAAAGGCTTTTTAACTCCTTGAGATCGAGCATAATTGACAATTGCTTCGGCTATTGGATGTTCGGAATTCTGTTCTAGTGCTGCGATTAAACTCAAGAGTTTAATTTCCTTACTATTGGCAGTTCCAGCAACGGTAATATAGTTAGTAACGGTAGGTTTGCCTTGAGTAATTGTTCCAGTTTTATCTAAAACAATAGTTTGAATTTTATGTGCTAATTCTAAACTGTCAGCACCCTTAATCAAAATGCCGTTTTCCGCTCCTTTTCCCGTACCTACGACGATCGAAGTGGGAGTAGCTAAACCTAAGGCGCAGGGACAAGCAATAATTAATACGCCGACAGTAGTTATGGTAGCTAGGGTAAGGTTTCCCGTGGCATTGAACCAGATAACGAACGTACTAATGGCGATCGCTATTACTACTGGTACGAACCATCCCGTCACTCGATCGGCTATTTTCTGAATTGGTGCTTTACTTGCTTGAGCATCTTGCACTAATTTGACGATCTGCGCCAGTACCGTATCTTTACCGACGCGTTTCGCTTTAAATCTAAAACTGCCAGTTTTGTTAATTGTCGCTCCAATTACTTCATCTTTGGCTTGTTTCTTTACGGGAATGGGTTCTCCAGTTACCATAGATTCGTCTACTGTAGAAGAACCTGCGATTATCTCTCCGTCTACGGGAATTTTTTCCCCTGGACGCACTAAAATAACATCGCCGACTTTTAATTCTTCGACAGGCAGATCGATCTCTTCACCATTGCGAATTACTCGTGCTGTCCTAGCTTGCAATCCCATTAGTTTGCGAATAGCTTCGGAAGTCTGACCCTTGGCACGATTTTCTAGCAGCCGTCCTAGTAGAATTAGGGTAATAATCACCACAGCCGCTTCATAATAAACTTCTGGTTGAAGACCTTGACTTAACAAAAAACCTGGGTAAAAAGTAGCTCCTAGGGAATACAAATATGCCGCACCAGTTCCCAAAGCCACTAGGGTATTCATATCAGCAGCGCGATGCTTGAAAGCTTTAATCGCACCAACAAAAAAAGACTTACCAGACCAAAACATGACTGGCGTACTCAAAACTAACTGCACCCAAGAATTATGCAGCCATCCTGGTATTAGGGGTAAGTGTAAACCCGTCATCGCAGGTATTGAACCTACCACCAGCAATATAGAAATGAACCCCCCGAATAATACTTTGCGTTTTAGTTTTTTTTCCTCAGCCTCTCTTACTCGTTGTTCGGCATCTTCTCGATCGAAACTTAATTCTTCTATTGGTTCAGCACTATAACCAGCATCAGCCACAGCTTTTTGAATTTTTTCTACATTGGCGATCTGCGGATTATAGTTAACCGTGCTTGTTTCCATCGCAAAATTAACGTTACATTCTTTAACCCCTGGAGTGTTTTTAATTGCCTGTTCGATTTTATTGGCACAAGAAGCACAACTCATGCCTTTTAATCGCAAATTGACTTTTTTCATAGCTATTTCTAGCTCGTGAATCTTCGAGTTATTTGTCCCCTCTAAAGGATAAAATCTCCAGTCAACTAGAGAGTCAAATGTGTTTCATAAAAATTTACTAGTAGCTTGCCAGATCGCTCTCGATCGCGCTTCAAGTCAGCCAAGAAGAAAAACAACGCTTGCTTTCGTTTTGTACCCGTCAAAAAAATAAAAGAGTAATTAAGCTTTTAAAAATAATTAGCGCGCTCTAAATAATACTCGTGCTATTGTTTTGAAGATAGAAGCGGCTTTAAAATGCAAGGCAACAAAAGCAATGCGAGTTTTACTAATTTATCCATTATTTCCCCAAACCTTTTGGTCTTATGAAAAAATTCTCGACCTCGTCGATCGCAAAGTATTGTTACCACCATTAGGATTAATAACTGTAGCCGCGATTTTGCCTAAAGAGTGGGAATATAAACTGGTCGATCGCAATATCCGCGCTGTTACTGAGTCGGAGTGGGAATGGGCAGATATGGCGATCGTCTCGGGAATGATCGTGCAAAAAAACGATTTACTCGCACAGATTGAAGAAGGGAAACGACGAGATAAATTAGTTGCAGTTGGAGGACCTTACCCTACCACTTTACCCCAGGAAGTCAAACAAGCAGGTGCAGATTTTCTGATTTTAGACGAAGGGGAAATTACTTTACCGATGTTTGTAGAGGCTTTGAAGCGGGGAGAAACTAGCGGAACTTTTCGTTCAACAGAAAAACCCGATGTCACCACAACTCCCATTCCTCGGTACGATTTATTGGAATTAGACGCTTACGACTCTATGTCGATACAGTTTTCGCGAGGCTGTCCTTTTCAGTGCGAATTCTGCGATATTATCGTGCTTTACGGTCGCAAACCCCGTACCAAAACCCCAGCACAGCTAATACAAGAATTAAATTACCTTTACGAATTGGGGTGGCGGCGCGGCATATTTATGGTCGATGATAATTTCATCGGTAACAAGCGAAATGTTAAATTATTACTAAAAGAGTTAAAAGTTTGGCTAGCTCAACACCAATATCCTTTTAAATTTAATACAGAAGCCTCGATTGATTTAGCAGCAGATTCAGAATTAATGGATCTGATGGTGGAATGTAATTTTGATGCAGTCTTTTTAGGAATTGAGACTCCCGACGAAGATAGTTTAGAACTAACCAAGAAATTCCAAAATACTCGCAATTCCTTAGAAGATGCTGTAGATAAGATTACCCGTGCGGGTTTGCGACCGATGGCAGGATTTATTATTGGTTTTGACGGGGAGAAAAAAGGAGCAGGCGATCGCATTATTAACTTTGTAGAAAGAACAGCCATTCCTGGTGCTTTGTTGACTATGTTGCAAGCACTACCTAATACTGCCCTGTGGGAGCGTTTGGAGAAAGAAGAGCGCTTAGTTTCTTCTAGCAACGATCGAGATATCAATCAAACCTCGCTAATTAACTTTATTCCCAGTCGACCGATCGAAGATATTGCCAAAGAATATGTAGAGGCATTCTGCAATTTATACGACCCTCACATATACATAGACCGCGTTTATCGCTGCTTCCTGAAATTAGGTGCCCCCAAGTGCAAAGCACCCTCTAAACTACCAAGTTGGGTAGACTTGCGCGCCCTAGCTATTGTAATTTGGCGACAAGGAATTAAACGCAGCACCCGTTGGAAGTTTTGGCATCATTTATTTAGCATCTTCAAACACAATCCTGGAGTTTGGGAACATTACCTAACCATGTGCGCTCATAACGAACATTTTCTCGAATATCGTCAAATTGTTCGCGATCGCATCGAAAAGCAATTAGCAGAATTGAACGCACCCCAACTAAATCAAAGATTTATAGTTGGGGATTCATACGCTAAGAAATAGATAATTTTCTTAACGTTTCCAGAGTTATCGGCGTTCTCGATGTGTCGTGGGAACTTTTGCCCTCGTACACTCTAGAAAAATGCTTATCACCTGAAATTAGGCTATACCAAAATCTGGCACCAATATTGTAACTAGCACTTAAGATCGGCGTTATAACGCTCTGACTTTTCACGGGATCTTTTGTTCAAGGGCTCGAGCACTTAACCACCAATTTCCCAAAGGTTATTGCGAGTTATTGACGATTTTACTGACACGACTCTTTGGGAGTGGTTAAAAGCAAAACTTTAATCTACTTTAACTAGATCCTCCTTTTCTTGTGCTGTTTCTTCTATTGTCTTTGTCTCAATTTGTGCTTTGATTTGCGAATCAGTTAATTCTTCTTTCTGCTCCTGATTTTTACTGTTTAAGTTGATATTTTCGCTTTCTTGCTCTACTACTATTTCTGGTAAAGTTTCAGGAGTAAGAGAAGGAGCTGGTTTCTCGCTTTTTTCTGAAGATTTTTCTTCAGTATAAGTTTCTTGAGTTTCTGTTTCTGCTTCTTTTACTTCAGTAGAAGTAGACTCATCAGAAACAAATTCTTTGCTCTTTGATTCGACTTTTTGGGATTCGATATCTGGAACTTTTTCTTCAGTATAAGTTTCTTGAGTTTCTGTTTCTGCTTCTTTTAGTTCAGCAGAAGTAGACTCATCAGAAACAAATTCTTTGCTCTTTGATTCCATATCTTTGGACTCGATATCTGGAGCTTTTTCTTCAGTAGAAGTTTCTTGAGTTTCTGTTTCTGCTTCTTTTAGTTCAGTAGAAGTAGACTCGTCAGAAACAAATTCTTTGCTCTTTGATTCGACTTTTTTGGATTCGATATCTGGAGCTTTTTCTTCAGTAGAAGTTTCTTGAGTTTCTGTTTCTGTTTCTTTTACTTCAGTAGAAGTAGACTCGTCAGAAACAAATTCTTTGCTCTTTGATTCGACATCTTTGGACTCGATATCTGGAGTTTTTTCTTCAGTATAAGTTTCTTGAGTTTCTGTTTCTGCTTCTTTTACTTCAGTAGAAGTAGACTCGTCATAAACAAATTCTTTGCTCTTTGATTCCATATCTTTGGACTCGATATCTGGAGCTTTTTCTTCAGTAGAAGTTTCTTGAGTTTCTGTTTCTGCTTCTTTTACTTCAGCAGAAGTAGACTCGTCAGATTCTGTGGTAGAAGAGGGGAAAACTTTTTTATTTATTTCTGTTTTAACTGTTTCAATTGTTGGTTCTCTGGGGAGTTCTTTTGTTGTTATCTCACAACCAGTAATTATAAACAGTAAAAGACTGGCAAAAAAAAACGTAACTATTTGAACGATTCGGAGACGTTTGAGGAAAGAAATTATGCTGTTCATTACCTAATTTTATAATTTGTAGCTCAATTATTGCCAAGAAAAGATTATCATATTATTTTGTTAAAATCGAAAATTTTTTTCTCAATCTAAAAATAGCTAACGCTTAATTTAATCAAAGCTCGCTAATATCTGACTTTTCACGGGATCTTTTGTTCAAGATCTCGAGCACTTAACCACCAATTTCCCAAAGGTTATTTTTTCATACTGTACAGTTTAGTTTAAGTGTTGGGGGAGGAGAGAACAGCGTCCTCTCCTCCGTGTGTTATGTTTAATTACTATCTAATTGCTTTCGCCAACAAAGTCTTGGCGCTGACTGCCTCAAGAAGGAGAAATCTCGCTATAATAGCAATAATTTGTTAAAATAAGCCAGCAATAAACATGATTATCAGAAATTCTGAGAATAAGTGGCGTATAAAGTCAGATTTTGGCGATAAACGATTAAACGAGCGAGCCAAACTAATTAGCAAGCGCTTAGGAAATAAATATGGTCAACCAATATCTGCAGGTGTTTAAAAATGCTAGTGAACTAAAAAGAAGTTACGAATTTTTTACCAATCCTAAAACATCTTTTCAAAGAATAGTCAAATCGTCACACGAGCAAACAGCTAAGAGGGTGAATAATTTACCATTAATATTATCAGTTGGAGATAAGCTGTTTAGCATTTAAATTTGGTATTCTAAAAAATAGAATCATTGTAACCCCATCTAAATCAGAGATTTTAGATGGATACTGCGTTCGACATTTTGTTCAAAAGCAGCCAAGTAGTTAGTGAGGTAGTTTTAACTAAAAATCTTTAATTTTGACTTTTGATTTTTCAATTTCTTTTCCAATCCATAATATTCCAGGTTCTAGTATCCCACGCAGTCATCTCTATCCCCTTAAGATTGTTGCTAATAGCAATTACATCTGCTCTATGTATCATGGGAATTATTGCTACATCATCTACTAACATATCGTTCATCTTAATAAACATTTCCCGCCGTTTATCTGGGTCTAATTCCTTAGTAGCTTTTTTCCAGAAATCGTCGTATTTTGGGTTGCAGTAACGAGTAGCATTATTACCAACCCAGCTATTAGCTTTTTGGGGAATTTGATCGCAAGTAAATATTTTCATGTAGTCAGCCGGATCTGGACTGCTGCTTTGTCGGCTGAACATTTGCAAATCTGCATAAAAATGTTCCACAGTATCGTTACTTGCTGGGTCGCTAGAGAAGAAAATCTGAGCATCGATCGCTTTCAATTCTACTCCTATGCCGATCGATTCTAAATCTCGTTTAATTATTTGCTGAGTTTTTTGACGTAAAGGGTTAACTGAAGTCTGGAATAATACTTTCATTTCGACGCCATTTTTATCTCTGATCCGATCGCCATTACTATCTTTCCACCCAGCTTCGTCAAGTAGTGCGGCTGCTTTTTGGAGGTCAAATTCCGAACTTGTATTGGGAGAATAATATTGAGGAGGAACTACAAGTATGTTAGATGTTGGTTTACCCGTAACGCCATAAAGTTCTTCAGCAACAATTTTGCTGTTAACTGCTAGAGAAAATGCTTGACGCACTTTTCGATCGCTAAAAAAGGGATGGGGAAATTTGATACTAGAACGTTCTCCATCTGCTGTGGCGCGATTAGGATCGGTATGATTGACGAGAATGCGCTCCATATAAGCGCCTAAATTAGATACTATTTTCCCTTTACCCGAAGCTTCTAGTTGTTTGAGTACTTGGGCTTCTACTTGCAGATTGTAAGCGTAATCTGCTTCACCTGTTTGTAATACTGCTCTTGCTGCAGAGGTTGCGTCTCCACCACCTTTTAATTCGACGCGTTTGAAGCTTAGTTTATCTGGCTCTCGAAAATTGGGATTGGGCTCGTAAATTACCGTATCTCCTGGCTTAAATTCTACCACCTGATAGGGGCCTGTCCCTACGGGTTTTAAATTAGCTGGAGCTTCTCTTGCATTAGGACCATTATATTTTTCAAATATATGTTTCGGTAAAATTGGCCCCTGTTGACCGACAAAAAACCTGAACCAAGCTGGATTTACCTCCTTGAATTCAATTTTAACCGTGCGATCGTCGATCGCTTTCACATCTTGAATGACTTCGTATATTCCCTTGGCAAAAGTAGCGACTTCAGGGTTAACAATGTATTTGTAGGTAAAAACTAGATCGTCAGCAGTCAAAGGAGTCCCGTCAGACCATTTGAGATCTGGTTTCAGTTTCCAAGTAACAGATTTGCCATCCGAACCTACCCCGCCATTTTCCCTACTCGGTATTTCTGCTGCTAAAATTGGGATTAGTTCTGCATCGTTGTTGAAACTTGCTAAAGGCTCTAAACTTATGCGACTTGCTTCTAAATCTTTAGAACCGTTGGATAGGTAGGGATTGAGAATAGTTGGAGCTTGCCAGTATAATAACCTGAGAGTATCTTCCTTACTTTGAGAATTAGTACTAGACCGATTTTGGTTATTGCAGGCAGATAATAGAAGGGTAGATACTAGAGATAAACACAATAGGGGTAAAAAAACAGAACGACGTTTGATAAATCTTTTCAAGGTTACCGAACTCCTGAACAACTATTTTTACGAATCGATCGCAATGGAGTTAGAGATATATTATATTATCTCGCGCCAAACCCACTTAGTTAACTCGGCCTGCTAAAAAGGATGAATTTGAAATTACTCTGAGAAAAAAATATATCCATCTCACAAAGATCGATCTCGAACAAGAAGCAGAAATACATCACAAGAGAAAGCTCTGCAAAAAGCTTATCGAATAGGATAAACTAATTATGTTGAAAAGATCCTTACTTATATAAAGATCGTTCTCAACCCGATCGCAATCTTTGGCAAAGGATGAGCCGTTATATCCGAGGTATCCCTATAGAAACCTATTTGCAGCGAATAATTAATAAATGAATTTTCTGGTTCGATTTTCCCCTGTTTTTGTTGTCAGTGCAGCTACGGTTTTGATGCAGCCTCAAGTAATTTTGGCCTTGAGTGCCAAACAAGTAAATGAGATTGCTAAAAAGATTTCGGTGCGTATTGATGGAGAAAATACTGGATCTGGGGTAATTATTGCACGAGCCGACGACACTTACATTGTTATTACTAATTGGCACGTAGTCGATCGAACGGGAGAATACCAAATTCAAACCTATGACGGTCAGTCACATTCAGTCAGCTACGAGCGGGTAAAGCAACTAAAAGGTGCAGATTTAGCATTAGTATACTTTACCAGTAGCAAAGAATATCCGATCGCTAACAGAGGTAATTCCGAGAGTTTGACTGAAGGACAGAGAATTTATTATGCTGGCTATCCTGGTTTGATGCGAGTAGGAAGTCGTACTTATCGTTTTTATTCAGAAAATATTATTGGGTTTCTGCTCGATTCTGACATTCAAGATGGTTACGAACTAATTTACAGCGGTGAAGCTATACCAGGAATGAGTGGCAGCCCTATTTTAGACGAACAGGGGCGATTGATTGCTATCTACGGCAGAGCTGATATAGATAATATTACAAGTTCCCCATCCTTATACGGCATTCCTATCAACACTGCAGAAAAATTGGCAATCAAAGCAGGAATTAAATTTAATACTTCTGTAGCGACCTCCTCTCCCCCATCTAGAGCGACCACAACGCCAAAGCCAAACCCTGCCGAACAGCAACCTCGCCCTGATGCAATTGCGAAGATCGATGGTCTCTGGCACGATCTCAATTACCCAAATAATCTGGCTGAGATTGCCCAAGATGGGAAAAACTTTCGTTTCACCCGATGGGGAGTCCTCCCAAATGGAATTCGATACCAGTCTTCAGGCAGAGGTACGATTACTGGGCAGCGCTTCACAAGTAACTACAGAGCAACGTATCAATTTGGGGATACATCAACGGGGAACTGTTCTGGCACCGTGTCTCCAGACGGTATGCGCATGGAAATGAACTGTAGCGATTCCACCTTGGGTTCCTTCACCGTCACTGGAATTCGCCGCCAATAACGTTTCTATCTCTTATTAAATCTGCCTTTCAACCTTCTCTCTAGTTCCTGCAGGTGAAACTTAGGGATATACTGGAGTTAACTTAAGGCATAATAAATAAAAGAATTGTTCAGTTAAATTTAGGAAAGTTCAGGTATTAAAATAGCTAGCATTTTTTTCTATACTTTTTCATACTTTTTCTTACTGACAAATTCTTTAAAGAGATGGAAAATAAGAATAAGAAGACGTATAGTTTAAGGAAATTGTAACGATGGGATCGAAGATTGTCATATACCAGATAATTTGTCTTGAAGAAACAACCTTAATGGTTTTTTATACTCCTGAACGTGGCTGGCAATGCTCGTGTTTTAATCGTAAGGGACAAGCTTATAGACATCTAGGTATTTTTTGTAATCCTGAAAAGGCTACTGAAGTTGGTAGAGACTGGGTTAAGGCAATTGCCATTAAGGAGTAAGCCATCTTAATTCCATTAACAAACGGTTTCAAAGGTGAAATTTTTTAGCTTCCTCTGGCAGAACATAGAACCTCTAAGGAAGTGTTTTCAGTCCTCTAATTTTGGCAGATCGAAAGCCTAAATCTTTACTCTTAGAGTCAACTTAGTTAGGCAAATCACTTTTGAAACTTAGTTAATTTTTGCGTTTTTACGACTGCTATAATTCCTACTTTTCCTTTATATTTTAATGAATTAAAAAAGCTTTAATATATAATATATAATTAACTTTTTTCTAGGAAATCGAGAATCTTCTGGCGAATTTCTAAACAGTCGATATTTTTTGCATTTTTTTGCTTTTGTAGATCGGACATTTCTTGAAAACAGCAAAACAGCCATTCTATTTGTTGTTCGTTTGGACTATTAGAACTAGAAAACTCGCTAACAACATAATCTAAAGCTTCCGAAGAAGCAGGAATGCGATCGGGTAGTTGATAACTTTTTAATAATTCTTGGGGGGTCAGCACCTGTTCCCAACTCAGTCTTGCTATTTCTTCTGGTAAATTTTGTCTCAATGAGTTGACGATTTCTATCCTAATGCTATCTATTTCGTTGTCAGCAGTAAAAATAGAAAAAGTCTTGACTAAAGATAGAGGTAATAAGTCCCGATCGCCACTGTAATAAAGAGCTAAACGCCAAAATAATCTCTGTTTTAGCCAATCGTTATATTCTGCTACTTTCCAAATTACTTCGGAAGTTGGCTTACTATTATGAGGATGTTTTCTGTTCCATTCTTCCTTGAAATGAAGGCAATAAATCCACTCTAGTAGACTTAAATTATCGTTTTCACCATTGGCGATATCTAAAATAAGTTCGTCTATGTCGCGAGGTATGGATATTTTATATTGGGGGACATTAAGATAATAATTAGTCTTTGTGAAGGAAATATTAATATTACTTTTAGCTAGTTTTTTAAGCTTGTTCACTTCAGGCTTAGGAAGTGGCGGCGGATTTAATTTTGGAAAATTAAATTTCATTTTTTATCGTCATTTTGCTTTTGTAATACTCGCTCAAAATCTTGACGTACGAACTGGAAGCGAAAGACCACTTTACGATCGCTCGGTTTGTCAAATTTCTGTTCTGCATCAATTTCTCCCCGTCCAGCAGAGATAATTTTTTGCTTTAATCTTTTTTTATTCGGGAAGTTTAATTGTTTGGAAAAAATATAATTAGAAACGGATAAAGCACGACGCAAACTTAATTCCATATTACCTGTATCCGAACCTTTAGAGCTAGTATGGCCTTCAATAATTACGCGAGAAATATATCGATCGAACTGCTTGTCAGAGAAAATTACTTGACTGTAGAGCGGAATAAATTCTTTAAGAAACTGTTTTCCTTCTGGCTTAAGTTTTGCACTTCCTTCGTCAAAAAGAATGCGATTTCCTACGCTGACATCACCAGTTTTTGGATCCACTTTTAAAGAATATTTATTTCCTAGTTTTTCTTTGAGAATATTTTGCACTTCGATCGACAAAGCATTATACCATTTTTGATATTTATCTAACTCCTCTATTTTCTCTTGTAGCTCGACTTGCACCTTTTCCAGTTGTTGCATTTTCTCTTGTAACTGAACCTGAACTGTAATAAATAGCAGAGCAAAAAACATCAGCAACCCAGACATCAAATCGCTGATAGATAGCCATATACCAGAATCCTGTTCTTCTACAACTTCTCGATCGTTTTCTAAATCAATAAAATCGTTCATTTGTTTACTATTTGCTGTTGGCTGTTAGCTGTTAGCTGTTTGTTTATAATTCTCTTCCTCATCTCCCCCTCTCCCCTGCTCCCCCTCTCCCCCTCTCCCACTCTCCCACTCTCCCACCTAATCTCAGCGTTTAGTAGGTTTTATGTCTATTGCCATTTGTGTTATTTATATCGTCGGTAGCAGCTACTAAATAATGAGCAGCTCTTACTAACTCATTAGCAGCGCCGTTAATGCCAATAGCAGTATTATTTAATTCGCTACACACTCTAGCTGCAGATCGATCGGCTTCTTCAAGACTTCTTGTATAAGATTCATTTGCTTGGCTTAAATAGCTATTCAATTGCTCGTTACCAATTTTGAGAGCTTCTTTAAATTGCTCGGTCATATTTTTGTAGGCATTTTCTACTTTATCCGCCTCATTACCGATCGTGCAAGCCAGTTTTTGTAATTGCTCTAAACGCTGGCTAGAATTTATTACTACTGAACTAGCTAAGTTATTTACATTTTCTACAGTCACATTTATTTTGCTCAAACTTTCATTGACTTGTTCGGTCATTTTCTGACGACGATCGCTTTCTTGTTTAAAAGTATTCTCTAAATTATTAACAACCTCAACTAGTCCTTCACGTTGTTTGCCTAATGTGTCGTTTAGCAGGTCATTTTGCTCGTTAAAAAACTTCTGCAAACACAACTGATAACTAAGGCGGAATTGTTCTGATTCTTGCTGGACTGTTTTACTGGTATTCTGGAGAGTTTCGTCAATATTCCCTAAAGTAGAGACAAAATTTTCTCTAGCTTCATTAATTAGTTGAGAAGCTCGATCGCCGAGTTTTTCTAAAGTTTGAGATTGGTTTTGGAAAGCGATCGCTGCTTTGGAAGCACTTTCTTCAAAGGCGCTTCGCTGAGCTTCCATACCAGCTATACTCAGATCTACTGCTCGTTGAATTTCTGTGGCGACTTGTTGCATTACTCCTTGAGTGTCATTACTAAATTGAGCCAAAATTGACTGCAAATTAGTCGCGAATTGTTGCAGCTTAATTAGGGTATCTTGCTGAAAGTTTTCAATGCTCTTGAGTCTTTCCGGTAAACTCAGGGAGTCGAGCGCTTGGGATATTTCTTGGGTTAATTGCGCGTTTGCATCTAAGCGATCGACTAATTGAGTGCGGAAGTTGTGGACAGAGGTGTCTAATTTTTCTTGTTGCTGAATTATCTGCTCAATTTGGTGTGAAATAGGTGCGATCGAGCCTTGTAATTGTGCTGATGTCGCAGTAGCGATCGCCTCTGGTGTCAAGGGATCCAACTTTTGAGAGATAGAAGTCAGTTGTCGATCGCAACTCAACTGAATTTGTTGCAACTCTTTTATTAAGGGACTTCCTGAAGAAAAAATAGCTTCTTTAATTGCGTTGCCAATAGCTTTGCCCATATTATCGGGATTGAACTGGTTTAATCCTCCTAGACTATCTGCTACCTCTTTGAGGGTTTCAGCGCTATCGTGGTTGGATCTCTTATCTAAACGAGAGATAATACGTCCAGGACTCTCTACAAAAGCTACATCGCTCAATCTGGTGCGCAATTGGTTGCGATATTTTTGTCTCAATGAAGCACCAACAGCTAGAAGCAACATAAACACGCTAGCACTACCAAGTCCCCAAAGAGAGGTAGAAAAAGCTTGTTTCATACCCATAAGCAGCTCGGTGCTAGCATTTAAAAGTGGCTCAGTATCGCTAAAATCTTTGAGATTAACCGAGTGCAAACCAAAAGAGATCCCGCTAAAAGTTCCTAAAATACCGAGAGTTGTAAGTAGTCCTGGTGCGAAGTAAACAGGACTGCGGGGAATTGGTTTACTGAGAATACTCGGAAACGAAAGCAGCACAAAGCTGTCATTTTCTCGTCTGGGTTTAAAAGTAGCTCCCGTAATTTTACCGTCAATATGCTTGAGAAGCCATTTTAAGGCTCGATCGTCTACATATACGCTGCGCGAATTACTCCAATTTTGGGGTTGTACGTTTTGTTTTTCCTGTTGTTGGTAATTCTCCAGACGCTTAATAGCTTCAGCAGTTGTCCCTAACTGTGATACTCGATAATTGTGGATAGCTGCTATTTCTATTGATGCTGCTACAATAGCCACTCCAATAATGATAATAATAAATAATGTATTTTCCAGCATTTATATTCTTCTTTAGTTGAACTAGAAGAGAGGTTTTAGGCAACTTCTCCACTTTTCCACCTATATATTTCCCACGTCAGACCGATCGACAAACATTAAGAAATTCAAAAGGCAAAAGACTCTCAGGCAGAAAGTGCAAGAGAATAATTTTTTTAATGGTTATATGAGATTTATCTTCGGGTATAAATCCCCCAGCATATGCCTCGATAGCTGTTCCCTGGTAACTGATAACTGATTTAAGTTCCCCTCCATACCCATCGATCGCCGATCGCTGTTCGCTGATTTAAAGGTCCTTGTCGCGCTATATTATTTATTTGTTATAAAGCAGAGCATAAATGAGAAAAAAAGTCTTACTTCCAGTCGATCGCCTTTCTTTTGCTACCATATTTCTCCTAACTCTCCTTATTGCTTTGTTAATATGGGGTGGGGAAAATTGTGGAGCTAATTGTTTTCTACATAGAGGGCCAAATGTAACAAATTTTAGCTGGCAACAAAAACAAATAGGAGCTAAAGATAGAGCTTTTATTCTTACTTTCGATCGACCAATGGATCGAGCGACCGTGACAGAAAATTTAGTAATAGATCCCCCCTTATCTGGAAAAATAAGCTGGGCAGGACGACGCATTGCTTATACTTTAAATAGCCCCGCTCCTTATGGAATTGAATATAAACTTAAACTAGAAAAAGCAAGATCTAGGTTTATAGGACAAGAACAAGCAGGAGAATTAATGGAGCCATTTGTAGGCAAATTTAGCACGAGAGATCGTGCTTTTGCTTACATAGGAAGTAAAGGAGAACAAAAAGGCAGATTAATTCTCTATAATTTTACTGAGAAAAGAAAAATAATTCTTACCCCTCCCGATTTAGTAGTTGTAGACTTTAAACCATATCCCCAGGGCGATCTCCTTTTATTTTCTGCGCTCCCTAAAGTCAAGGATAATGAAGGATTACAAAATTTACAACTATATACTGTCACTACAGGAATTAGTAGCGATAGAGGACAGCATTTTAAACCCAATAAAATTGAATTAATTTTAGATAATAAAAAATATCAAAATAATGAATTCAAACTGTCAGAAGATGGCAAGATAATTGTCGTGCAAAGAATTAATCGCCAAAATCCTGAAGAATTCGATCTTTGGAGGATTAAAGAAAGGAATAAACCTCAACCTTTGAAAATACAAGGAGGAGAGTTTTTAATTGCTCCAGACAGTCAAACCCTAGCAATTGCTCAGGGACAAGGAATTTCACTTTTGCCCTTAGAACCAGAAGCTAAACCTTTAGATTTTTTGCCGAAGTTTGGTAGAGTTCTCAATTTTTCTAGAGATGGAAAAGCAGCGGCGATGGTAAATTATAATACCGACAATGCTAATTTAAGTTACACGCGATCGCTATTTTACGTCAATAATCAAGGAATTCAAAAAGAATTACTCAACACTGAAGGCTCCATTCTCAACTGTCAGTTTAGTCCTACTGCTACCGATATTTATTGTCTGCTAACTGAAGTATTAGAAGAGGAAAAAGAATATATAGAACGACCCTACTTAGCAAAAATAAATATTAAAACATCTTCTGTTACACCACTAATAGCTTGGCCAAATTATCAAGATATTAAATTTAGTATCGCTCCTGATGGATTAGGAATAATTTTCGATCAAGTAATTACTTCTAATAACTCCGAGAGTATAAATACATTGAGAACAAATTCAGGAGAAGCGATCGTTGACGGTCATTTGTGGCTGCTGATCCCCTCTGTCGATCGTGCTAATGACTCGAATAATTCCCAATTAGAAGAATTACCTCTGGTGGGGTTCAATCCTCAGTGGCTACCTTGAAAGTAAAAAGACGGGTATTCATCCTTTATCCTTTAATAAAGAATGAGGGACTTCCAGATGATTTGTTTCCATCAAAGTTCGATCGCTCATTATCTGTTGGGGAATTCCATCAGCAACAATTTTTCCTCCGTTGAGAAGGATAACGCGATCGCACACTTCCAAAATTAATTCTAAGTCGTGAGATGATAGAACAATACCCTCTTGCGATCTCTGTAAAAACTCAATTAAACGCCTTCTAGCTTGAAGATCTAAATTAGCGCTAGGTTCGTCATATAAAATTATTTTAGGGTGCATGGACAAGACAGAAGCGATCGCCACCATGCATTTTTCTCCTCCAGATAGTTGATAGGGAATGCGATCGGCTAAGTGGGACACTCCAGTTAAAGATAAAGCTTTCTCGACGCGCATATCTATTTCTTTTGCTTCTAAACCCATATTTTCTGGACCAAAAGCTACGTCATCTTTGACCGCAGGACAAAATAATTGATC
This sequence comes from Prochloraceae cyanobacterium, assembly GCA_030065755.1. Lineage (GTDB taxonomy): Bacteria > Cyanobacteriota > Cyanobacteriia > Cyanobacteriales > JASJDA01 > JASJDA01. The sequence goes on along the minus strand of JASJDA010000064.1, from coordinate 15,890 downwards.
GTCAGGATTTTGAAATACTAAACCTATTTCAGGACGAAACTTTCCTGGTTCTATTGGCTTGTCAAATAGTTTAATTGCTCCTCTTGCTGGCGATAATATTCCGCAAACTAAAAAAAATAATGTTGTTTTTCCAGCACCATTAGGACCAATTAAACCGACCTTTTCTCCTGGTAAAATTTTGAGGTTGAGGTCTTGTAAAATTGACGGTCGCTCGGGATAGGAAAAAGATAAATTACAGATATCGATCGCTTTCATAAGTATTCTTCATAAATTTTTCTAGTAAGAAAATGTTGATAATGAAACGAACCATTGCTTCACTTCTCAAGAGAATTATTTTGGGGTAACTATCGAAAACAATACTGGATTCCGATACGCCCGACAAGCAGCTTTTGAAAAAACGATCTATACTAACTGCAATAGAAAATATTGACTTATTGTAGCATTAACAGAGATTGGAGTAGAAAAAGAAATCATTGGTTATTGAAAAAAGAAACAATTGCCCTGTGGAGATATTTACTTTCTTTGAGATGGTGGAATTGTGGTTAAAATTAACAGTATCAAAGCGATAGCTTATTTAATAATTAATAAAAATATAGTCTTTTACCACCTTTTTTAGTCACTCGCAGACTGCTCGAAGATAAAATAATGAAACGAAATTCTATCTTGATTCCAAGCTTTATTAGTTCTAACCTAATCCCACTAATTACAGCAGCAGTTATCCTCAGCTTAATGTTAGTTGGTTGTGTGGGTTGGAACGTTTGGAGAATGTACAGTAATTTTACCAAAGTTGTTACAACTGAATTTCAACTCCAGAGCTTGACAGGAGAAATCGTACATCTCGACGAGGTTTTAACCATGTCTGCGCGCATGGCTGCGGCTACGGGAAATCTCGACTGGGAAAAACGCTATCGCAAATTCGAGCCACAATTAGATAAAGCTATTAAAAAAGCGATCGATCTTGCTCCAGAAACTTACGCGAATCTGCCAATTGAAACTGATAAAGCTAACCTTAAATTGGTAGAAATGGAGAACGAATCTTTCGATTTAGTCCGTCAAGGAAAACAACAAGAAGCTCTCGAACTTCTATTTAGTCAAAAATACGAACTGCAAAAAGAAATATACGCCACAGAAATAAATCAAACTATTGACCAGCTTGAAACAAGAATAAAATCCAATATCGAAGAGTACCGCCAAAGTTTATTTTGGTCTAGTTTATTGAGCTTGCTAATTTTACCGATCTTGCTATTAGGATGGGTAGCTATTTTGAAATTATTAAATTGCTATGTCATTCAAAGAAACCGAGCAGAAATTACATTAAAAGCTGCAAAATTAGAGTTAGAAGAAATTAATCTAACCCTAGAAGATAAGGTTAAAAAGCGTACCGCTCAACTGCAAGAAATCAATCGAAAACTAGAAGATAAAGTAAAAGAGCGTACCGCTCAACTTCGAGCGGCAAAAGAAAAGGCAGAATCTGCTAATAAAGCTAAAGATAGATTTATTGCCAATATTAGCCACGAATTACGAACTCCTCTCAACAGTATTTTGGGCTATACAAAAATACTTCAGCGCGATCGTAATTTAAATCCCGAATCCGAAAATAATTTAAGAATTGTTCGGCAAAGTGGAACCCATCTATTAACCCTAATTAACGACATCCTAGATTTTTCCAAAACCTCAGTTGGGAAGATGCAACTTAATATTAACGAGTTACATTTGGAAAGTTTTTTGGATGGAATAGTAGGTATTATTGGTATGTGGGTAGGAGACAAAGGGCTTAGACTTAACTGTGAATATAATAATTTACCCACTGCTATAGAAGCCGACTCAACGCGGTTGCGACAGGTTTTGATTAATCTTTTAAGCAACGCAATTAAATTCACAGATCGCGGTGAAGTGACATTCAAAGTTAGTTCTCTCTCCTCGTCAAAATCTTCTGGCGGAAAACTTCAACATTTACTACGCTTTGAAGTTATCGATACAGGTGTAGGTATAAGTAATGAAGCGCTGGAGAAAATTTTTCAACCTTTTGAACAAGTAGGGGACGTAAAATCTAGGGCTGATGGTACGGGTTTAGGTTTGTCTATTAGTAAACAATTGGTAGAACTGATGGGAGGTAAGTTAGAGATACTAAGCGAATTGGGTCAGGGAACCTTATTTTGGTTTGACTTGCTAGTACCTGCAGTTGAAATGAACAGCGATCGAGAACCAATACAACCAATTAAAACAAGTCAAATATTAGGTTATAAAGGAAAGCAACGCAAGCTTTTGATAGTAGATGATAAAGAAGAAAATCTCCATCTTTTGCTGACAATACTCAAACCAATAGGTTTTGAGGTGAGGACTGCAACTAATGGTCAGGAAATGTTGCAGATCGCCCCTGATTTTAAACCCGACATGATTTTGCTAGATTTATTTATGCCAGTCAAAACAGGGTATACATCAATAAAACAACTGCGGAAAATCTCAGCAACTAAAAATATTCCTACTATAATTATCTCTGCTGCTTCAATAACGCAAGAAATGAGCGACTATCTCAAGTGCGAAGCTTATCTAAGTAAACCTATTGAAGAGGAGCAATTACTGAAATATTTGCAAAAATATTTGCACTTGGAGTGGATTTATCAAGAATTTCCTCAATCGTTAGCTTGATGGCGTTGCTTAATAAAGTCTCAATAGGGAAGAACTACATTTCTATCCTCATTCAAACATTTAGTGACAAACCATCAATTTAATATTTCTTTATAAACAAGCTCTTAGATAAGAATAGACTAAAATAATCCAAACATAAAAAAACTATAATTGTATTAAGTAAACAGTCATGACCCAATCGATCAATTCATCTGTTCAACTAAAACGTTTTCTGACAGACAATCCCATCGAATACAACAAAGCAATACAAGCAGCAAAATCTTTTTTATCAAAGAAAGGTAGTCTTGCCAGTTGGGATTATGTTAAGCCATTTGATGCTAGGCCGAGTAATCCTGAATATTTTAAGTTAATGTACGACCTTCTGAACATACTGCAAGTGATGTCAATTCCGTCTCAGGGAAGAATTTTAGAAGTAGGTAGCGGTACAGGTTGGATTACAGAAATTTTGCTGATGTTAGGGTTTCAGGTAGATGCACTAGAGCCTTCAGAAGATTTCATTCAAATTGCCAAAAATCGAGCTAAATCCTTAGCAATTCACTATCAAAATGATGTTATATCCAACCTATGTTTCCATCAAACAACACTTGAAGAAGTTGAATTTGATGATGAAAGTTTTGATGGAATTTTATTCTATGATGTTTTACACCATCTTGTTCATGAAGAAATTGCCCTAGAAAAAGCCTTTAGATTTCTTATGCCAGGGGGGTGTTTGGGTGTAGTAGATCCTGCTTGGCATCCTAATTTTACTGACCTCGAACGCGAGATGCGTCAGGTAACGGAAGAATATGGAACAGTAGAAAATCCTTTTTCTGTAGAATATCTGGATCGTCTACTCAATGAACTTGGCTTTGTTGATATTACACGCTATGTTGGTGTGAATGGATTCTTTGATGCTGACGAAATACCCCAACCGCTTGAGAATTTCGCATCAATACCCTTTGAAAGATCTAACAATTTAACAGCACGTAAACCTTATGGCAACTATCCGAATTGCTACGATCTCAACTATAAGACAGATGTCAAATGGACATTAATATCAAGTGAAATTGACCCGAAGAGTTGTCAAGTTTCTCTTAAGGTTCATTTGGAAAATACAGGCCAAACGTTATGGAATAATAACCGAAAAAAAAGAGGTTATATTACCGTTGCCCTGAGACAAGGATTACCAGGAGAAGCGAATTTTCGAGAAGTTCATCCTAGACACTTACTTCCACAAGTTTTAGTCCCAGGAGATACAATCACACTCGATTTAACCTTCAATTTACCTCCCGATGCCTCTCAAGAAAATTGGGAACTTGATTTAATTTGCGAACAATTTTTCTGGTTTTCCAACCAAGGTATTTCAAGTTGTTCAATTTCATTAACGTGAACTACCCACGGTGAAACCGTGGGCTTCCTACCCAGCAGATTGCCTTGTAATGGTCGATTTTTTACGTCCACCTTTACTTGGTCTTACATCTGGGCAGTAGGCTTTATCCCGCGTCCCACAGGAAATAATTCGTAGACCTTCATCTCTGATATTTTTAGCTGCGTTGATATCACGATCTATGTGCTTTGTTCCGCAGTTATTGCAATCCCAATATCTAATATCGAGAGAAAGAGATTTTATTTGATTTAGACAAACATTGCAGGTTTTAGAACTAGGAAAAAATCTATCTACTTCTTGATATACTTTCCCAACTAGGAAATTTTAGATATTTATTTCCTTCTAATTTGACATTTTGTGGGTAAGTTAGCGACTGTTTACCATGTTTGGATTTGAACCTGGGAAATGCTGCTTTACGTTCAAAAAAATTGATAAAAGCGTTTGAGAGATTTAATGCTACTACTTGCAAACATTGTGAATAAGGTTCTTTTAACCAAACAGTATCTTCCTGTTTTTTTAGTTGAGGAAGCATACCCTGAATATCGGCTCTACTCAAACCTTTGCCCGTTGCTTGATAAGTTTCATTGGTCAAGTTAAGACTGTAATTCCAAAACCATCTTACACAACCAAAAGATTTGGCGAGATATTGTTTTTGTTCTTTAGTTGGATATAGTCTAATTTTGACCGTTTTGAGCATGAAGCTATAATTATCATTATTTGTATTTATGATAAAATAACCTAGTAGAGTTTGTAAAATATTTGTTTGAATCGAAATTTTTTGATCTAAGGATGCGCCCAGAGCGCGTTTATTGTTGGTCAAAATTCATCTCTGGAAAATTTTTTATTTTGAATAAAGTACCCCTCTATAGCGATAAGTTATTTGCGAAGTGACATAATTATTTGAAAAGGGGTACTTTATTCAAAATAAGAACATCAGTCCCCACCACTAAAAGTGGGGGACTTCTTTTGACGTTTAGTTAAAGCGCGCGGTTTTGGTCACTCAGGAAAAAACTTGAGAAAATGTCCTAACCCAATCGCGTAGCCCATCGAGGGAAATTTTGAAATGAAATTATCGTGCAGAAAATAAGGCTTTAGTTTCCGACTCACCTGCTTTTTGCAGTTGTTTGGTCATCTGGAAGCCAACAAGAGCGATCGCCAGCCATTGACCCAGTAATGACAATAAAATCGTTTGTGTGGCAGCATATTCTGCACCTAACATAGGCATCATAGACAGTAAAAACATCCACGGTTTATCATTGGGGTTGATGCCGAATATAGCCAAACACAACAGGGGTAAAATTGTTAAAGCACCTAGTGCAGTAGATGCCCAAACTGCGCGCTTTGGCGTTTTCATAAATAGCATCAGTTGAGCGATCGCCCCGTAAACCAAAACGATCGTAGCGCTGACAATTACGCCGTAAAATGCTGTCATTTTATCTGTCTTAGCCAGAGGAGATAGCATTAAGCACAAACTTGTGTAGCCTGTAGTCAGCAACAGACAAAGAGCAAGGGCTAGGGTTGAAGGACTTTTTTCTCCCCAAATTAAATCCTTTAGCAGACTGCGACGCTGTTGGGGACTGACTTGGTGGCGATAGCGCGCCCAATCGAGTAAAGTTTGTCTGTGGGGAGCGATCGCCGCAGTTAGCAACAAAAGTACTATTAGCAAGGATAATTGTTGCAAAATCAAGCTTTGAAATTCGCCATATCTATTGTCAGACTGGAGAGTAAATCCGAGAGTTATGATAATAAAACTGCCACTAATCCAATAACTTTGTTGTTTACTCAAAACAGTGCTAATGGGGTTGTGGAAGCGACGCAAAAGTCCTTGCCAAATCCAGTAAGTCCACAAGCCTAAGTTAAATAGGATGAACCCGATACCACTCCAACTGTTACTGAACAAAGATTTGCCATACCACAGACTCACTGCTAGATCCTTAAACTCTAAATATCCGACTTTAGAATCTAGAGAAGCTGCATCCACCAGATAAAATAGCCCCGTCCCAGGATAAAACAGAGCTAGCCAATCAGTTGCATAGCCTAATGAATCGTGCATCAATATACCTGTCATTACAAACAGAAACACCAATACAGCTACAGCACCTAACCAGGGTTTAAATCCTGCCAGTCCGAAGTTCACTAGTCCCAAAAGTAGTGCTGCACTGTAGAAAAAAGCACAGCCAGCAATTAATACACCATAGAAACTCAAAATCAAACCGATCGGAATACCAGCATTTAACCCACTGGCAAAATTTAAAGGTACGCCCAGAGCAATAACTAGATAGAGTAAGATTGGCACTCCCAAAATTTTGCCACTCAAAATGCTTTTAGCACTTTGAGGACTCATGCGAATAAACTCTATTGTGCCGCGACTTTCTTCTTTTGATAAGTCAGCGACTAACATATAAGTACCCACTACTAATAGGAGAAAAATACCAAAAATACTCGACCAGACAAACAAATCCAGCCACCACAATTGCCAGTCGATCTGTACTTGACCCAGAGAGTCTACCAGACATTTACGACCATAATGGAGTTGATGACTATCTGGATAACCAAAACCAGTACAGTAGCGATCGGAGCTTGCTTTTGTCCAGTGTAAAAGAGAAGGCAATTGACCTTGGTAATACAAAAAGAATAGTATTTGACCGATCGCGGAGATTATTGCGGCGATCGCAATGTTACGAGTTTTCAGTCTTCCTTTGATTTCTCGCAACAGTTGGGGATTCCAATCGCCCAATTTATCTATCCACCAGATATTTTCTGTTTTTTTCATTGTTTTTAATTTTAGTTACTCTAAATACTAATCGCTATTTTTCAAGTAGATTTTGGCATTGGCAGGCATAGCTTAAGACACTTGCTTGTGTCCTAGTTTAAGAAAAATACTTTCTAGGTCTTCCCGTTGAGAGTTAAATTGTGTTAAAGGTATTCCAGACTCAACTAGCGATCGCAATAGTTGGGCGCTTTCTTCAGTTGTACCGGAAAAATTAACTCGCAAACTTTTACCCTCCGGCAAGACCTCCCATTCTTCGACTAAAGAATTATGTTTTAGTTCCCTTTTTAATGCTTCTAAATCTCCTAAAGTTGAAAGAATAATCTGCTGTTTGCTGAGACGCTGATACAATTGTTCGAGAGAAGCACTTTCGACTAAATACCCTAATTCCATTATTCCCACAGAACTACAAAGTTCTGCTAAATCGCTGAGGACGTGGGAAGAAATTAAGATTGTCATTCCATTTCCTTGCAAAGCTTTAATAATTTCTCGAAACTGCAATCTAGCAATAGGATCTAGACCGGAAACAGGTTCGTCTAGTAGTAGTAAAATAGGTTCGTGAATAATAGTGCGAGCTAAACCCAAACGTTGTTTCATTCCCCGCGAGAGGGTAGAGATCGCACTGTAACGTTTGGTGGTCAATTCTACCAGTTCTAAAACGTCGTACAAGCGACGACGACGGCGAGAATCTTTTAATTTATAAAGTCTGGCAAAATAGTCTAGGTAGTCCCAAACCGTTAAGTCGTCGTAGAGGGGAAAGTCATCGGGAAGATAACCGATACTTTGTTTTAGTCGGGGATTGGTGTCATCTCGCACTAGACGATCGCCATAGAGATAAATTTCTCCTGCCGTTGGTTCTTCTGTAGCTGCTAGCATTCGGATTAAAGTCGTTTTTCCTGCTCCATTAGGGCCAATTAATCCGTATACTTCCCCACTTTTTACTTCTAACTCTACATCATTAACAGCAATATGTCGATCGAATTGTTTGGTTAATCTTTTTGTCGCGATCGCTAGTTCGTTTGTCATTATCGGTTTTGTAGTATTATGCCTTCAGTGTGACATACTCAAATTTTATCTATGAATTTGTTCGATGAATTTTTGCATCTTTTGATGATGAGAACCTTTCCAATAAATTCTCTCGCATTGACGGCAAAGATAAAATTCATCGTAGTATTGCTTGGCTTTTTCTGGAAGACGATCGCTAATAAGTTTTTTATCTACTAAAGAAATCAAGCCATTACAGCACAGACATCTTTGAAAAGCATTGACTTTTCCCAATAAATCGAAGTGCTGTACTACTTCTAATAACTGTTTCCAAGGGTTAGTGTTGCGCACGTAATAACCGTAATTTACCGCGCTACGCATGAGCAAACCCACGTCGCGGGTTAGTAAAATTCGTTGCTCGCGGCGGGAAATTTCCGCTAACTCTTCATCGTTATAATCGTTACGGTATAAAGTATCAAAACCCAGAAGACGTAGATTTTTGGCCAGTTTACCCAAATGAACGTCTAAGATAAAACGAGGAAAGAACATTTCAATCGGTCTGACTTTTACAATAGGTGTAATATCAATCGATCGCCATCTCGGATAAACACCAATCAGATCTCCATCCTGCAGTAAATAACAAAAATCTACTGACTCTTTATTAGCTATAATTAGATCTACTTCGGTATGAGGTACGCCTAAAGCTTCGATCGCATCTTTAATAGAACGGCTTTTTTTAAAGTAATGAACAAAAGTAATTTTTCTTTTACTTGGCGGTAGAAAATAGTTCAGTTGAGCGTAAAATCTAAAATTAGCTCGATTCATAACTTTTCGATAATAGAGATATAAAATTAACCATAATTAGGAGCGCGAGGAGCAAGAAGGCTACTCTGGTTCAGAGATTGGGGATATATTTAGCTCTTTATATCCAGTTTCAGAATCAAATACCCGTTTGAATCTTAATTCGGGTATCAATACAATGATTAACTCAAGCGTTGTATAAACTTGACATCCATAGACAAGATGACCCCCAATACACTCGCCTTGCGAATTAGCAACGGAAAGATGCAAATGTACACCATCTTCCCCAAGAGTTCCTGAAAGCGTCAAGAGTTCGTGCTTCCCTGACAATTCTGCACTCGTTTCCTCGTTTGCCAATCGCAAACATACTTTGGATAAACTGCCAACCGCACCAATTATGGCACCAGCACAAATCTTTTCTCTCTTGGCAAAGCCTTCGAGTTCTCGTCGAACATCTGACCCAGGTCGTAGTCTCAAAGCTAAGGTTTCAAGCGACCCTCTTTTATTCATCATTGTTCCCTATTGCTAACTCCACGAACCAACTTCGAGTTCGCACATTTGCTTACCATTATTATTTTTTTTGTCAACTACTATTGTAAATTTGTTCGCAAAAATAGGACGATCGAGACTCTTTTTGGCTCAATGGATGGTTTTGAAGATTAGTATCGATCGCTTACCCAGAAAGAGTTTATCCAACTGCGATCGTCAGATGCTCCCGCAGATACCCCGACTAGCTACATTTTTTTTAAATTCCTGTTTAAAAACTTTAATGATACATTAGCCTTAGTTGTTTAAGACTACTAGATGACAAATGACCCTCGATTTTAAATTATTTAAAAGTGTAGAAGATTGCCGTAACGTAAATGATTTTAGAGCTTTGGCTAAGGCGAAATTACCTTCTCCAATATTTCACTACATAGACGGGGCAGCAGATGATGAAGTCACTTACAGAAGAAATACTTCTGCCTATGAACAATGCGATCTCATTCCCAGTGTATTAGCAGGAGTTGAAAAAATAGATACTTCTGTTGAAGTAATGGGAATGAAGATTGACATTCCTCTATTTTGTTCGCCAACTGCATTACAAAGATTATTTCATTATGATGGCGAAAGAGCAGTTGCATTAGCAGCAGAAAAATATGGAACCATGTTTGGTGTATCGAGTTTAGGCACAGTCAGTTTAAAAGAGATAGGTGCAACAATATCAACACCAAAGATGTTCCAATTTTATTATCACAAAGATAAAGCTTTGAACGATGCAATGATAGAGATGTGTAAGGAAGCCAACTTTGATGCCATCGCTTTGACTGTTGATACAATCACTGCAGGGAATAGAGAAAGGGATCTTTGGACAGGATTCACTACGCCTCCAAAACTTACATGGCAAAGTTTAATCAGTTTCGCCTTACATCCTAGTTGGTCATTAAATTATTTTTTACGCGAGAAATTTAGTTTACCTCAATTAGAAAAACATGTTCGCAAAGGAACAAGCATAGCCGTATCAATAGGAGATTATTTCAGTACCATGCTCGATCAATCAATGGACTGGAAAGATGCCGAACAAATTAATCAAAAATGGGGTAAGAAGTTTTGCCTAAAAGGTGTAATGAGTGTTGATGATGCTAAAAGAGCGGTTGACATAGGGGCTCATGCCATCATGGTTTCTAATCATGGCGGTCGTCAACTAGATGGTTGTATCTCACCTTTCGATCAGTTAGCAGACATAGTAGACGCTGTGGGCGATCGAATTGATGTCATCTGTGATGGCGGGATCAGAAGAGGAACACACGTTCTTAAAGCACTCTCAGTTGGAGCTAAAGCCTGTTCTGGAGGAAGATGGTATTTGTATGCCTTGGCGGCTGGCGGTCAACCAGGTGTAGAAAAAGCTCTCTCTAATATGAAAAATGAAATAGAGAGAGATATGAAACTTATGGGGGTGACAAAACTCTCCCAACTTTCCAGAAAAAACCTCAAATTTAGATGATTTTTCGAGAAAGTGCCATCTCATCGAAATTTTTTTACTATCAAGCGATCGAGCATAGCTAAGAGCCGAAAGCGATCGCCCTTGGCTGTTCTGGGAGAAGGTCAAGAAGATTAAGACGGGATTCCCTACCACGGGTCAGAGGTAAAGTTCGCTCCAATAGTTCTTCTAGGGTTCGAGTCTTTAAATCAATCGGTCTAATCGTAAAAAAATATCTGTAATATGGGTCTTTAAGCAAGAATTCTTCGTGTATTCTTGGATTCCAGCTATCGTCACCTCCAACACCCATTTGTTTATAGTCGATATTGAAAGTGATCTTGCCAGCATCTTTTACATCTTTAGTATGTTTGGCGTTAGTTAGATTTTCCAGAGAATAGCGATGTACGCTAAGGTTGATTAATTCTTGTTGAGTATTAATTAAAAATCCTACACCGTTATCATTTGTCAAAGCTGCCCACTTGACATCAGTTTTGTTACCATTTTCCTGCGGTTTGATGTAGGGCCAATAGTTATCAGCAACTTGGTTAGCGTAAACACCAACAAAAGCACTTTGCTTTTTATCTTGGTAAGACTGGTGAATTCCCCTACCATACCATTGAAAATTGTCCATCTCTTTGGGAACAATTAAATTCATTCCGATTTTAGGGATAGACATTAATTGCTTATTGTCATTGACGATCGTATTATCTACAAAAACTTCTCCATCTCCAAAAATCGTGTAAGCGGTAAGGAAATCGAACTTCATGGGTTGGTCAGATCCATAAGTTCCTTTGACTGTAATTTTTACTGCCCTACCTCGAAACAGTGGTTTAATTGTATAAGTCAAGTTTCTGTAGTCCATTCTGTCAAGACCATTTTTATACCACTGAGTCGCGTACATAAGTCCGTTTTCTTTGGACTCACTGGCTTGATTAGCTGGGTCAAATAGGGAGCCGCGATCGTTATCAATAGGGGCTCGCCAAAGATTAAGTTTGAGTCCCCTTTCCAGGGTTTCTTCACCTTTATAAATCCAAGAAGTAAAGACTCCTTTTCTTTTGTCTAAAGTAATGGCAAATTTTGTTCCTCTTACCGATATAGTTGTTTCAGTTTCTTTAACTTTCACTCCCTGAAATGCCATAACGTTAACAATGGGCTTGGTCTTCGGCTTGAATGGTAATTTAAACTGCTCTTTAGCTATTTCAAAACCCTTGTCAGCCCAAGGTTTTACCTCTTTCAACTCGAAGCTAAGGTTTAACCAATAATCCTTACCTGCTCTTAAGGAAGGCTTGGTAAAAGGAATAGTAATTGACTGTTGAGATAATGGGGGAATATCTAAGTTGCGAACTTCTCCAGTTTGAAGAATCTTTCCCTCTTCTAGTAAAGTCCACTTGAGAGTAACAAAGTTTAAGTTAGTAAAGTGATACTTATTCTTAATAGTTACTTGACCTGCTAATATATTGTCAGGAATAACATCAATAAACTCTTGAACTTTTTTGACTTCTAGTAAAGCAGGAGAAGGGGTGCGATCTGGTAGGACTAAGCCGTTAATACAGAAGTTTTTGTCGTTAGGAGTATCGCCAAAGTCACCCCCGTAAGCATAATACTTAACCCCACTTTCAGTAGTCTTGCTAAGTCCTTGATCGACCCAATCCCAAATAAAACCACCTTGTAGCCTGGGATATTTTGGGTTTTCGATTAAATCCCAATATTTATAAAAGTTACCTGTAGAATTTCCCATAGAGTGAGCATATTCATTTAAAATAACAGGTCTAGTTGGATCTCGTGTAGTTAAGTAAACCAGATCTTTAATTCCGGCATACATATTAGAGATAAAATCAAATTTAGGTAGAGTTCTCATCTCGTAAGGCTGTCTACTTTCATAGTGAATAGGACGGCTAGGGTCGATTTTTTTAATTTCTTTGGCCATATCTGTAATTGCTTTACCCATACCAGCTTCATTTCCCAGGGACCAAATGATGATAGAAGGATGATTTTTGTCCCGTTCTACCATAGAAACACCGCGAGCGATAAATGAATTGTGATAATCAGGATTGTCGGCTAAAATCACGTTTTTCCACTGCCACAATTCGTGACTTTCCACATTAGCTTCATCCATGACGTAAATACCGTATCGATCGCAAAGTTCGTACCAAAGAGGAACATTTGGATAGTGGGAAGTTCTGACAGCGTTGAAGTTATGTTGTTTTAAAAGTTTAAGATCTCGAATCATATCTTCTTTAGTCACTACTCTACCGTCGTCTGGGTCAAATTCGTGACGATTTACACCTTTAATTAGTACAGGAATGCCATTAATTAATAATTGACCCTGTTTAATTTCTACAGTTCGGAAACCAATTAATGTACTGACTGCATTAATGGGCTTGCTTTGCCGATTTACTAAGCTTAACGTTAATTTATATAAGTTAGGTTGTTCCGCACTCCAAGGTTTAACTCCGTCAATGATTTTATTCAAAGTTAGCCTGGCTTCAGTATGAGGATAAATTTTCTTGGGGGCCTCTACTATTTCGGAAAATAATAACTGGTTATTAGGCTGATAAAGATTAACTTTAACTTGATAGTTGTCAGCCAATTTTCTCTGATAGTTATGAAGGTCAATTTCTAAATCTAATAGGCCATTTTGATAAGAACTGTCTAAACTAGCTTGAGCAAAAAAATCTCTAATCGCTACTTGAGGAGTGGCAAATAAAAATACATCTCTATAAATACCACTTAATCTCCAGAAATCCTGATCTTCTAAGTAAGAAGCATCTGACCAGCGAATTACTTTCACAGCTACTTGATTTTTTCCTTTTTTTAAATATGGATTTAACTTGAATTCAGCCGGAGTCATACTACCTTCGCTGTAACCGACTTTTTCCCCGTTTACCCAGAGATAAAAAGCCGACTGAACTCCATCGAAGTGGATAAATATTTCTTTATTATTCCAGTCAGTAGGTAAAATAAATTCTCTTCGATAAAGACCAGTTTCGTTATTATTTTGGGGGACATGAGGCGGATTAGCTGGAAAGGGATGTTTAATATTAGTATAAATAGGGGTTCCGTATCCTTTTAATTGCCAGTTAGAAGGGACTTCAATTTTTGACCAGCCATCTTTTTGGTTATAGAATTCTCGGTCTACTTTAAGAGGAGTTTCTTTAAATTGGAAATCCCACTGACCGTTTAAGAGAATGAACTTTCCCGATCTGTTCCTATCAAAGGTCAAGGCATCTCGTTCATTTTTAAAGGGAATTAAGGTGGCGTGACCCAGTTCCTTATTAATCTCAATTATTCGGGGATTTTGCCACTCTAATTCTTGAGAGGTAGAGCCGAGACTAATTGTTAGCAATAAGCTCAATAAACTTAAAATCACAGAGAAATAAATCGCTGGTAAGACTCGTTTGGGTACATTCATTGCTACTTACCTCTTTTGAGACTCTTACCTCTTGAATATCTCTTACTGGGAAGAGTGCGTTTATTTTGATTCAATTCTTAACGAAGCGTTACCAGAAGCCTGACTAAGATAGAAATTAAAGTCCATACAAGATCTGACAGAAAAAGACTTAGAAACTACTCATAAGTTTTATTCTGTCTACTCGCGCTGATAATTTCTTCCATGATTAGTACTGATTCTTCTGTAACCTCTCAATTGCCAATTAAAGTCGACGTTTTAATTGTTGGCGGCGGTATGGCAGGATTATCGACTGCTTATTATCTCAGTCAATATGCCCACCTCAAAACAGTTCTCTTAGAAGCTAAGCGAATTGGTCACAGTCACTGTAGTTCTTCTGGGGAAGAACGCATGTATAGGCGCATGTACTCTAGCGAATACCTGTCGTATTTACAAGAAAAAAGTTTACAAGAGTGGCGGTCAATTGAAGTCAAACACAATTGCCAACTATTGCGGTCAAATGGGCTGTTATTTTATGGAGACGTTTGGGGAGAAGAGACGATCGAAGGGAGTATTTTAGGGGCAAAAAGGGTGATGGAACAAAAAAATATTCCCTTTGAAGAAGTGGATGCTACTGCAATGGCAACGCGCTGGGCAATGAAACCCCATAAGGATTTTATCGGTTTATACGAAATGAGTGCAGGAATGGTTTGGGCCCACAAAGCTCTACAACTATTCTATCAAGAAGCTCTTGCCCAGGGCGTTACCTTTTATCAGGAAGAAGCCGTAGATCGAATAATAGTTTCCTCACCAAATCAAATTATCGTTAAAAGTACCAAAGGGCGTTTATTTGCCCCTAATAAAATTGTCCTAGCTGCTAGTGCTTGGACTAACGAATTATTAGCCCATTTTCAGCAAAATCTAGAGCTAGAAATTTGGAGTATGCTTTGGGGATATTACCAAGTAGAAAAAGGGGAAATCGAACATTTTCCTCAGTGGTTTTGCTTTCAAAAAGCTAATCCGAACACTGGCGATGGCGGTTTGTATTATGGCTTTCCCTGCCACGATCTTGATTCTGGTCTAATTAAAGTAGGAATTGATTGGTGTCCTCCAAAATATCGCACCAGAACGATGGCGGATTTTCGGCGAGAACCAGACCCTAAACTAGCTCAATTTCTCGATCGATTTCTGCGAAAAAATTGGCGCGGTATAGATAAGTGTGTATCTTTACAATGTTGTCCTTACACCATGACTAAAGATACCTTATTTGTCTTAGATCGTCTGCCTCAATTTCCCCAGGTTACTATCTTTACAGGGGGATCGGGACAAGCGTTTAAGTTTGCGCCTATATTAGGCAAGTTATTGAGTGAATTAGTGTTAGAGCAAGAGTTATCTGTCGATATTACTCCTTTCAATATTCAGCGAGTACAACTTAATTAACCATCCGCATATCTCTCGATCGAGTTTGGAGTATTTCTCAGGCTAACTAAATATTCAAACGATCTTCCTCAACAAAAAAACAGGATATATACTCATGGATAACAAAGACTTACTCGACGAACAGACCTACGATCGAACAAGAGCAGACGAGTGGATTTGGCAAAGAGCAACAGCTTTGGGGATTTCTCGCCGCCGACTGGTGCAATTGCTGGCTGGGGGAACTTCGACAGCCACCTTTGGTCTTCTCTGATCTCATCAAGTAGCGCAAGGTCTTCGAGAGCGATCGCCTGTTGCTTCTCCGATCGTCAAAGAGGTGCGCCCTGATTGGTTTTATCAGATGAACAGCAATTTAGAAATGCGCTGGGAAAATATGTACAATCGAGGCTACATTGTGCCTAATACCATTTCTCAAAAGTAACTAGAGAGATAAGAAATAGTTTTTATTAATAAAAAAAGCTCAAATCCCTCTGTTCCCTATTCCCTATTCCCTATTCCCTATTCCCTGTTCCCTAAGTCTCTCGTTATTTTCGAG